>MFLD01000001.1 GCA_001781465.1 Candidatus Kaiserbacteria bacterium RIFCSPHIGHO2_02_FULL_49_16
AACACGAATCGCCCATTTTGGAGAGAATCGGACTTGCACTGAATATATGTTGGAAATGCTACATCATCAAAAAACCGCGCGTGCATTTGCGCGGTTTTTTGAGTGACCATGGGGACCGGTACCGTACCAATTCTGACGCCTGACGGTCTACATTTCGGGCATCACAGCCGTGTTGCGGGGACAGGAATTGCACCTGCGACCTCAAGGTTATGAGCCTTGCGAGCTACTACTGCTCCACCCCGCTCGCGTGAATATACTGCAAATTTCCGGCTCTCGCAATGCAGAGCTAGAGATTATGCATGAAGCGGCGATGTATATGCTGGATTGAACTTATTATCCAACGCGGGTATACTTCTACAAAACAAACATGACCAAGACCCCAAACCTAAAACCGCGGAGTTCGGTAATGACAGAAGGGACAAGCCGCGCACCCAACCGCGCCATGCTTCGCGCTACGGGATTTAAAGATAAAGACTTCGATAAGCCGATAATAGGAATCGCGAGTACTTGGAGCGAGGTGACGCCGTGCAACATGCACATCGACAAACTCGCGAAAGCGGTTCACGCGGGGGCGCGCAAGGCAGGAGCGGTACCGCAGACATTCGGGACGATAACGGTTTCCGACGGCATCGCGATGGGACATGAGGGAATGAAATATTCTCTCGTGAGCCGAGAAGTTATCGCCGATTCTATTGAGGTCGTCGCAGGTGCGGAGCGCTTCGACGGAATTGTCGCAATCGGCGGATGCGACAAAAACATGCCCGGCTGTTTAATGGCGCTCGCGCGCGTGAATACGCCGAGCATTTTTGTCTACGGAGGAACAATTATGCCGGGCCGCTTGCACGGGAAGGATGTTGATATAGTGAGCATTTTCGAAGCGGTCGGGCAGTATCAGGCGAAGAAAATCGACGCCAAAGAATTAAAAGCAGTGGAGTGCAAAGCCTGCCCCGGTCCCGGCTCGTGCGGAGGAATGTACACCGCCAACACGATGTCTTCAGCGATTGAGGCGATGGGAATGTCATTTCCATACGGCTCGACGACCCCCGCTATCACAAAAGAAAAGCGAGACGAATGCGCGAGGGCAGGGAAGCAAGTGACTGAACTAATAAAGCGCGGATTGAAGCCACGCGACATTATGACTAGAAAAGCATTTGAGAACGCAATCACAGTCGTGATGGCAATTGGCGGCTCGACGAACGCGGTCTTGCATCTTCTTGCGATGGCGAGCTCGGCAGGAGTCGAACTTGGAATGGAAGATTTCAACCGCATTTCCGACCGCACTCCGCTTCTCGCGGATATGAAGCCGGGCGGGAAATATCTGACTGTAAATTTGCACAAGGCCGGAGGCATTCCTGCCGTGATGAAGGAACTTCTTGACGCTGGGCTCATCAACGGCGATTGCATCACAGTGACAGGGAAAACGGTTGCGGAAAATCTGAAAGGCGTCAAAAAAGTGCATTCCATTACGCCGGTTATTCACGACATCAAGAATCCGGTTATGGCGCGCGGGCCGATTGTCGTGATGCACGGCAATTTGGCGCCGGGAGGCGGGGTTGCGAAAATTAAAGGAATCAAAAAACTCACGCACCGCGGGCCGGCCAAAGTCTTTGAGAGCGAAGAAGAATCTTTTGAGGCGCTTAATTCCGGCAAAATAGTTGCTGGAGACACTATTGTAATCAGAAACGAGGGGCCGAAAGGGGGGCCCGGCATGCGCGAGATGCTTTCCGTCACCTCTGCGATAATCGGCCAAGGGCTTGGAGATTCCGTCGCTCTTATCACTGACGGGAGATTTTCCGGCGGCTCATACGGCCTCGTCATAGGGCATGTGGCGCCGGAAGCGTATGTCGGCGGAACAATTGGGCTCATTAAAAACGGCGACATAATTGCAATCGATGCCGAGAAGAAAACTCTCGTTGTCGAATTGTCGGAAGAAGAACTGGCGCGCCGCAGGCGGGAGTGGAAACAACCGAAGCCGAAATATAAGCGCGGAGTTCTGCGGAAATACATAGAATTGGTATCTTCCGCAAGCCAAGGCGCGATTACGGACAGTTTTGATAATCGACCCATTTAATCATGAGTACACGAAACATATTTTTAATATCGGTAGCAATATTTACAGGACTTTTGTTTATTGTTCCTCGCACTTTTATACCAGCGGAATTAGGAAATACAGTTCTAACGGTTGTGGCATTTCTGTTCGGCATAATTGCCGGTTTTTACATTGTCGTAACCACAACAGATTACAATAGCGTGAAAAATATATTAGCGACCGAAGCCGCGGGATGGATTTCCCTGCATCAAAATGTTGTAATTTATGATAGGCAATTTGCAGGGAAACTCGCTTTACTGATAGATGCATTCATAAGGCATGCTTTTGATTTTGAAATAATCGATTATGCGAAATCGACTAACGACAAATTTAAGTCCGTTGAGGCCTTTATGATAGAGCTTCCATATAATAAATACTTTGATACATTGCACGGCGTTATTCGAGAGAATATGGGGTCAATTATCGCCGCCAGACAACAGCTCACTGTCCTTGGAACTAAATGCCTTTCCGCGTTTCAGTGGATTATTCTTTGGGCATTAGCTTTCTCGTTCATTTTCTCGCTCTATGGCCTTCGCACAGGGGAATTATTTTTTGATGTTGTAACTGTCGTGATTTCAAGTTCCGCCGTACTACTTCTGCTGTTAATCCGCGACTTGGACCTTTATGTATGGAACGAAAAGACTTTTTGTTTTGACATCTTCGAGAATATTTTTAAATCCATTGGGCAGCTTCCTTACTATCCGGCGGAAGCTGTTGAAGTTGGACGCGTGTATCCATCCGAAAAAGAATATCGCATCGGCAGATATGCAGACTTCCCAAAGAGTACGGAACGAAAAATTGAAATCATAAAAAGCAGCTAAAATTTCTACAAAACGCAATTTCACGTTATAATGTCGTTTTAAGAAAATCTAAGACATGGCAAAGATAAATTTCGGCGGGGTGGTTGAGGATGTTGTGACACGCGATGAATTTTCGCTCGACAAGGCGCGAAAAATTTTGAAGAACGAAGTTATTGCCGTACTCGGATACGGCGTGCAAGGGCCTGCCCAGTCGCTCAACATGCGCGACAATGGCATCAATGTAATCATCGGCCAAAAATCCGTAAGCCCCTCCTACGACAAGGCGATAAAGGACGGATGGGTTCCGGGGAAAACTCTTTTCTCGCTCGAGGACGCGACCAAGCGCGCGACGATAATACAGTACCTCGTGTCGGATGCGGGACAGATGATGACATGGCCGAAAATAAAGCCGTGTCTCAAAAAAGGAGATGCTCTCTATTTTTCGCACGGCTTCGGAATCGTATTCAACAAGCAGACTGGCATCGTTCCGCCGAAAGATGTGGATGTGATACTCGTGGCGCCCAAGGGCTCGGGCAGAAGCGTGCGGATAAATTTTTTAAACGGCAGCGGAATCAACGCGAGTTATGCGGTGGAACAGGATGCGACGGGGCGCGCGAAGGAGCGCGCGCTCGCGCTCGGCATCGCGCTCGGCGCTGGTTACCTATTTCCAACCACTTTCAAAAACGAAGTCTACAGCGACCTCACGGGCGAGCGCGGGATTTTGATGGGGGCTCTTGCGGGCGTGATGGAAGCGCAGTACAACGAACTGCGAAAGCACGGGCACAGCCCAAGCGAAGCGTTCAACGAAACTGTCGAGGAGCTGACGCAGAGCTTGATTCGCCTCGTAGGAGAAAACGGAATGGATTGGATGTACGCCAATTGCAGTACCACGGCGCAGCGCGGAGCTCTGGACTGGCGGCACAAATTCCGCAAAGCCGTGGAGCCCGTATTTAAGGAGCTGTACAAGAGCGTTTTTTCCGGCAAAGAGGCCAGAATCACTCTAAAGGCAAACAGCCAGCCCGACTACAAACAAAAGCTCGATGCCGAACTCAAAGAAATTCGCGAATCGGAAATGTGGCAGACGGGCGCCGCAGTGCGCTCGCTTCGCCCCGAGAATTGGAAGAAATCTTGAGCAGGAGGGGAGTATGGATGTTATGATAATTCGGCTATGGAGATACAGATAGTTAAAAACAACATTTCGAGAAATGAATTGCAGAAAATCGCCAATGAGCGGTTTGGCGACCTTGTGAAAGCGGCGGTTGACACGCGGCAAGAAGTGCTTGCGCTCGGAGCCGAACTGCACGCTGATGCCGAAGCCGAACTCATCGAAAAAGAGGCGTCAAAGCGCGAAGATATTTGGGGAATCAATCTTTACCCGGCCGAACAAGGAGAGAATTTCGTAGAATTTGATTCTATGATCAATCTCAAGCCCGCATTCGGTAATCGCACGCGCGGCGTAGAAGATGAAGCGACTCGAGCGAAAATCCGAAGTATTGTAAGCCGCATCGTGAACGAATAATTTTTGATATGGCGTTCCAGCATAGTTCGTTGGCGAGTGGCAGATGGCAGAATTTTTCGCTCGCCGAGCAACTCGGAAACATCGGAAGCGAAGTGCATCGCGCTCGCGTGGCAGAGGCAAAAAACGAAGGCAGGTTTATCGCTGCGCGCGACCGCGCGCTCGAGCTCTTCGACCTCACGCTCGCCGACCCGCGCTGGCGTGGCCGGTTGCGTGAAATCGCGCGCGCGCGGGAGGTATTCTGCGATGCGGTTTCCGGCGGCACGCTGTACGGCTCCGCGCTCAAGGACATTGAGAGCTACTTCGACCGATTCGCGCTCGCCACGCGAAAATAGCCGATGCTCTCTGCGGCTATGCAAAAATCCAAACCATTCATATCTCTCGAAAATGTTTTAATCCGTTTGCGCGAGAAGGTTTTGTTTAAAGACCTGAACTGGGAAATACTAGCGAACCAGCACTGGGCTGTAATTGGCCCGAATGGTTCGGGCAAGTCGGCTCTCTTAAAGGCGCTCGCTGGCACTCTTCCTGTCGCAAAAGGAAATATCACACATCACTTTTTAGGGAACGAAAATCGCAATTCAGCGCAAGACCAGATTGCGTTTGTGGCATTCGGGACGGGAAGAAGGGGTTTAAGCGGTGAGGTGTTTTATCAAGAACGATGGAATGTCGGCCTAAATGAAGATGCGCCATCAGTATCGGATTTGCTTTCGGCGCAGGGCATTCGGCACACGAATCGCTTCGTCATCGCGAAGGCAAGGCAAGATGCTGGGTTTCCTGCACGGAGACGAAAAGTCATTCGACAGCTTGGCTTGAAATCTTTGCTTGAGAGGAAACTTTTCCAACTCTCCAACGGCGAACGGCGCAAGCTGGGAATCGCGCGGGCACTGCTTCAGAATCCTCGGCTTCTAATTCTCGACAATCCATTTGAAGGCCTAGACGAAAGTTTTCGGGCGCGGTTGGCGCGAAATCTCAAATCTCTGATGCGAAGCAAAATGCGCATCATAATAGCAGGTACGAATCGCGACCTAATTCCATCCGGCATCACGAATGTTCTTCGCATAAAAAACGATGGCACGATATCGCAGGGCTTTTTACAAGAAATGGGCGTTTTCGGTATTGGCAATCGCGGGAAACTCCCGACCTCTATGCGAGCCAATAGTCGTAGCGGAAAGGAGAGCCGAATACTGGTTCAGATGAAAAATGTGAGTGTCTCATACAACAAAATCCCAGTTCTTCGCGGAATAAATTGGACGGTTCGAGAGAACGAAAAATGGGCGCTCTTGGGGCCGAACGGTGCCGGCAAGACGACTCTCCTTAGTCTCATAATCGGAGACAATCCGCAGGCGTACGCCAACGACATAACAATCTTCGGCAAACGGCGTGGCTCCGGAGAAAGCATCTGGGATATTAAACAGAAAATCGGATGGGTTGCCCCTGAACTGCAAATTTACTATCCAACGGGCGCCTCGTGTATCGATGTCGTATGTTCCGGATGGTTTGACTCGATTGGTTTGTATAAAAAGTGCAATTCGCGCCAGCGCAAAATCGCTCTCGCGTGGATAAAGAGTTTTGGCCTCTCCTTGCGCGCCAGAAAACCATTTGAGGAAATTTCAGAAGGGGAGCAGAGATTGGCACTTCTGGCGCGGGCGCTTGTGAAGAGCCCGCGCCTGCTCGTTCTCGACGAGCCCTGCCAAGGGCTCGATGTCAAAAACCGCGACCGAGTTTTGAAAGCAATTGATTCAATCGAAAAACATCACAAGGCAAGTTTAATTTTCGTCACGCACCGCAAGGATGAGATTCCCAAAAGCATTACAAATGTGTTTAGATTATGAAACCAAACAGTCACACATGTTTTAAACAAAAAAACGCAAAAAGCGCGAAAGCTAATCCCAGAGTAGAAACTAAAGCCGCAAATTAGTGACCAGTCATACTCTACAGTATACATCGAGCCTATGACGCACCGCTAGGTGGTGGTGTGAATATCTCACGGGGTATACCATGGAGCAAATTCCTTATGGCAAAACAATGCATTCACTGCGGCAATAATCCGGTTTCGCATTTTTCCGCGTGGGTGAACAACTCGTTCGGCGTTCCGGCAAATCGCCTGTATCTCGCAGTTTGTGGAGAAAGAGAACAGAAGATTTTCGGATACTTGGTCAAGTATGCCTTCCAGGCGTTTTTAGCTAGTTTCCGCAGTCTAGGCCTAATTAAAATCCACAGCGATCCCAGTTATGCAGGTACGGCCCGCGGGAGAGTTCTATGGGAAGAGGCCCTTCGTCGAGGAATAGAAATAAAGGGCATCAAATTTTTAGGAAAACAAACAGACTCATATCTTGCGAACGTAATGGGCCACAAGATCTATTTTTCCAGTCTGCCGCGACCGATTTACACGCGCACCGGTTCCGACTGGTGGCTGGACGATAAAGCCATTCTGAAGGAGAAGCTTTGGGGTGCTGGAATATCTGTGCCGAGAGGAGGAAGCTTTACAATTTATGATGATTGCGAGCGCGCTTTTCAGACGCTGGAAAAACCGGTGATTGTAAAACCACGGCTTGGTTCGCGCGGAAGACACACGACGACTCACATCTACACCCGTGATCAATTGAGAAAAGCATTCGATATTGCCAAACAAATTTCTTACTATGTTGTTATGGAAGAACACATCGATGGAAGCGTGTATCGCGCGACGATGATTGATGGGAAATTGGCTGGTGTTTTACGTGGCGATCCGCCGCGCGTCGTTGGTGATGGAGTCAAAACAATTTCTCAATTGACAGAAGATAATAATAGAAAAAAACATAACAAAGTTTCGGAGATTGTTTTGGACAAGAGGCACAAAGACTTCCTATCACGCACCGGGGGTGATTTTGATACAGTTCCTGTTTCAGGCGAGGTCGTTGATCTTCTTGCGTCTATTGGCGTTGGTTATGGTGGACATAGCGCGGAAGTAACGAAACAAACAAATATCGAGACAAAAAAGATTCTGGAAGCCGCGGCGGCCGTAGTTGGCGACCCGATAATTGGATTTGATTTTATAATTCCCGACATTGAAAAATCGCCGATTGGCCAACGCTGGGGCATCATAGAATGCAATTCAACTCCGTTCATAAATTTGCACCATGACCCGATAGAGGGTGCGCCTATCAATGTCGCTAAATACATGTGGGATTATGTGGAGCGAAATCTTGACGTGTATTAAAACTTAGCTTTTTTGTTCCAAAAAGGGAGGGCGACGGCGGAGATTGTGCTAGAGTTGCTATATGGCAGTACGAACTGTTGGACTAATCCCAGTCGTAGCGGCGATTGTAGGCAACGCGCTCGTCACGTTCATAAAGACGGGCGCGGCTCTCGCGTCCGGCTCGAGCGTAATGTTTTCCGAGGCCGTACACAGCTTTGCTGACACGCTAAACCAGCTTCTTATATTGATAGGAGTAAGGCGCTCTTACAAAGAGCCCGACCCTGACTTCGGCTATGGATACGGACGAGAGAGATTTTTCTGGGCGCTTATTTCGGCGTGCGGGATTTTTTTCATAGGAGCCGGCATTACATTCTACAAAGGAATATCTTCTCTAATCAACCCGCAACCGCTCGAAATACATTCAATAGTTTTTGTCGTACTCGGAGCGTCTTTTCTAATCGAATTATTTACATGGTGGATCGCGGCGCGCGGACTAAAGAATTCATATCCTAATTTGACATGGAGAGAGAGGATTCTCGTCGCTGACCCCTCCACCCTCGCGGTTTATCTTGAAGACGCGGTTGCGGTGCTTGGAGTCATTGTCGCGGCCGCGAGCATCGGCGCGTCCTATTATACGGGGAATGTTTTATGGGACGCGCTCGGGTCGCTTGTGATAGGAGTGCTTTTGGCGGCAACAGCGATAATACTAATAACTAAAAATCATTCTTATCTTCTGGGCCGTTCAATTCCGGAAGAAGAACGAGAGGAAATCATTTCCGCTTTGGTCGCGGAGCCCGCTATCGAGCGCGTGATTGATTTCAAATCTTCCGTTTTGGGAATCGGAGTGTATCGAATCAAGTGCGAGGTTGAGTTCAACGGCCCCGCTCTTTTCAAAGAAGCGTATCAGCGCAAATATCTCAAAGAACAATACGAAGAGGTAAAAAATGATTATGAGGCGTTCAAGCGATTCTGCGTTGACTATGCCGATAGGATACCGCGGCTCATGGGGAAGAAGATTGACGAGATTGAAGTGACCCTCAAAAAGCGTTTTCCCTCCGTCCGGCACATCGACATTGAAATAAATTGAAATCTAGTTTTCCCTTTACCGAATAACAAAAACATCTGGAATGCTGTATGATCAGACTCAATGCGAATACTATTTGCTAACTGCGGATATGCGACGGGACTTACCGGAAGATACAGCGAATACCTGTTGCTGTTTTGGAGATATATAAGGGTAACAAAGAAGTCTCTCACGCCAATAATCGACTGTGTTCTTCATGAAAGGCCAGACGTAGTAGCTTTCGTGGAATTAAACTACAATCAATATACCTATCTTAAGAAAATTTTACACCACCATTATCCTTACTCTTGCGAGCAGGATAAGTATGGAAAGGGTATATGGCGCAAATTCCTTCCCATTCAAAATGTTCACCTGTTATTTTCTAGATATCCTCTGGAACAGAGCCCCGGGATGTTATTCGAGCACGGCACAAAAAGGGCAATCCTTAAAGCGACGGTTGATAACAAAATTAATCTAATATTGGTGCACTTGTCGTTGCGCAAACATATTCGCGGTAAGCAAATTACAGAGTTGAAGGAGATATTAACTCGTCACAAGTCAACCGTTTGTCTGGGAGATTTCAATACATTTGGAGGGAGTAGGGAAATAGAAGGCATTTTAGAAAAAGACAAACTGTTATCCTTGAATTATAAACATAAGGCAACCTATCCCTCGTATCATCCTCGCATGGAGTTAGATTATGCGCTTGTGTCGCACGATATAAATCACAGGAATTTCAAAGTCTTGCCGGAGACCTTTTCAGACCACCGTGGATTTATGTTTGAAATTACATTAGAACACGATACAACCAAAACTTATGCATAGAAATGCCGGAAAAACATCTTTAAGCCAGAAAGGCAACAATTTTTCTCCTAAGCAAGAAAGCTGCAAGCACTCCAATGAACACGCCAAGCAGTGATGGAATAGACCAATATTCTTTATCGTGTCCAGCTCCCAGTAATACAAAGATCAATTCATCCATCATTAATCCAGTCCCTACAGCCAAAAGCAGTAATGTACACAATGTATGCTTTGTAAATAGGAAGCTGATTCCGGCTATAATTAACCCGAACCAAAAATGGTGGATGATAATATTGTTGAAAAGAATATCAACCTCAGGCACAATTACTACTGAAAGCCGTACCGCTAGGATTGTTAGAAAGAAAGCAAGAAAGAATAAATCTTCATTTTTCATAAGTCTTCACTGGATTATCGTCCGCCTTGCTGTCAAACGAGACCTCATCGAAGGAGTTGGTGGTATCGACATCAAGACAAATTAAGATAGACTTAATCTAATCCTTAATTATATCAGAGAGAAAATGATTATTCATGCTTCTATCTAATGTTCTACAGATACTTTTTGCCGGAATAGTTTCCGCGGGGATAGGTTTCATCTGGTATCACCCACGTGTTTTCGGAAGTGTTTGGATGAGGTTATCCGAAATCACTCCGGAAACTGCCGAACGCGGCAAAAAGAAAATGCGCGTGAACGCGGCTCTGGCGCTTCTAGCAAGCATGCTCGCTGCCTACGTTCTTTCCACTTTTCTATCTAAACTCGGGACTTACGATGTGCGAGGAGCTATTCAACTTGGATTCTATGCGTGGGCGGGATTCGTCGTGCCGGCGCTTTCGGGAATTGTTTTGTGGGAGCAAAAACCGGTATCGCTTTTTCTCATCAATGCGGGCTACTGGCTCGTCTCGTTCGTCTCTATGTCCATCGTACTTCTCTATATGATATAGAAATGGAAGTGCGTAACTATGAATTTGAAGAATATCTTTAAGACCGTACTCATTTTGGGAGCTATAGTCGGTATCATTGCATTTATTGCTCCGCATAATGTTATTACGAACACGGCGTTGAACCCCGAGATTGGTTTACGAATCATCCAACTCGCGGGCCAAGACATCCGCGTCTCAGTAGTTTCAACCCCTGAAGACAGGGTAAAAGGTCTTGGCGGACGAACGGGACTCGCTACGAACGAGGGCATGCTTTTTATATTTGACATGGCGGCAAAATATGGATTCTGGATGAAAGACATGCTCTTTTCAATCGACATTTTGTGGCTTTCCGATAAAGGTGAGATTTTAGATATGGTTGACAAGGTCGGACCCGGGACGTATCCGACAGTTTTTTCTCCTAAAGTGCCTGCGCGCTATGTTTTGGAGCTTCCAAGTGGGTTTGTAGAGGCGTATAGTGTGAAAGTGGGAGACATTGTTCGGCTCTAGAAGTCAAAAAAGCGCCTTTTGTCCATTGCGCGAAAGCGCGGGGCGTGTCTTGAAGCTAAAACAGCACAAAGCGCTGTTCGCTCGAACGCGAAAATCGTGTTGTAGAGAGTTATCAACAGTCCGCTCTTCATACACGCTTAAAAAACCGGAGTTACAATGAACGTCCCTAAAAAAAGATTCACTTAATAACGGGTATGCGCATGACGAATCAAGTTTCCAACATAAGGGTCGCGAAAGACGCGGCTCGAGTTTCCTTGAGGACGAGAGTATCATCTGCAAGCGGAGGCCCTGCTCTTCGCGTTTACAAAAAATATCTTCCAAATGTACAAAAACGCGACGGACGCATCGTTCCATTTGAATTTGATAAAGTAGTTAACGCAATTTACAAAGCGATGCTTGCGACGAACGAGGGTTCGGAAGACGAGGCAGTAGTTGTCGCTCATAAAGTCGCTGGAGAAATGATGCGCATTGCTAAAACCTACAAGAATTTCCTGCCGACAGTAGAAGGATGCCAGGACGAAGTGGAGCGCCAGCTGATTCTTGCCGATTACGCGGGCGCGGCGAAGGCATACATTCTCTACCGAGCGGAGAGGGCCAAAGTTCGCAAAGAGCAGGGTGCGGTACCGGAGCACGTCCGCAAACTCGCGGCCGAAAGCAAAAGATATTTCAAAAATAATCCGCTCGGCGAATTTGTATACCTTCGCACATATGCGCGCTGGGTGGAATCTGAACAGCGCAGAGAAACATGGATTGAAACAGTCGACCGATATGTAAATTTCATGAAAGAAAATCTCGGCGACAAGTTGACGACGAGAGAATATAAAGAAGTGCGCGAGGCGATTCTCGCGCAGGAAGTTATGCCGTCTATGCGCGCGATGCAATTTTCAGGCGACCCCGCGCGCAAGTGCAATACCTGTTTTTATAATTGCTCTTTCACCGCGCCCTCGAAGCTCGAGGACTTTGCGGAAATAATGTATTTGTCAATGCAAGGATGCGGAGTAGGTTACGCAGTTGAAAGCCAAAACATTCAGCAGTTGCCGCAGATTGAAAAACAATCCGGAGAAAAATTGGGCACTCATGTCGTTGCCGATAGTAAAGAAGGCTGGTGCGATGCGCTTACACTCGGACTTCGCACATGGTACGGGGGCAAAGACATTGAATTTGATTTCTCTAAAATCCGTCCGGCGGGCTCGCGATTGAAAACTATGGGAGGCAAGGCGTCCGGTCCGGAGCCACTTCGTTCACTCTTGTCGTTTGCGCGCGAAAGAATTTTGCGCCGACAAGGAAGGCGCCTGCGCAACATAGACGCGCACGACATCATATGCAAAATAGGCGAGTGCGTGGTTGCGGGCGGCGTGCGGAGGACCGCGATGATTAGTCTCTCTGATTTGGACGATGTGGAGATTCGCGACGCCAAAAAAGGCCAGTTTTTCCTTACGGACCCTTACCGCTCCGTTGCCAATAATTCAGCCGTATATGAGACCAAGCCGTCCAACGCCGAGCTTATGGACGAATGGGTGGCTTTGATGAAAAGCGGAACGGGAGAGCGGGGAATATTCAACCGCGGCTCGCTTGCGGAAACGATGCCGGAGCGCCGTTTAAAACTGCTGCGGAAGAAATATGGGAGAAAGAACGGATTCATCGGGCAAGTGGGCACCAACCCGTGTGGAGAAATCATTTTACAATCCAAACAGTTTTGCAATTTGTCCGAAGTTATTGCGCGCGCGGGCGACACCGAGAAAACTCTGCTTCGCAAAGCGAAGTTAGCGACGCTTCTCGGGACTTACCAATCAACTCTCACGAAGTTCAACTACATTTCAAAAGATTGGACGGACAATTGCGAGGCGGAGAGATTGCTTGGCGTTTCAATAACAGGCCA
>MFLD01000002.1:0-10677 GCA_001781465.1 Candidatus Kaiserbacteria bacterium RIFCSPHIGHO2_02_FULL_49_16
CATCACTACTCTTCCGTCTTCAAGAATCAAGCTTGCAAAGCAAACATCAGACGAAATCGTTTCATTTCTCGAAGTGAGCGATGTGGAGAACATGATGCTCGTGCCGGATACCAAAACACCCTCCGGACTGCGCGACCGCTCTATCATGGAATTGTTTTTTTCATCCGGTATGCGCATATCCGAACTGGTTTCGCTAAATGCCGACCAAATGTCATTTCTTAAAGACAAAAATACGACGCGCACTTACGAACTTTCTATAATGGGTAAGGGAAAGCATGTTCGGACTATTTTCATTTCCCCACACTCGGCACAGTGGCTGCGCAAGTACCTTGATTCCCGCGGTGATGTATATAAACCACTCTTCATCAATCAGCGCTCCAAAGACCCGGAGAACAAGCGATTATCGGTGCGATATATTCAGATGATGATATCGCGATATGCAATTCTTGCGGGCATTTCAAAAAAAGTCACGCCTCATACTCTGCGACACACATATGCAACAGACCTGCTGGCGCGCGGCGCAGACCTGCGAAGCGTCCAGGAGCTCTTGGGCCACAAAAATGTGGCAACGACTCAAATATACACGCATGTTACGAATAAACGGCTTCGAGATATTCATGAGAAATTTCATAGTGGAAAGAGTAATTGAAAGGAAATTGATAATAGATGACTTATGGCATATTACAATAAGCTGAAGGCAATACTCTCCCCTATTGAGCGCAAAGTTTTTGCCAGACTTAATTCTCCGCAAAAGATACAGGATTATTTGGATACTTTGCCGATAAATTTTGAATTGAAGAAAGAAACCTACATGTCGCCAAGGCGCGTTATTCGCGAAAAGACCGCGCATTGTTTTGAGGGAGCGCTTTTTGCCGCTACGGCCTTTGCCTACCATGGACATAAACCCTTGTTGCTTGACCTAGTCACTATAGACCGCGACGAAGACCATGTCGTTGCGATATTCAAGAGTCCGCCAACTGGCGGAGGCCTATGGGGTGCGATAAGCAAAACGAATCATCCGATATTGCGTTATCGCGACCCAGTGTATAAAACTGTGCGAGAACTTGCTATGTCTTACTTTCACGAATACATGATGGACGATGGAGCTAAGTCACTGCGTCTATTTTCCAAACCGTTTAACTTAAGCCGTTACTCCCCTTCCAAATGGATTACAGCGGAAGAGGATTTAGACTGGTTGGTTGAAGCGCTTGATGATAGCCGCCATTTTGATGTCGCTCCCAAAAATGTGCTAAGAAATATCCGCAAGGCATCTGCGATAGAAGTTAAAGCGATAAACAACACCGAATGGCCTGCCCCGAAGGGGAAATCATAAGCTCCAAAGATCAATTTACAAAGAAATCCCAAATCGCAATGGTCAAATATTTTGAAAATTGGAACTCGAAACCTTATTTGCAAATTGAGAATTGAGAATTGCAAATTCTTGTATTTCCTAGAGATAGTTCTCCGGATTCAAATAGGCGGACAGGGGCGCGATAGGCATCGTGGCGTTTGAACATGGAGACTTTTTATTCGTCGCATCTCCAAGTTTCATTATTTGAGTCGCGGAAGATACGTAAACACCGAAGTGCAAATGAGGTCCGGTAGCATAACCAGTCTGCCCGCTATAGCCAATTACCTGGCCAGTGCCTACTGATTGTCCCGCGGTAACTCCTATTTGCGAGAAGTGCGCGTACATAGTGTCCAGTCCATTATCATGGCGTATAAGCACCCATTTGCCGAAAGAATAGCATCCTCTAATAGAGTCTGTATTACCTATATCAACGACAACGCCAGACATAGCCGCTTTAATTGGCGTTCCGATTGGTGCCCTAAAATCTGTCCCGTTATGACCTTTGCCGTTGTAGCCACCGGCTTTCGCAAACACAGTGTTTCCGAAATGTTGAGTTATCTTAACTGAGTCCAATGGCCAATTGAGTATTCCTTTGCCGGCTTTCAAGATATCTGCCGGATTGACTGTGTATTGCAATTTCGACTGCAGGTCGCTCAAAGCTTGCTCAAATGCCGCTTCTTGCGCTTTTTTTTGCGCGATAATGCTTTGGAATGTTGACTCCTGCGATTTGGTTAAAGCCAGAAGCTCTTTTTGAGTTTTGAGCGTTGCATCCAGTGATCCCTGTTGTACAACGAGGGTTTTCCGTTGCCTTTCCAGTTGCGCCCTCTTTTGTTCGGCAGTAGTTTTAGTTTTCGATAAAGTTTCTTTTTCTCCCGCAAGTCTCGCGATATCATCTTGAATAGCGTCCTGAAGTTTATTTACGGATTCTGCATCATCCCATGCTTCCGAAATAGATTCAGACGAAAGCATGGATTGCGCAAAAGGAATATTATCGGCGAGATCCAAGCTCCTCAACGTTTCCGCCAGCGACGCATGGTATCCGCTTATAGAACCCTCTTTTGTAGCAATACCTTGATTTAGCTGCTGAATTTGCAGTTGAGTGGAGCTAATCTGTTTTTTTGTTACGCTAATAGACGTCGTGAGTTTTTTTCTAGAAATGTTCAATTGATCTAACTCATTTTGAAGAGTCTGTTTCTTTTGCGAAGTCGCGTCCAACTGCGTCTGGTATTGCTGGATTTCTTTGTTAAGTATGGCAATTTGCGCGTTCTGATCATCTATCTGTCTCTGCAATTCATCGGCGGTTTGAGCGAAAAGCAAACCTGGAGCGATAATAATAACAGTAACGGCTATGAACGCCGAGATCCTGAAGCAAGCTACTTTCATAAGTCGAGTGCGGATATTGCCGCCTCGACGCGTTCAATCGAGGTTTGTTTTCCTAAGACTGAGGCGACAAAAAATGGGTCCGGAGATCTTGCTAGTCCCGTAAGCGAATAACGGAATGGCCACAGTACCGCGCCAGTTCCCTCTTTTGTAGCGTAATCCCAAACAGAAGCCTTTATCTTTTCCGGCTCTCTGAACTCACTTTCCGCGATCTCATCTAGGATTTTTCGCAGTGCGCTCAGGTGTTTAATTGCTGATATAGTTGTCCCCTTTTTGCCTGGTATCTCCGCAGGATCGTACAACGGGTTAGAAAAGAAGTAGTCCAATTCCCCATCGCCTGCCAATATTTTCAGGTCCTCCAATACGGAAATCCTTTCTCTAAGCATTGGTAGCAATTGAACACCGATTTCAGAATTCCAATTCAGTCCGCGCTTTAAGATAGCTTCCTCCATAATTCGAAGCACGGAGTCGGATAAATCACTCTCTGGCATATTAAGCAAATACTGGCGGTTGAACCAGCGCAGTTTATCAATATCAAAAACCGCTCCGCTTTTGTGTAGATCCTTGACATCAAACTCGGCAATCATTTCTTGTAGCGACATTATTTCCTTTTGTGATTTTGGCGTCCACCCGAGAATCGCTATGTAGTTAAGAAACGCATCCGGAAGATAACCATTTTCCTTGTAGCTTCTTACAGATGTATCCCCTGTTCGTTTTGAGAGTTTTGATTTATCAGCGCCAAGCAAAAGCGGATAGTGCGCGTAAAGCGGCCTCTCGAACCCCAGGGCTTCTTGAATGAGTATCTGACGAGGCGTGTTTGAGATATGATCGTCGCCTCGTATTATGTGAGTGATATTCATTTCTGCGTCGTCAACGACAACCGCAAAATGATATAAAGCGTCATCAACCGATCTGGCTATCACCAAATCCCCAAGTTCGGTAGTATCAAAAGTTATGTCTCCGCGAATAATATCGGAAAATGTGACTCTGGTACCAGGGTTTTTGAGACGCACTACGCTTACCATCTGTCCCGGTTCTTTTTTACTCTCCTCTTCCGATACATACGCCTTACCGGAATCAACGAGAGAATGTATGTGCTTGCGATATATTTCAAAACGCTCGGACTGTCTGTAAAATTCGTCCCAATTCAATTTAAGCCAGTTTAGGGAATCTTTAATGTCGTCCTCATATTCTTTTTTGCTGCGCTCTTTATCGGTATCCTCGCTTCGGAATATTATTGTGCCATTATTCTTTTTAGCGAAAAGGAAATTTATGATGGCCATTCTCGCGGTCCCAACATGGCAGTATCCTGTCGGGCTTGGCGGAAAACGAACGCGGGTTTTTTCAGTCATGATGAGAACCTTTAGGAGCTCCCCCGTTAGAAGTCGGGCATAAAAGATAATTTGAAGAATTATCTTTTATGTGCCCAACATGCAAGCAATATGTCATTGGCGCCTCTATTGTTTCGTAGGATTTTTGCATATATCCAGACCTTTAACGGGGTTCATGCTCTAGCGCTGTGTCGACTATGATAGTCGCCAGTTTTCTGGCACTTTCTGGGCGTGAAAATGCTAGAGCGGCAGCCGACATTTTCTTTTTTAGGTCTGGATTTCCCGTTATACGCTCAATTTCCGCTATCAAAATATGCTCCGTTACATTTTGCTGTTCTAACACTACAGCCGCGCCGCTACGCGCGTATGAAAACGCATTTTCTTTTTGGTCACGCGAGACGTCCTCCGGAATTGGAATAAGAATGGACGGTATTCCCCATGATGCTATTTCAAAAATAGAGCCGCTTCCGGCTCTCGAAACTATCACTGCGGATATTCCCGCCGTCATCCTCAGTGCTAGGGTGTTTAATAATCCGAACGCGCGATACCTCTTGTCAAAAAAAGAATTTCGCAGGATAAGTTTCGATAGGCGCGAAGTTTCTTCTAAATTTGTCACGCCAGTTTGATGAATGATGTTATATCTTTTTACTAGTTCCGGTAAAGCATTCAGAATTACATTATTAATTGCTACTGAACCCTGAGAACCTCCCATAATGAATACTGTTGGAACATCTGACCTAAGTTTTAGAAATTCGTGACCGCCCTCGTTGGTAGGCTTCTCAATTTCCTTTCTGATTGGATGTCCTGTTCTTGCGATTCTATCTCGCACATTCTCCGGGAATTCTTTTACCGCGTCTGGATGTGCGATTGCAATCCAACGAGCAAATTTTGACGACCAGAGAGACACTCTTCCCGGTAGCGCGTCGGCATCGTATATGATTACGGGAATCATAAGTACGCGCGCTGCAACGAGCACTGGATACGCGGCGAAGCCACCGGTGGAAAATACTACATCTGGATAAATTTTAAAGAGCTGAATAGTGGCCGTGAACGCGCCCCATATCGTCTTGAAAATATCAAAAAAGTTCTGGATGCTAAAATACCTTCTTAATCTTCCGGCCGGAATAGAGATAAGAGTGATATCGTGTTCGTGCATTGCTTCAGAATCGAAAGCGCTTGGACCCGCGTAGTAGAGCTCCGGCTCAATTAAAACGCGCTCCTTTGTTATATCCTCGATGGCTTCCGCTACCGCTATGAGGGGATAAAAATGCCCCCCTGTTCCTCCGCCTGCAAGTACGATGCGCATACTTACAGTTTAACACAATTGCATTTGACTCAGTCTAGCGGCCAATGTTGGAATGTTTAGAGATGTTTAGAAGTATTCCCGCGCTCGCGAGCGACACGAGCATCGCGCTTCCTCCTTGGCTTATGAATGTTAAGGGTATTCCGGTCAGCGGTAGAACGCCAAGCATTGAGGCGATATTAATAAATGCTTCACTGACAAGGTAGGTTGTAATTCCGACACCTAAAAGCGTTCCGAATAAGTCTTGAGAACGTGAAGCGAGAGTAAATCCTCGAAGCGCGAATAATAGGAATAATATAACAATTGACGTACTGCCTATAAAACCCAGCTCTTCGCCAGCCACGGCAAATATCGAATCCCCCATCGGCTCCGGCAGGTACGTGAATTTCTGGACTCCTTGTCCGAATCCGCGTCCTGTCAGTCCTCCGGAACCAATAGCAATCAATGATTGCTTAATTTGATACCCTTCTGCCTGTTGATTTTGGGCGGGGTAGAAGAAAGTCGTTATCCTGTCCCGGACATGCTGTTTCATTACAAAGAGGGCTCCGAGAGCCACAAGCACGATGCACACTGTAAGCGCGATGTATTTCCAAGAGACGCCAGCGGTAAAGTATATTGCGAGCACGCTTGCTACAATAATGCCGAGAGTTCCTATATCTGGCTGGAGTATCAATATTACCGATGGAAAAGCGAGAATAGCGATCAATCCCCCCACCGTGTGCCAGCTAGATTGTATTCGCGCGCGTATTGCGGAAAAATACGCGGCGGCCATAAACACAGTTGCCAACTTAAGAACCTCTGATGGCTGGAACGATATTCCGGCAAGCTCGAGCCAGCGTCTCCCGCCTCCATGCTCAAGGCCTATCTGCGGCAAAAAGACTAATCCTGTGGCGATTAGTGAGAGAACGAAAAGAAGCGGCGCGAAGCGGCGCCATACTCGATAATCGATATTAGTAGTTGCGACTAGTGCCAACAATCCAACACCGGCACCCAAAACAAGATGATTGAATGCGACTGACGATACATTTCCGTTTCCGCGCGCGAGATAGCCGAACGCCGCGGACGCGAATATCATGCTTCCGCCGATCAAGAGAGTAAAAATCAAAATCGCCAGCGGCTTGTCGATGCGCGATCTTCTTTTTGTCATATCGATACTATGGCGATAATGACACCGGCAAAAGCGAACACTATGGAAAGAACCCAATAACGCATGACGACTTTGTATCCCGGCCATCCTATTGCCTCGAAGTGGTGGTGGAGAGGGGCTATGCGCAGGAGTTTTTTTCCGAGGAATTTTTTCGATACAATTTGCGCTATATTCGAAGCAACTGTCAGAACGAGCAGGCCGCCGATAATCGGTAGTACAGCTATTCCAAATCCCCCGCCCAGACTGTCGGTCATAAAAGCGATAACGGCCAATGAAAGCGTAAGGCCCATTGTGCCGGTATCGGACATATAAAACCTGGCCGGTGGAATGTTGAACCACAGAAACGCGAGCAGTCCGCCGACTATCGCGGCGGAAAATGCCGCTAGGTCAATTTGATTTTGCGCGAATGCGATTATGGAGTACGAGGCAAAGATTGACCCAAAAACTCCTCCGGATAGGCCGTCTATTCCGTCTATAATTCCTGACGCGTAAACCGCTAATGAAATTAGAACGAATAAAGGGATAATCAACCAACCTAATTCAAAAGGAGTTCCAAATGGATTGTTGACCGATGTTACTCCGAGCTTGTGCCAAAACCACCAGCCCGCGCATGATGAAAGTAAAACGACGAAAAAAAGCCGGAGGCGCAGAGCCATTCCATCCTTGTTTGGACGAATGACCATCAGGTCGTCAATTAGTCCCGCGGCAGAACCAATAATAAGTGCCGCGAGCGGTATCCATGTTTGACCGCGGCTCAAAAAATCCAACTCGAGAATTTTCACGCTTGGCACAAATTTTGCAATGATTGCAATTCCTAATATAGTCAGAAGCACGCTACTCCAAATAACAATTCCACCCATGCGAGGGGCCTTTACTTCGTTTTGCCGGTGAAGCCGGTAGAATTCCGACGCCTGCGTGCCATCAAAAGCGATTTTGCCAGGATGTTTCTTCCATGCTCTGTATTTATATAGATAGTGAGTGATTATAGGGGTCACTAGAATTCCTATTATGAAAGCTGTTGCGGCTGGAATAAGCACTCGCGTGAGGTCGGATATCATTTACCCATTGTACTTCCTGCCCACTTTCCCGCAAAACTCAAATTACAACCCAAATTAGACATCGGATGTCTAATTTGGGTTACTTCCGCTTTGGCCCGATATCATTTCTCTCGTCTTTGACACTAGCTGGCGCATGTCGGAGAAACGCCCATCGCGCGTGGAGCCGAGCACAACAACTACGACAGGATGCCCTAAATCCGCGTCAAAAACAATTGCGAGATTGCCTCCCGCGAGGTCGGTTAAGCCAGTTTTTCCCATAATGAGTCCAGGAATTTCTCCATACGCCTCGTTGGTATTGAATGCTCTCGCGGTACTCCGTCCGTTTGCCGATGTTAAAACAATTCCGTCATTGGCCGTTTTGCTGAAAACAGAAAGGTGTTTCGAAGCCGCGTATGCAAACAACGCGGCGACGTCTCGCGCGGAGCCGTATGCGCCCGAAAGAGTCGGACTGATGTCCAGACCGCTCGCATTTAGAAAGAAAGTCTGCTGAAGCAGAAGCTCGCGAGCAAGCGCGTTCATACGCCAGACAGTCGAGGCGTCTTCCGCCGCATCCGGATATTTCAAGCGTATTGCGGTTTCGGCCGCGTTTGCAAGAATCTCCGCGCCCTCGTTTGAAGATGATAGGAGAGTGAAATCAATTATGTCTTGTACGCGCCATCGCTCCCCTTTTGCTAAACGCTCCGCGTTTCCTTCTGGAGCAGTATCCCTAGGAATAGTTAGCATTGTGCTGGTTGATAACGAATCACTGACGGCAAGAACCATAGCAATTTTGGCGAGCGATGCGAGTGGCAGTTGAACATCTTGATTTTTAGCGAAAAGAACTTTGTTTTTTTTCAAGTCTATGACTATCGCGGCCTTAGAGACTAGAGACAATTCTTCAAATGGATTCTCTTCCGCGGCCGCGGCCGCAACCTGTGAGCCCGTTGTTCCGACGGGTGGTTGATACTCGTGCTCCATTATTACCGCGACGGCAACAAAAAACAGCATAAGGAACGACATGACAGGAATCAATCCGTGTCCGGTAGAAACAACCGTACCTTTCTCATCTGCCTGCGCGTGTTCAAGCGCGGGCTGGATTGTCATACTTTCATCAGTCATAGGCGAGCGTCGGATTTATCTTTTGATTCCTCAAATGCCCGCAGTTCCCCGGTGATTTTCTCATAATTTGGCAATGACTTCGTACTGGATGCTCCTAGATGCGCGAGAAGTTCGGCGGTCGGGTGATACAAATATTCGCGCGAATCGCCCGGATTCTCGGTTCTCGTGGCAAGTCCCCGCGCCAGGAGTGTACGCAGCGTAGTGCTAGTGTTCACTCCGCGGATGTAGTCGATTTGAGCGCGCGTGGACGGTCCGCGATAGAGAAGTATGGCAAGAACCTCAAGTCCAGCATCTCCTATTTCGCGCTCGTGCTCCTTTGCATTTTCGGCGCGTATAGCCGGAGCGCAGGATTCGGAAACTGCCAGTGCAGCTTCACCGTTCGTCCTTATAAGAGCAATACCGCTTCCATCTTGTCGTTTTGCTAATGAGAGAAGAGCTTGCTCAAGCTCCTCATCCGTGCAAGAAAGTAGTTTTTTTAATGTGCTTGTCGGTATAGGCTCGCCTTCCGCAAACAAAAAGGCTTCGGCCCGCGCCGCCATTTCCGAGATATTTTTGCTTGTTTCAATCTGTTTATCCGGTCCCATAATTGCATTCTACTAACTACTAACTACTAACTACTCCATTCCCATATTTCGGCGCGATAAGAGATTCCGTCTCGAGAGTGATGTCGCTGAAGATGCGCTCCTGTGTCGCACTGATAGAGCCGGAACGGACAAGCTCTAGCATTGCTAGAAAGTAGACTATTACCTCATGTTTACTTGCGGATTTCGTCAGCTCGCTGAAACGGGCTCGCACCGCCCCAACAAGCCGCTTCTCAAGCCGGACGATAACATCTTCAAGCGCCAGAACCGGCGCCACAAGCGCCTGCGCGGTTTTGACCGCACTTGGAAGCGCGCTTATCATCCGCATAATCGAGTCCAGGATTATTTCTACCGAAATCTGACCTGGAGTGAATATTGGATCGGGCATTGGAACGTGCTTTGGGAAAGAAAGTGGCGCGGTCCCCCATATACGCCTGAGCAGTTTGGCCGATTTGCGGATAATGGAGTAACGCGCTAGGCGCTTCTCAAGCTCTTCCACGCTTTCACGCTCGTCTTCTGACATTTCTAACATCGGCAGAAGCTGGCGTGATTTAATGAGTAGAAGCGTAGAAGCGACAAGTATGAACTGAGAAGTTTCTCCCAGTGGAAGTTCCGGCAGCCTTTCCACGTATAAAAGATACGCGTCTGTCACCTCCGCAAGAGAAACATCGGATATGGAAAGTTTGCGTTCCTCAATTAAATTAAAAAGGGTCTCAAGGGGCCCGTTAAAGTTATGGGTTGCGATTACGAATTTTCCCGTCATGAATTCTTCTCGTCCTTCCTTTTTAAAACATCAATTCCAAGTTCGCGAAGCTGTTCCTGTGTCAGGGGCTTAGGAGCTTTCATAACCGCGGTTTGCCCCCTGCGCGTCATTGGAAATGCCTGTACTTCGCGCAGGTACTTCTCTCCGGTAAGGGTCATGAGTATTCTCTCGATTCCCAAAGCTATGCCACCGTGCGGAGGCGCGCCATACGTGAACGCCTTCAGAAGATGCCCTATGCGCTCCTCAATTTCTTCTTCGGTGTAGCCCATCACCTCGTAGACTTTCTTGAGATATTTTGAATTGTGCTCGCGAATGCTACCGCCGCCTATTTCATATCCATTGCATACCAAGTCGTATTGCATGGTTAGAATCTCTCCGATATTTTTGTTTTGCAGAAGCCAATCAGAGTGTTCCTCCACAGTTCTTGAAAATGGATTGTGAGTGAACGCCCACTTGCCCTCGTCAGTCTTTTCGAAAAATGGGAACTTGTACACCCACGCGTATGAGAGGACGCGGCTACCCTTTTCCTCTTCTGTTCGCAAATCGAATTTATCGGCGCCGAATTTCTCCATTGCCTCTCTGTATGTATATCGCGGGAACGGTTTATCTTTGAGGGTAAAACCCATTGCTTCGCTAGCCTCCGTCATCATCTCCTCAACGAGTGA
>MFLD01000002.1:10712-40121 GCA_001781465.1 Candidatus Kaiserbacteria bacterium RIFCSPHIGHO2_02_FULL_49_16
AATCTATCTGCGAATGCTCGAATCCGCGGTCTGCGCGCAGGTCTTCGTCGCGCACAGCGCGCGCAATCTGGAAATATCGTTCAAATCCGCCGACCATAAGAAGCTGTTTGTATTGTTGGGGAGATTGTGGAAGCGCGTAAAAACTGCCTGGATGCAGTCTGGAAGGGACGACAAAATCCCGTGAACCTTCAGGTGTGGATTCCGTAAGAAGAGGCGTCTCAATTTCCGCGAATGATTTCCTGAAGAGAAATTCTCTGATTTTGCGGACAAATTCGCTTCTCATTCGTATATTTTTCTGCATTCTCTCGCTTCGGAGGTCAATATAACGGTATTCAAGCCGGGCTTCTTCATTTATTCCGGATGTGTCGGCGGTAACGTCAAAAGGAGGAGTTTCGGCGGTATTAAGAGTCGCGATACTTCCTATGCGCAACTCCAAATCCCCATTTTCTTTTCCATGCTGGACATTTTTTTCTCCCCTCTTAACGACTTCTCCGGTTACCGCAACCACGTATTCGGGACGAAGCGTCTTTGCTTCTTCCATCGCGCCCGACGTTGGCAGTACGACCCCCTGAATCGTCCCGCTTGCGTCCCGAAAATCAAAGAATACTAACTTACCCTGATTGCGGCGCACCGAAACCCAGCCCGCGATAGTAATGGTGTTCCCGATATTATTTCGCAGATTTTTGATTAGAACTCGGTTATTCATAATACTAGAAACTTAAAACTTAAAACTAAAAACTTATAACGCTACTCCGACCCTTTCTCGCACAACCTTCATCTTCGCTTCTGCCTGCTCGCGAGCCCTCTCCGCGCCGTCTTTCAAGATTCTTACTACATCTGAATCGGTTATAGAGTCGCGCTTTTCGCGCATTGGAGCAACAAGGGACTCAATGTCTTCTGCGAGAGCGTCCTTTACAACCTTGTACTTGCCCTTATTAGATTTGTAGAGCGCGGCGATTTCAGTCTCATCCTTGATCAATCGGTGAATCGCGTAGACATTTTCCGGGCTCTCCCCTTTTGAGTCCGTTATTATGCTCATCACAGCTTTTAGTATCTCATTCTTGGTTCCAAAAAGCGGGATAGTGTTTCCATAGCTTTTGCTCATTTTTTGACCGTCTGTACCGGGAACAGTCGCGACATCGCGGAGAATCATTTCTTCCGGGTCCTTGAAAGTATCCCCGTACACTTTATTGAATTTCGCCGCCGCCTCGCGAGCGTATTCGACGTGCTGTTTCTGGTCCTGCCCAATCGGAACCACATCGGTGTCGTATATGAGAATGTCGGCCGCCATGAGCATCGGATAACAAAATAATCCGGCATTTGCTTCTAGCCCTTTTGCTACTTTGTCTTTATACGCGTGCGCTTGCATCAGAAACGGGACCGTGACCTGGCACTCGAGAATCCACGCGAGTTCTGTGTGAGCCTGTATGGCGGATTGCTGGAAAATAATAACGCGCTTTGGGTCCACTCCGATTGCCACATAATCTCGAACGGCACTCATGATATTTTCTCGAACCTGACCAGAGTCTTTGAGGGTCGTGAGTGAGTGATAATCAGCGACCATCAGCATACTTTCATATTCCCCGTATATGGAGACAAATGGCTTAAGCGCACCTAAATAGTTCCCTATGTGAAGGGCTCCAGAGGGCTGAACGCCGGTTAGAAGTCGTTTCTTTTGCATTCAAACCATCATACCAGAAAATGTTGCAATCATTAATTCTCTGAAAGGTCTGTGATGAAAGGTTTCAAACCCCAGGGCAAGCCCTGGACCCGAGCCCGCGCAAGACATGTCTTGCGCGGGCTCATTCCGCGGCAAGCCGCGGGGTTTTTAAACCTTTGCTGTCTGCGCCGCTTGGAAGTGAAAGAGAGTACTCTTTCACTTCACGCGCTATCCTCGAAAGATAAATCTAGAACCCCTGTCTATTCCATCAGACAGAGCCCAGATCTTGCCCCGCGCGCCTCTACTTCGGACATTACCTCACGAACGCAAGAGTGCTGTAGGCGCAAACAAGCCACCAAAATCGGTACTGTTCATCGAAGATTGATTGTATTTGCGACCCAAAGTGCCAAAGAGATTGAAGTTCCGGAACTTGCAACCATACCACGACTACAACTACTACAGTCGCGATGGAGGCGAGCAATGCCTGCGTTATCGCGCCATTACCACTGCCGTAAGTGTCGATCATTTGGTGCACAAAATAATAAATCACCACAAACGGTATTATGAAAACAAGCGCTTTCATAATTGGTGTTCCTAATTGAGCACCGATTCCTGCCAAGAATCTTGCTTGCGTCAGTTCTGAAAATATCAATAGCGCCACCGGCAATGACAGCGCAAGGGCGACAGCCCTGCTAATGCCCGTTCTCATAACGATAAAAGCGAGGATGATCCCAAATCCTACAATAACCATCCAATCGAGCGGAATGCTAGATAGTGAGTTAGCCACTAGTTCATAGCCACCAATCATTCGGGTAATTATACCCTAAACACTATTGGCTAGTGGCTAGTCCCTATCTCAGAGTCCTTCCTTACGAAGTTCCGCGACAAGTTCATTCGCTTTGCGCGAGAGCTTTTTCGGGAATTGTATGTCAACGCGCACAAGCAAATCTCCGCGCGAGCCCCTGCCATACGGGACTCCTCTTTCGCGCACTCGCAGAAGTTCGCCATGCGCGACTCCTTGAGGAACAGAAACAGATACGCCGCCATCAAGAGTCTCAATCTTAAACTCCCCGCCAAGCAATGCGTCGGTAAGTTTCAGGTGAAGAACCGTTAGAAGGTTGTGTCCTTCGCGAGCAAATGTTTTGTCTGCTTTTATGTGGAGCTTCACATAGAGATCGCCGGCTATACCCCCTGAAGTTGCCTCGCCACGGCCTGGCATGCGTATCATTTCGCCGTCCAATACTCCGGCAGGGATGACTACGTGCACTTCTTCTTCGCGCTTCGCGACACCCTGTCCCTTGCACGTATTGCACTCATGCTCTGGCACCTGCCCACGCCCCTGACAACGCGGGCATGTACGAGTCGTTGTGAAGTTGCCGAAAAATGTATTTCTCGCTTCACGGATGTTGCCTTTACCGTTGCAGGAACCGCATGTAGCGCGCTTCGTCCCCTTTTTTGCTCCAGTGCCCTCGCAATCCCAGCAAGAGCTCATTTTCGCGATTAGCATTCTGCGCTCGGTGCCGAATATTGCCTCGCGAAACGGAAGCTCAATATCAACCGAAATATCGCGACCTCTAGCTCTACCGGCCGAGCCGTCTCTCGCTCCGCCGAAAAATTCTCCGAAAATATCTCCCAAGTCAAATTCCTGCCCGCCAAAATTCGCGCTCCCTTGAGCGAAATCGGAGAAATCAAATCCTCCAAATCCGCCACGCGCTCCGCCTTGTCCGCCCGCGTGGGCACTACCATATGTGTCGTATTGCGAACGCTTTTGTTTGTTTGAGAGAACAGCATAAGCCTCGCTTGCCTCTTTGAATTTCTTCTCGTCCCCTCCCTTCTTGTCGGGGTGATATTTGTGAGCTAGTTTTCTAAACGCACTTTTGATGTCTTCTTCTGTCGCGGTTTTTGCAATTCCCAATATGTCGTAGTAGTTTTTCATTCGTTCATTATAGACTCGTTAAAGAAAAAGAAAAGCGATTCGTGAAAGTCGAAAGAAGCAGTTACACTAATGGTACATATGTACAACTAGTGTAACTATCGTAAAAATATGCGCACCCACACTACTGTATAAAAGTATCTCTTTACGTTATGCTAAATGCATTACTTTGGAATAAACTATGCACAAGATTCTAGTACTGGCTGCGCAATCAGAAGAATATCACGTTCTGTTAGGTACTCTTCCCCGAACCTCATCTGTGTTACGATTGAACCATGAGTATTGAAGATGGAATAATACAGGAGCCAAATGAAGCATGGACGGCTGCTCGTGCAGAGCGTCATGCGCGCGAACATTTGATACCGGGCGCGAAGAAAGACGTACTAGAGAAACAGGGTAACACTGGAGATCAAGCCACATGGGACTATTTGGCAAGCCGAGCGGGCACAGAACGAGTGAAGGGATATAATCCTGAACTAGAGTCTAGGCTCGATGCTCTAAGGAGCGTAGCGGAAAATCTAATACAGAAGATTGATGCTACCCTAGGGGGGCATGGGTCGTTGTTGAATGTTACGGGGGTAACCCCAGATGAGGTGCGTGCCCTGATCAGCGGGAGCAATGATATTCCCCAGAACAAGAGATCATATTATGAAGCCCTGCTACTTGCACGACAGGAACTTGAACATGCAATAGGAGAGATTGATATGGGGATACAGCCTGTTTTAATGAGACCAGAAAATGCAATCCTGCATCCAGCAAACACCATACCGAGAATGGTAGCAACGGTAAAAACAGCGCTCGAACGCATTAGGGGTTGATGACCAAACACTGCTCTGGCAGTTGCCCAACGTTATTATTACGCCGCACGTGGCCGCTATCACCCCCGTTCCAGAAGTCATCCGTATATTCAAAAATAACCTGCAGAAATTCCTAGCAAACGAGCCGCTCGATTATGTCATTGATCATTCAAGAGAATACTAAACCAGCGCCTTTTTACTGTTGAGGCGGAGTATCTGGCGGTTTCTGGTCTTCTCCCTTTGGCGGTTCTTGCGTAGGCGGAGTTTTAGCCATTGCTTCGCCGATTGCGCTCATTGCTGTCGATAGAGCATCGGAAGCAGACTTGATTGCGGAAACGTCGGAGCCCGAGCGGGCGGTTTTAAGCGCGTCTATTTTTTCTTGCACATTCTTTCTTATATCCTCGCTCACCTTTCCTCCGTGCTCTTTAAGCGCCTTTTCCGCGGCATAGATAATCTGGTCTGCGGCATTCTGGGCTTCAACAAGTTCGCGCTTTTGTTTGTCGGCCTCGGCATTTATATCTGCATCTTTTCGCATCTTTTCTACCTCGGCATCCGTGAGGCCGGAGCGTGCCTCGATGCGGATTGATTGTTCTTTACCGGATGTTTTGTCCTTTGCTGTCACGCTCAAAATACCGTTCGCGTCTATATCGAACTTAACCTCAACTTGGGGAATACCGCGCGGCGCCGGTGGAATACCGTCCAAGTTGAATCTTCCGAGAGACTTGTTATCAGCGGCCATTGGTCTTTCACCCTGCACAATATGAATCTCAACTGATGGTTGATTGTCGGATGCGGTTGAAAACACCTGCGAGCGCGAGGTTGGGATGGTCGTGTTGCGTTCAATAATTTTTGTAGCGACTCCGCCCATCGTCTCAATTCCCATGGAAAGAGGAATCACGTCCAGAAGAAGAACATCTTTTACATCGCCCTGAAGAATTCCTCCCTGTATTGCCGCGCCGATAGCAACCACTTCATCCGGATTTACCGTCATGTTTGGTTTCTTTTTGAAAAAGTCTTCAACGGCCTTCTGGAGGGCTGGCATGCGAGTTTGCCCGCCTACGAGAATTATCTCGTTCAAATCTCCTATCTTGAATGGCGAGGAACCCATTGCACGCTTCGTGATGGACATTGCTTCTTCGATAAACTCACCTGAAAGATCTTCTAATTTTGCTCGCGTCATTTTAACGAGCAAGTGCCGCGGACCTGACGAATCAGAAGTAATAAACGGGATGTTGACCTCGGTTTCCTTCGCTGTGGAAAGCTCAATTTTTGCCTTTTCTGCCGCCTCATCAAGGCGTTGTCGCGCTAGCGGATCATTTCGCACATCTATGCCCGACTCTTTCTTAAATTCATCAGCAATCCAAGTCATTATCTTTTGATCTATATCTTTTCCGCCTAGGTGGCTGTCGCCGTCTGTAGAACGAACTTCTATCACGTCATCACCGACCTCCAGCACGGAAATGTCAAAGGTTCCTCCGCCGAAGTCAAACACGACAATTTTTTCGTTCTTTTTTTTGTTGAAACCGTACGCGAGAGCGGCCGCCGTTGGTTCATTTATTATTCTTTTTACTTCAAGGCCAGCGATTTTTCCCGCGTCTCGCGTCGCCTGTCGCTGTGCGTCATTAAAATACGCCGGCACTGTTATGACCGCCTCTGTTATGGTCTCGCCCAATTTTGCTTCCGCGTCTTGTTTCAATTTTTGCAGAATCATCGCGGAAATCTCTTCCGGGCGATACCATTTCGGCTCGTTAGAACCCCCCGGAGCGGCGCCCATGTGTACCTCTATGCCTCCACTCGTAGATTTCCTAACATCAAACGGCACGGCCTTTCTGTCTTTATCAACCGCCGGCTCGTCAAAAGAGTGTCCTATAAAGCGCTTTATTTGGAATATCGTATTTTTTGGGTTTGTGACCGCTTGCCTTCTTGCCAAAAGACCGACTAGCCGTTCTCCTGTCTTAGAAATTGCGACAACAGACGGCGTTGTGCGCGCGCCCTCCGAGTTCTCAATTATTTCCGGCTCTCCGCTTCGAACTACGGCGACAGCCGAATTCGTCGTACCTAGATCTATTCCAATTATTTTAGACATATGCCAATCTACAAATCTATTCCAATCTACAAATAACTACAAATTAAAAGCTGGCCACATTCGTAGCCATTCGTAGTATTCGTATCATTCGTAGATTGGGACATTAGTAATATATAGATTTTATGAAAGCATTTGTCAACTCGTCTACAGATGCCGATACTAACCCTATCGGCCAGAAACCCATTCTATTCCTTATGGACGATAACCGCAACATGCGCTGGGCGAATTATGTTGCCCGCGTACATGTAACCGCGTCGCAAAATTTTGGCGATACTGCCAGGCTCTCCCTCCGCGTCAATTTCTTGCACTGCCTCGTGCTGTGTCGGGTCAAAGGCGTCTCCGACTTCTGCGTATCCGCTTACGCCCTGATTGGAAAGCGCGGTAACAAGTTGTGAACGGACATTTTCCATTCCAATTCTCCAATTGGCATCCATTTTCGCCCACGTGTCGCTCGCAATGGCCATATCAAAACTATCAAGGGCTGGAATTATGTCCTCAATAAGCGTATTTCTAGCCCGATTTCCTGCTCTCTCCCCCGCCAATATGGCGTCCTTTCGAGAATTTATCGAATCCGCTTTGCATCTCTGCCATCCAATCAGATATTCCTGTTTTTCTTCTTTGCATTTCTCGAGTTCCGTTCTCAATTTTTTCAATTTATCGGCGAGCGACTCGTCACCCTTTTCTTCATCCTCAATTTCAACAACCTCCTCATCGGGACTTATTTTCACTTCTTCCGGATCTGCCTCCAAATCCGATTCTTTTTTATCTTTTTTCCCAAAAATCATGCCGAGAAATTATAGCATGAACACCTATATTTTTTTTAACGCTTGCTCCACTGCGGAGCTCTTCGCGCTTTCTTCAAACCGAATTTTTTGCGCTCTTTCGCTCTCGGGTCGCGTTTCAAGAATCCGCGCTGTTTCAAATCTTTTCGCAATTCTGGGGTGATTTCGTTCAGAGCGCGAGAAATTGCGTGGCGGATAGCGACGGCTTGCGCTTTGTGGCCTCCGCCTCTGACATGTACCGAAACTGCGTATGCTGAATTGGTGGAGGTCAAGGATTCAAAAGCAGTCTTAACAAATAGTCCTTTTGGAAAGTATTCATCTGCGGGTTTTCCATTCACTGTCATGGACGCGCCTTTTGCGGGAACAAGGCGCGCTCGCGCACTTGCTGTTTTTCTTCGCCCCACCGCCTCGGTGTATGTTTGTTTGGTTGCAGTCATATTTAAAGGGTGATTTTTAGGTTTTTCATTCGTCCCACAAGCATAGTATTTCGGGGAAGCATTCTCTGAATTGCTCGGCGAAGCGGTTCTGCGTGACCTTTACGCACTCGAAGCTTTCCCAGCGCCTCTGTCTTTAATCCTCCTGGATACCCGGAGTATGTCGTGTATTTCTTTCCAAGGTCCTTTCTCTCGGTTACGACCAATTTTGATACATTTGAAACAGTAACCTTTACTTGAGACGGGATGTGAGGAGTGTAACTAGGTTCAGTTTTTCCCATTAGGGTTTTTGCCGCGAGTGAAGCAACTCGCCCCAAGCTCTTTCCTGTCGCATCTATAGTGTATTCTGATTGTTTAGCCATATCTATATTATTTAACGAGTTCGATACGAGCAGACTCTATGGCGCGCTTTCCAACGCGACCAAGCCGGATGATTCGGGTGTATCCGCCAACTCGCTCCTTAAATCCCGGAGCTATCGTTTGATGTAGTTTCAAAACCGTGTCAGGGCTTCCGCCCATACGCGATGAGACAGCCCTCCGCGAAGCAGTTGTATTTTGCTTGCTAGCAGAAATCAGCTTCTCGACGAATGGTCTTAATTCCTTTGCGCGAGCAATTGTCGTTGTAATGCCTCCTGCAAGTATAAGAGACCTTGCCAAGCTCCGAAGCAGTGCGACTCGTTGACCGTATTTCCGCCCCAATGTTCGCTTTTTCTTATGATGCTTCATGGTTTAGTATTTGGTATTTAGTATTTTGTATTTCGTATTGGATACAAGATACCAAATACGAGATACTGTATACAAATGCTACTGTGAGCGGAGCGTAAGTCCAAGATTCGAAAGTGCTCGCTTTATGTCTTGAAGCCCTTTCTGTCCCAATCCTTCTATTGAAAGAAGGTCATCTTCGCGCTTTCGCACAAGCCCTCCGACAGTTCTTATTGAGGCATTGTCCAAAGCATCCGTCACTCTTTGGGGCATATTTAATTCTGTAATGCGGGTTTTCAGAACTTCCGCGTCTGGCGCGGTTTTGTCGTCGCGCTTAGAATCTCTTGAAGAACCGCCAGAAGAAAGAACGTCTCGTTCCGAAACATCATCTTCTTTAAAACCGACTACTGCCTTAAGCTGGTGTATCATCGTCTCTATAGAACGCTCTAGCGCTTCGCGCGGCGCGATTGTGCCATCTGTTTCAATAAGGATCCTCAATCGGTTGAAATCGGTTCTGTCACCGACGCGCATATTTTCAACTTCATAATTCACACGGCGGATTGGAGAAAAAATCGCGTCCAACGCGATGGTGCCCACATCCACGCGCTCTTTTTGATGCACCTCTTTCGGGATGTATCCAAGGCCTCGTTCTGCTCGCAGTTCGATGTCCAGAGTCACCTTTCCGCTAATATCGGCTATATGACTTTCTGGGTTTAGTACCTCTACTTGACCGGGGAGCTTAAGGTCTTCCGCGGTGACTGATTTCGGACCCTTTACGTGAAGAGTCATAGTTTGCGGCTCGTCGGTAACAAGTTTGAGGCGAATCTTCCTGATATTAAGGAGTATGGTCACGACGTCCTCTTTAACCCCATCTATAGTAGAAAATTCGTGCGCAACGCCGGGAATCTTTACATGCGTAACAGCGGCTCCCGGCAAAGAAGATAAGACAATGCGCCGCAAAGAGTTTCCCAGCGTGTATCCATAGCCAGGGTACAGCCCGTCTATCTCGTATGTGCCGCTTCTTTCAGATTCAGAAACAACTCGCGGCTTGGAAGGCAGGGCGATGTGGTAATCAGACATATAAAATACAAAAAATCAGATTATTAAGCGCTAAATAATATTAAAACCTAAGTGATAAAAAACGTCTGCAATTGTAACACTATCTGCTATAGAATTCAAATACTGCAGGATAATCAATACCGCTCTCCGCTCCTCCGTAGCTTGGCTCGCCCACTACCTCTGCTTTCATAAGCGGCTGGTCGAGGACAATCCAAGCGGACTTCGAAATTTCAGAAGCTTCGTCGGGGTCCGTTAATCTGGCAAAAAGCGAACTTGCGCGGCTTCCTTCACGAACAGCGACAATGTCCCCTTTACGCACTTGATATGACGGTATAGTTATACGCTTGCCGTTGATAGTTACATGGCCGTGGGAAATGATTTGGCGAGCCGCTCTGCGTGTTTTGGCGATACCAGCTCTGTACGCGGCATTATCTGCCCTCATTTCCAAGGCTTTATGAAGAGCGGCCGTCGGATTTGGCTGTGAAAACGCTTTCTTCGCGTAGTTAGAAAGCTGGCGCTCCGAAAGTCCGTAGGTAAATCGAACGCGTTGCTTTTCTAACAACTGGCGTCCGTAGTCGGAAGCCCCGCGCCTGCCACGCGAACTTTTGGCATTCTTTGACCGTGCCTCCGAAAGAGCAAATTTTTGCGTCTGCGTTTGCTCGAAAATCCCAGCACCCAGGCGCTTGGCGATCTTGTATTTTGATTTTATTTTGAGCATGTTAGTTTTTCTTAACGAGTAATCGAGTTTAGAAACAACTTACACCCGCCCACATTTCTTGTAAAATCACGCGTGACGCGATCACCGTCAGCTCGAGCCATTTTTCTAGTTGTAAGAACTTGCATGGTTTTTGTTGAGAAATGTAGGCGGGTTAAGAAAAATATAATCGTTACACTCCTTATTTTTCTAAATTCGTCGCGGCTTCGGCGGCCGCGGACCGTTGTGAGGTATTGGGGTGTCATCCGATATTCGCAATACATCGATCCCCTTGCCTGCGAAGGCCCTGAGAGCCGATTCACGTCCAGCTCCGACTCCGCGGATTACCACATCAACCTCTTTAATGCCAATTATATTCGCCTTATCTCCTACAATCTCGCCAACCTTGGCAGCCGCGAAAGGAGTCCCCTTCTTAGCCCCGGAGAAACCCAAGGCTCCAGAAGATGACCACGCCACAGTGTTGCCTTCCTTGTCCGCGAGAAGCACTTTAGTGTTGTTGTACGTCGCGTGAATATTAAGAGTGCCTGATACGAGGTTCTTCTTTGCCACGCGGGCGAGAGAGCGGGATTTTAGCCCAGCGTCGACGCTGCCACCCGATTTTCTTATAATTCGTTTTTTTCCCATAGATTTTTGTTACGAACGGAGTGAGTTAGAAAAATCTATGCCCGCCCCAAATTTTTGTTCGCGAACCTTTATACCACAACCGGGGCGCATACTCAATAATTTCGTTTGTTTATACATATAATAAATATCAAAAATTTAGGAAGGCTAAGAAAATCTAGTTCACAGGCTCTCAAGATTTTCTACGTCTTCTCCAGCTTCCGCTTACCTGATGTCATTGTCTTCCGGACGTTACCGCGGGTCGTGCGGGAATTTGTCTTTGTTCTCTGGCCTCGAGCAGGTAAATGTTTTGCGTGCCGAGAGCCGCGATATGATTTTATATCTTTGAGCCTTCTGATGTGAGCGCTTATTTGGCGTTTAAGCTCGCCTTCGACTGCGAATTTCTCAATCATTTCTCGCAGCGCGTTTTCTTCACCAGCAGAAAGCTGGGAGGGACGCTTCCCTTCGTCTATCCCGAGTTGTGAAAGTACAGATAGGGCTCGAGGACGTCCTACGCCATAAATAGAAGTAAGCGCTATTTCGAGGCGCTTATTTTCTGGCACTGTTACTCCGGAGATTCTTAGCATATTCTTTAGTATTTTGTATTTAGTATTTTGTATTTCGTATTGGATACAAGACACCAAATACGAGATACCGTATACGAATCTACCCCTGTCGTTGTTTGTGGCGCGGGTTTGAGCATATAACCAAAAGGCGTCCGTGGCGCTTAACATGTTTGCAATGCATACAAATTTTCTTTACTGATGCCTTTACCTTCATAGCAAGTTCCAATTTACGAATGATACGAATATTACGAATGACAACGAATAGTTAGACGTTTATCATTTGTAGTTATTTGTAGATTGGAATAAATTCGTAGATTGGCGTTATACTCTCCTCGTTATCCGCGCTCGTCCTCCGTAGGGGTCAAGATGAACTGAGACCCTGTCGCCTACCAAGACTTTAATTCTGTGCAGACGCATTTTACCCGCTAAGTACGCGAGTACAAGTTCCCCAGTACCCATCCTTACGCGAAAAAGAGCATTAGGAAGAGCCTCTTCCACGACTCCTTCCACAAGCTCTTGTTCTACCATATCCTACAAACTAAATAAGCACGCTAAAACATTTCAGCAGATAGACCGGCAAACACCTTAAAAATTCCCGCATCGGACATGCTATGGCAATTCATGTGTGCGGACATATCTGCGCCGATGACAATATCAGTTTAAGAGCACTGCGTCAACCCCGTTAATTGGGGTAGTCAGTAGTTATTAGTGAGTAGTCAGTAGCGATAGAAAAAACACTCACATTTTCAGCGATAATCTGCGCTTGGTTTTTGACGTCAATCCGCGCGCAGTTTCTAGTGAAGTACGAGTAAAACATTACGCACAAGAATCTACTGCGCCTGAATGGGCACTAATTCTATTACAATGTCGGACGAAGAAACTGGGAAAGATCCTTTCCAAAACGGCTCAATTCGAGCGCGTGCCTCCTGAATGCTGGAAAAGCCAGTGATTATGGCCTGAAAGGCCTCCTGATCTCGTCCAGCCAATGCCTCCAAAAGTGCTTTTGAATCGATCTTCCATACGAGAGTCGCATTCCCTGTCATCGTGAAATCCACGGCATCCTTTCCAAGCGATATTTTAGACACAGATTCACCGCTCCATTTTCCAGTGAGTTTATCCAATCCTTCTATCTTGAAGCCAGCGTCCGATGTATTTTCCCCGACTCCTTGCGCTACAGTTTTTGCGAATGCATCAGGGGGGAAAACAGGAATCTCTACGCGGGCTTTCTCGTGGACGCGTATTCCGCCCCCTGCCTCCGTCGTTGATGGAAGAGATTCATATGTGATGCGAATCAAATCTAGGAATACAATCGCATTCTCATTTATAAGAGATTGCGCGCTGTCACGAACCTTGGTTTCCAGACGGGTACGGATCTCGGCTTTCGCGGCATCAATTGCTCCCGGAGCGACGGCTGGCTTGTCGCCGACAAATCCTCCGGTGAAAGAAACGGTGGAACGCGCGTATATGTCCGCATACATGTCAGGGCTTGTCTTGAGGCCTGGGAGAGTGAATTTATCAACCGGCCCTATATTGTACTGTTCTCCCGCCTGATCAGCCGCGATGGTAACTTGAACGGAACCTGGGGTACTGCCTTTTTTGCCGGGAATCACCACGGAAGCAGGAACTCTAAAGACCAATCCGCCGGGAGTCATGAATCGGGTATTCTTTATCAAACGAACTGGAGAAGTAGAATACGAATTAAATACAACTACCGTTCCGCTCGCTCTCTCTTCCGCGTGCTCCGATCCGCTTGAGGCCACGACAGCAGTATCTTCAAGTTCGTTTACGACAATGGTGTATGACAGACCCGAGTTTTCATTTGCCATTGGGTTGGCTATGAAATGGACAGATTGATCAAAAACAATTGGGCGTGAGCGCGGTGTTATCGTTATCTTCGTGCTTCGGAATGCGAATAAAGCAAGTACGGTTAAAATGATGAGAGAAATCGCGGCAATCACCCAGATCCAAACTCTGCTGCGTTTGTATGTGTTCGGCCAGACAGATGGAGATTGAGGATCGGACGAAGCAGATCCTCGGACATCGCTAGACATGCTTCGAGTTCTAGGGGCGCGCGGATTCACAGTAATGTTCCTTATTGAGCGCCCGCCAACATCCGGTATTCCATCGCTCCCGCCGCTGGTTTTCTTATCAGCGCCGAGAGGAGTCCCAACTTTGTTATCATTGGAGAGTAATATGTCTTGAAAATAGTCTTTAGCCATAGGTATTTAGTATCTTATATCGCGTATCTTGTATCGTGTATATCGAACTGCACATTTCATAGTTTATTATTATACCTATACTATATACCCGATACCCGATACCCGATACTCATCAGCCTGTGGATTGCTCCTGTGAACTCGCAAGGGCCACTCCAAGCGAGAGCCATGCATCAACCTTGGGACCTAAATTTCCAGCGACAGAATCGCGCATATCTTCCGCTGTTAGCGTATGAACGTCAAATTGCCTCGCGGTGACGGTAAATTGGCTGAAATCAATTCTAGAAAAGAAATTGCTTATCCATGGCGCGAAATCGGGCGCGACAATTAATACCAAGTGGTTCGGAAGACGATGCGCGGAAACAAATTTGCTGAATGTTTCTCCGAATATCTTCACAAGCTCCGGCTCAACGCGCGAGAGCGCTACATTCAATTCCTCGCATGCGGGGGTGCTGCACGCGTTGCGGGATATCATTCTCATTAACGAAAGCTTTTCTTCCGGCATTCCGTTTCCGACAATTCGTTTGAAAATAGTTCTTACACCCTCTGGAACTACCATTTGCTCCGCCGCAGTATCTTTATGAATGACAACGCAATTCGTAGAATTGCCAGACATATCAACGGTCAAGTGAATATCCGCGCGACTTGGGCTCGTATCTGTTCCAAGCAATAGCGCGCGTATGTCACTGTGAAGTATCGGGTGCTGAATCCCGAATCCTTTTCGGGCAGAGTCGGTTATTTTTGCGCGAAGTTCTGGCTCACATTCTGAGATGAGTGTTGCGACGGATACCCTACGGGCACGTTTGCCGATTGGTTTTCCTGTCCTATATTCGTTCAACTCGACGCTCGATACGCATGCTTCGAATATTCTTGACTTATCTTGTTGGTCTCGATTTCCGAGTGCGGTTGCGGCGAGTTTGCCAATTACGCTATCTGTGATCAGTTCGTCAGTCTCATATGAAGCGTCGGCGCGCGCTGTTTGCGAAGTTGCAAACGGCGCGTGTATTATCGCGTGTACGCTTGAAATAGGGCGCAGGCCGACCACAGGCCCTCGAGCAGGATCGGGTATAAACCCTATCGACCCAGCCGTACCTTGCAATTTGGAATACATCCGCGTGACTTTCGCGCCGACTTCTTCAATTAGAGATAGTATTGTTGTGATTTCTTGCTCCGGAGATTTTTCATCGTAAGTCAGCGAGGAACGCTCCGCGCAAATAATGGAAGACGGCGCTCCATCGCGAACTATGGCGATACAAGCTCCGACACTGTCGCTCGCGATATCAGCGATCGCGATTACCTTTTCACGCTTGTGTGCGAATGGCAGAGTGAACATCGCTTAGCATTATAACGCACAAAATAGTTAGTAGTCGGTAGTTAGTAGTAAGTAGTGGGTGAAAATATGGAGTAAACGGTGTCGGGTATCTTTTATTCAGAGGCCAACCGGCACAACCTCAATTGATATATTGGAATCACCAAATACATGCGCGATTTGCAAAGAAACCATGGTTCTAACTTTTGTCTCCTTCACTGTCTGAGGACGGATAAGAAAACCCTGATTAAAAAGATTAACGGGAATATCCTGGCCGATACGAACTGGGACACCATATTCGGGCTCATAACCAGTAGCTTGTTTTAGCATAAGAATTGGTTTCAATGTTACCCCTTCGGCAATTCCGACCCCAGATTTATGAAGAACAAGCTTGGCAGTGTCATGCTTTTCTACTCGGATTTTGATGTAATCTTTCTGAAGGTTAACTTTATATACTTTTAAAGATTCTCCAGTTTTTGCGTCCTTTAGTTTACTCGAACCCAGCAGTTGAGTAACATCATCAAGTCCTTTCGGTTTGTCTGAATTATCAACACTAATATTCACCTATGCAAGTATCGCTTTGATGCGCCTCACGCCAGAGGCCACGGCTTCTTCTTTTAGGATTTTGAACTTACCTCCGAGCTCTTTTGTGTTCTCCACATGGGGGCCGCCGCAGAATTCTATGGAAAATGCTTTCTCAAATTGCGGATTTTCTTTTGTCGCTCCTTTTGGCCCGACGGAGTAGACGGAAACCATGTCGGGGTATTTTGCGCCAAATTCCTGCTGGGCACCTAATTTCTCTGCTTCGCTCTTTGAAATCGTTGAACATGCAACAGGAAGCGCCTCATTGATTTTTTCATTCACAATTCTTTCAACCTCCGCGATTTGCTCCGGCTTCATCTTATCTGCGTGCGAGAAGTCTATGCGCAAGCGCTCGCTCGTGATGCTGCTCCCCCTCTGCTTCACGTGGCTACCAAGGACAATTTGCAATGCCTTCAATAATAGATGATGCGCGGTGTGCAGTCGCGTAGTGGCGATCGAGGTGTCGGCAAGACCGCCTTTAAATTTCTGCTCCGATCCCGCGCGCGATGTCGCTTTATGTTTTTCCATCAGTTGCTTGAAGCCCATTTCATCAACCGATTTCCCTTTTTCCTCCGCCATTTCCAGCGTCATCTCGAGCGGGAAGCCATAAGTTGTGAAAAGCATGAAGGCCTGCTCGCCTGAAATGTTGTCGCTTATCATTTTTCCAAATTCGCGTGTTCCATGTTCAAGGGTATGGGCGAATTGTTTTTCTTCCTGCCATATCTCGCGCGAGATAGTTTCATACACCTCCTCGCCCACTAGTTTTGTGTACCACTGCTTATATTTTTCAATCACGATAATCGCACAGCGTACTAGCTCGTTCTCCTTTTCCTGACCTTGGGCGCAACCGAGAGCTATCGCGTGCTGCGCCGCTCTGCGGATGAGACGGCGCAAAATGTACCCGCGGTCGGTATTGCTGGGCTTCACCCCATCTGCAATCATGAAAGTCGCCGCGCGTATGTGGTCGGCTATTATGCGAAAACTCCTTGTGTGTCTGCTGTCGTCATAAGATTTCCCATTCGAATAATATTCTAGAAGTTCAATTAGTTCCTCAAACACGTCTGTGGCAAAGACATCCGGGTTGTCGTTCTTCGCCGCCGCTATTCTTTCGAGCCCTCCGCCGAAATCCACATTCTGTTTTGGGAGTAACGCGAAAGAACCATTGCGCTCCTTCTTATACTGCATAAAAACAGCGTTGCCAATCTCCAAAAATCTCCCGCAATCGCAATTTGGATGACATTCCTGCCCATACTTTTTGTCGTGTGGAGTTCCGAAATCATAAAATACTTCCGTGTCAGGACCCCCAGGCTCGCCTTCTGGCATATCTTGAGGCGCCCCAGCTCGACTCCACCAATTTTTGCTTGCGTCATAATAAAATATGCGTCCATTTTGCATGCCTAATCTGTACCCATCCGCTCCGGAGCCGAGTGCGACCTCTTTCGCCTCAATCCCCTTTCTTTCAAATAGTTCCTTCCAGAGCGCAACCGATTCGGTGTCGCGCGGGATTCCGTTCTTCTCGTCGCCAATAAAAACGGTTACGTAAAGCCGTTTTGGATCCAGCCCGATTACTTCTGTGAGAAACTCAAAAAGCCACGGAATCTGCTTACTTTTAAAATAGTTGCCGAGGGACCAATTGCCCAGCATCTCAAAAAATGTCGTGTGGCGATTGTCCCCCACCTCGTCTATGTCCATCGCCCTGAAGCATGTCTGCGAATTAACGAGACGGTCTCCTAGTGGATGCTCCTTGCCGAGAAGATACGGAATAAGCGGCTGCATTCCACTGCCGGTAAAAAGCGTCGTCGGGTCGTTTTCCGGAATGATTGGTGCTGAAGGAATAATCGCATGCCCGCGTTTTTCAAAGAATTCCAGATACTTTGCCCGTATCTCGCCGATATTCATAATGCATGATTATACCCCATGAGATAACCATAATGTAAGTTAAATAATCGCGTACTTATAAAACCCGGTCGGATATTATAAGTACATAAATATATGCAGATACCCGAATCAAGATATTTCCACAACCTAAAAATTGCTGACACAGATATACCATAGTTGTACATATGTACAACTATGGTATATCCCCCAGAGAAGAAAATCATTGCCTCAGTATCGATAAGACGATAGTATTGCCCAGAAATGAGATATCACATCCACACCTTGCAAAATGGCCTCCGAGTAGTACTGGTGCCGATGCCGAGCACGAAGACGGCAACCGTGGTGGTGATGGCAGGTACTGGCTCGCGCTATGAAGATAAGAAAGAGAACGGGCTCGCGCACTTTCTTGAGCACATGTTTTTTAAGGGGACGAGGAAGCGGCCGAGCGCGCGAAAGATAAGCGAGGAACTTGATGGAATCGGCAGTGTTTACAACGCTTTCACGGCAAAGGACAGGACTGCGTATTACGCAAAAGTTAGCAGTGGGTATCTGGATACGGCTCTTGATGTCATAAGCGACATATATCTCAATTCCACTCTGCCGGGCAAAGAAATCGCAAAAGAACGAGGCGCCATCATTCAAGAGATAGATATGTATGAAGATATGCCGATGCGCACCATAGATAATGTTTTTGATGAATTGATTTTTGGAAGTGAACATCCTTTGGGCCGGACTATTTTGGGGCCGAAAGAAAATATCCGCGCGTTTAAGCGCAAGGATTTTGCCGGATATCTGAAGCATCACTACACGCCGGAAAATACTGTCGTGTGCATAGCGGGCTCAATGTCGGAACAGAATGTTCTCGCCGCGGTCAAGCGTTCTTTCGGACAACTTAAGAAATGCTCGTCGCCGAAGTTCGCTCCATTTAAGACAGCGCAGGATGCTCCGCAAGTAGCAATAAAGGAAAAGAAAACCGACCAGACGCAGTTGATGCTCGGCGTTCCTTCATACCCTTACGCGCATAAGGATGAATACGCATTGGAGGTTCTTTCAACGATATTGGGCGGCGGCATGTCCAGCCGCCTGTTTTTGGAAGTGCGCGAACGCCGAGGCCTCGCCTATTCTGTGCACTCGATGGTGGAAAAATATCCCGATACCGGCTATCTCGCGGTTCAAGCAGGAGTAGAACACGGCAAGCTTGAAAAGGCAGTTTCAACCATTCTCGATGAGTTTCGCAAAATAAAGCGTGTGAAGGTCTCTAGTGCCGAGCTTGCAAAAGCAAAGGCGCACATTAAAGGCACGCTTACCCTCGCACTTGAAACAAGCGATGCCGTTGCCGCCCATGCCGCTACCTCGCTCATCAGCTTAGGCAAAATCCGCACCTTGGAAGAAATAATGAAAGGTGTAGACAAAGTGAAGGCGAGAGACATCATGCGAGTAGCAAAAGACCTACTCCGAACCGAAGGATTAAATCTAGCCATCATCGGCCCGCATTTGCATAATGAGAAATTGCTTTCACTTTTGCGTGTGTAGCCAAAGTACTTGGCGCCTTTCGATCGAGTCGAAAGGCGCCATGAGAGAGTAAGGTATCACCCTTGCTCAATCGGCCGATCGGTGCTCCCGTCCGGCTTTGTGTCAAGGAAATTGAACTTCGGAATCTTGAATGTCGCAAGCCCGCCTGTTGGGCGGTCGATGGCGGCATCCACACCACGTCCCCATTCCTCGACAAATTCCGTGAACTTTATGACCTCGCGCGTGTAACCTTCGAGGAATGTTTCAAGGTGCTTGATCCGCGCCTCGAGTTGCGCTACGGGCGACCGTTCCATCTTCATCCGTTTGTTACTTCTCATCGTGGCCTCGGCCATGATTTGCTCCTCAAAAAAGACCTAAAAACAGGTCGATTGGTGGTACTATCTCAAACCAGAGAGAGAGAGTCAATTCAATGGTCTACAACCAACCAATCGGTTTTTTGCCATTGAACTCTAGGTACTCGTTTGTTTTGCTAAAAGGTTTGGAGCCCAATGAATCGTTAGTGTCCATATCTATATGCTTATTCGCGCGAATAAGCATATAAGGAAAACTTACACCGCAGAGTTATCCTCCTCTTCGCTTGACGGCCTTTTTCGTTCGCCTATCGGAACTACTCAAGCCACGCCTCCTCCGGTATGCCTGACTGCTTGATAATTGAACCGAGAGTTTTTGGATGAATAGAACCAGAACCATGAAATTGCACATGGGTCATTCGCAACTGTCCTAAAACAAAACCGCGGAAATAATGATGGCTGCCGCGTACATGGTGGAGCGCGAAGCCCTTAGACTCAAGGAATCTTTTAACATCTCGAAATGTCCAGTTTGATTTTTCTCGTGACATCACGCAATCGCAAGGCTTGAAACGCCCGCTTTATAGATGTCAGAAAAAGGACTGGGAACACTTCCTTTCCGTGGAGTAGTTCGGGTTTGCGTGGCCTGTAACCACTTTTTCTCGTACTCGTCCTCCGGTTTTTGATTCAGTATTGAATTTACTTGATTGGCTCGGAACCCCTTTAATTTCTTCGCTGATTCTATATACCCTATCACGGCCTCTTGCAACTCAAACTCAACAACACGCGGGTCTGCACCAGTAACTACGATATTGAACTCAAGCGCAACCCCGACCCATGAGTCGCCGTCCTTGAAAATCATCCATCGATACTTGCCGTTTTTTGATGTATTCATAACGAGTATTATAGCATATTAGACTACAGCCAATCAATCGGTTTCTTGCCGTGAGCTTCTAGATACTCATTCGTCTTGCTGAAGGGTTTTGAGCTGAAGAAGCCGCTCAATGCTGAAAATGGCGAGGGGTGCGCGGACTCTATGACGAGATGTTTTGTGCGGTCTATATGCGCGCCCTTTGCTTTGGCGTAATTGCCCCAAAGAATTAAGACAAGATTTTCCCGTTCATCTGAAAGCTTGCGGATGACCGCGTCGGTGAATTCTTCCCACCCTTTGCCTTGGTGAGAACCGGCATTGTGTGCGGCCACTGTGAGCGTCGCATTAAGGAGTAGGACTCCCTGCTTGGCCCAGCGCTCCAAGTCTCCGCTTCTGTGCGCAAGCTTCTGGCCTAGGTCGCTTTCTATCTCCTTGAAAATATTTTGAAGCGACGGCGGCAGAGGCACACCCTCGCTCACGGCAAAGCAGAGGCCATTCGCCTGCCTGGGACCGTGATAAGGGTCTTGGCCGAGTATCACGACCTCAACTTTATCGAACGGACATAGCTCAAAAGCGCGGAAAATATTCTTCGGCGGAGGGTACACGATTGCGTGCTGATATTCGCCTTTAACAAACTCGCGCAACTCCTTGAAGTAGTCCTGCCCGAACTCATCTTTGAGCGCTTCTTTCCACGAGGCCTCGATTTTCACCCCGTTAGAAGCTTTTTCCTCCATAAGTAATATTGATTTTTATGCCGCCATTACAATCCTCTGGCTAAAATCTCGCACGATGGCTTCTAACGGTGTTCACATCCATGGAAACTAAATCCCAAGCGTTCCGTTTCCTTTCCCAATCGTCTTTTTTGAGAGCGCAAGCAATTCTTTTCCCGCCGCTTCGCGGTATCGGCAGTACTCGCACGGCTCGGCTGGCGCAGGAGCTTCTTCGCTCCGCAGACACTCCGCCAATTTCATAACAATCGGCTCTATCCACTTTGTGTCGCCTTCGTGCGGAATAATTTTTATGTCAAATTCAAGCTTCGCGTCGAATGCTTTCGCATCGCTTATTCCATTCACATAAACGAAATACGCGGTGGAAGAAACTTTCTCGCCGATTCCTCGCAATAGCCACTGATATATCTCAACCTGCCTCTTGTACGCCTTCTGCCAATATCCATCTATCGTCACCTCTTCTTTTTTACTGGTGGCTTTGTAATCAACGACGATAAGCTCGCCCATTGGGTTCTGCCAAACATCGTCTACTCCTCCGCGGAAAATTAAACCGGTCGGCTTATGATAATACTGAATGCCCGAGCGCAAGGCGTCCCGCCACTCGTCCATTCTCGGGTCATTAAATGGAACCGCGTCAATTTTACATTCCTTCATTAGAGGGTGCGCGCTTCCTTTTGCTCTGTGCAAATCAAATTCTCTTTTCATCAACTCATCAACGGCATTGTTGAGAGTGAATGCTGGAAAAGAAGGGCGCGCAAGGCCCAATCGCACATCCAGATAAAAACATCTCTCGCACTCGTGAAAAAGATCAATCTTACTTCTGCTTACTCGAAAAGTCTCGAGCGAATTCGGGTCAAACAAGTTACGCGTTCTTTTTGCGTACAATCTTGGAGGCATTGCGCCATTATACCTCGGACATCTACAAAATGTTATTCTCGTTTTTCCCTATTTCGGGCTTGCGGTCCTCAAACCAGTGCTTGAAGCGATTTTCCAAATACCACATACCCGTAAAAATCAGGAGGACTAGAAAAGTCGAGAATAAAGCTATGCTGTAGAGGCCGAATCCGACCGCGATGCCGACAGCCGAGGAAATCCACAATCCAGCCGCGGTCGTGATGCCGTGCTGGGTTTCACCTCTGAAGATAATAAGCCCGCCCCCAAGAAATCCGACACCGGTAATAATAGCGGCGGCGACGCGCATAGGGTCGAAGTTAACAATTCCAAGATGCGCCAAATCCACGTAGTTAGCGGTAATTACAAAAAGACACGCGCCGAGAGCGACTAGGCCGAATGTCCGGGTTCCGGCCGCTTGCCGCGCCATGACGGCGCGTTCGGTCCCGATGATTCCACCTAATACCGTCGCAAGAACAAGTTTTGCGAGCATTATTATTGTTATGTCACCAAACTGTTCAACTCCTCCGTACATAGGGATAAGTATAACGTATCAGGAACAAAAAAGTATAGGGTATCGTGTATAAAGTATCGTGTATAAAATACGACTGCATCCACTACATACCAAATACAAGATACACGATACTAACCAATCATACTCCGCAAAGGCGCTGAGCTTCTTCCATCACTTCCGGCACGCGCGCTGGTCTGATGCCATATTCCTCAAGTAAATGCCGCGACTGAATGCTTTTGCACAAGACGATTTTATTATCAAGCAATTGCCGCTTCTCACCTTCGGTAAGCGTTGTGAGGCATGTCAGAGGATGGACTTTTGCCTCCTCTATCATCGCAACGAGGCCATTCTCACTTGGATAATCCCACGCGAGCAGTGTCAGATTAGAGCACTGCGCGTAGTGGATAGCATTTTGCGTGAATCTTGTGTTCGTGACCAGCCACCCTTCGTTGACGCGCGAAGATTCTTCCGCCGAGTTTTTTAAGTCTTCATATCTCGCGTGTACGTAGAGCGTGTCCTTGATATCGGTCTTGCCGCCCGCTTCGTTATGAAATTTTGCCTCAATGCCAACGCGCCTGCCGTTCTTTTCGGCGAGTACGTCAACCTCGTGCGAGGCGCAGCGTCCATTTAAGATAGCCCCAGTACGAGCCGTCCATCCATGAGCGCGCAACACTTCCGCGAGAAATTGCTCAAATGGAAAACCTGAAGGGCCGAGGGCGAAGACCGCGCGCTTGATGGAATAGCGCGCCGCAACCGGCACATGCTCTTCTCTTCTTAATATTTCAAACGCATGCTTATAAATCTCATCAGTAGTCATCCCAGATTTAAGTTCGCGCGTGACATGAGCGATAACTCGAGAGCGCATTTCAGGAGTTGCTCCAGATCTCGCAAGAGAACTGTCTAATTTGGAGGAAACGAAAAGTTCCTTCTCGCCATCCGCCTTTGTTATAAGTACATCATTCATTTTAGTTGAGTGCTCTCATTGTACCGCCTTTTTCTTACTTTCTGATGATACCGCCGCCTAAACACTTTTCTCCGTCGTAAATTACAAGCGATTGTCCAGGCGCGGCAATATGGGACTCCTCAAAAGCAATGCTTACGCCGCCAGTTGTTTCAGCAATAACCGCATCAGACGAATGTTCGCGATATCTTGTCTGCGCTTGGGCTCTAAATGGCATCGGAGGTACGTCGGCAATCCAACGCGCTTCATCAATGAATGCTTCTTTTCGTGAGGCATCTTCGCGCCTAGAAGAAACTCGAATGGAGTTAGATGGAATGTCAACAGAAATGACGTAATGAGGAGCTCTTTCGCCAGCTACTCGTTCAATATTGAATCCGTGACGCTGTCCTATGGTGTAAAGAGCCGCTCCGTCGTGTCGGCCGATTATGTTCCCGTTCGGATCAAGAACGTGTCCACTTTCGAGCTTTATGTATCTAGAAAGAAAGTCTTTCATAGACACATCGCCCACGAAGCACAGCCCTTGACTGTCTGCCTTTTGCGCGACTGGAAGGCCGAACTGCCGCGCGAGAATCCGAACCTCCTTTTTCTGAAGCCCGCCCACCGGAAAGAGTGTCCGGGCAAGCTCTTGCTGTCCCAATGTGTAAAGAAAATAAGACTGGTCTTTATTCCGGTCTGCGCCTCTAAATAATTCAAGACTTTTGCCTTTTGCCTTTTGCCTTTTGCCTTGTCCTATTCTTGCGTAGTGCCCGGTAGCGATGTAATCCGCGCCCTCGCGAAGGGCATAGTTTAAAAACCTCCCGAACTTTATATGTCGATTGCAAAGCACGTCAGGGTTTGGAGTTATGCCGTGAGAATATGCGGCAATCATGTCCTCCACCACCATTCGCTTATAATCCGCCGACAAGTCAATTTCACGGAATGGGATTCCGAGAGCGACGCAAACTCGCATGGCATCAAGCCGATCCGTTGCCCACGTACACTCAATAAATTCCGGCTGCCAAATCTTTATAAATACGCCGACAACATTGAAACCGCGATCCTTAAGCAACGCCGCGGAAACCGCGGAATCAACGCCGCCAGATAGGCCAACAAAAACTGTTTTTACCATATATGTTCCAATCTGCAAATGATACTAATGCTACGAATGGCTACAAATGGAAGTCACTTAACATTCGCAGTTATTTGTAGATTGGGATGTATTTGTAGATTGGCACAATTTAGTCTATGTACTTTCTTTTATTCCTCAAATGCTCCGCGTACGTTTTGCTGTAGTAAGTCACGCCGCTTCTGTCGGCAAGATAATATAGGTAATCGTGCTTGATGGGTGTTACGGCGGCCAAAATCGAATCCAGACTGGGACTGCCGATAGGCCCCGGCGGAAGTCCGAGATGGCGATATGTATTGTACGGAGAGTCGCTCTGCAAATCCTTTGTCGTTAGTTGATAAGAACCTTTCCCAATCGTGTAAAGAAACGCCGCGTCCACTTGAAGCAACATGCCCTTTTTCAAACGGTTCCATAAAACTCCGGCAATCATCCTTCTGTCCTCTGTCGTGCGCGCTTCTCGCTCAAGGAGAGATGCCATTATTACTATCTCTTTAAGCGGTTTGCCGAAATAGCTAATCTGGGACTCTATAGCGGATACGCGAGCGTCAAAATTCTGGCGCATTGTTTTAATAACCAGAGCCTCATTCGCGTTGGGAAGAAAGTAGTACGTATCGGGAAAAAGAAAACCTTCCATTCCCTGCGCGGTTGAGAGGAATTTATCCCCGTTGAATCGGAGGAGACTATTTTCCAAAATACGAGCCATTGTCTTAGTGGTTGTTCCCTCTCCAATACGGATACGCATGGGCTCTAGGCCATAAGCGCCGATTATTATTGCTCGCGCTATGCTGAACAGGTCGCGCGGCTCCTTAAATAGATAATCTCCCGCATGCACGTCTTTTTGGCGGCCTAGCAGGATAACAAGAAAACGTAAAGCCGTTCTCGAACGTACAACCTGGCTCTCTTCTAGGACTTGCGCGGCCGCGTCAACCGATGATCCCTCCTCTATCGTTACTAGAGTGTTTAGAGGAAAATTATCGGGAGGACGAACAACAGTTAGGTACAAAAACGTTGCCATTGTTCCGACAGTGATAAGCGCTGTGATAGTTCTGCGATTTGCGTGCTCTCTCCATCGAAGCGATAGCTCTTTGGAAACTCGCTCATATGCCGCGAATCCGCGTTCGAGGGACTTTTCAATTGGAGGCATAAGATAGTTAGTAGAAAGTAGATAGTAGTTAGTAGTGAAAAATCATACTGAAAATAGAGCATTTTCTACTAACTACTGACTACTAACTATTTACTACTGGGGAAGATTCGGCGGAGGAGAGGACTTCTTTGATTCAATGCGCACCAATCCAGGCACCTTTATGGAACTGCTCGGAGGATGATACAAAGTAGCCAGTAACTCCGAAGTCATTACATTCGCGGGAAATTCCCACGGACTATAAAATCCCGACCTTCTCCTATACGCGTCTATAAAGCGCCTGGTTATTGTCTCCCAGCGTATATCGCGCCAATCCTGCCAAGGATAATCCATCGTAGTGTGGAACCAACGGTTCCTCATCTGAGTCATATATTGAGGATTAGCGAATGGACGCCATATCCATCGCATGTCCCAAAATCGCAAGCCGAAATCTTTGTGAGGAGATATATAAAAACCTCGAGAGACGACCGCGAATGGATGTTTTCCAAGATTTCTTTGCATCGTTTCCAATTGATGCTCATGCACCCATGTTGGCCGAGGGCGCGCCATACGCGTTTGCAGGTCAGTCAACTTCGTGTCCTCGGAGAAAGTTGCCGCTAGCAAGCGCACTTTGTTGACCTCATTCTTAACTCTCGCGCTCCAGTCGCTTTCCGATGGGTTAAGTTTGCCCCACTTAAATTCCGGGGTTATTAAAATTTGTATCCACATTTGCTGTTCTTTAGTCATTGAGCCCATAACCTCCAAAACCGTACCGAGCGGGTCAATCTTAACTTCTTCCTTCGGGTCTTTATCAAGCTCCAAATCAATATATGTTTTCATCACATACGCGTCTATGTATCGTTTTTTGGGGTCATACGGTTCGAATCTCCATCCGCATCCGTAGCATGTTTGAGTTTCGGGGTTGTAAACGAACTTCTGAGCGTAATCCTCAACCTCGTGCAATTCTATCTCCGGGTAATTTGCGTATATGGTAGCCTCGACGATTTTCTGCCAATCTTTCCAAACCCACACGTAGAAATGTATTTCTCCGCCGAAAGAAGCGATCTCTAAGGAATACCACGGAAGGGTCCATCCCTTCATAACGCGCATGTAATACGTCGTTATGCCCTGCGGCACATGGAGATTTGTGAGTGCCGTTTCCATCGCTCGAGGGGATTTGGTGATTTCTCTGGGCATTTTCATTTCCATGAGAACTGGCTTTTTGTGAAAAATGAAATTTGACCGCGCATACCAGATCCAAATCTGGTAAAACCCGATAAGCAATGATATCGGGAGCCATACCGGAGCAGTGCCGACAAGCCAGCCGGATGCGAATAGGAATAAATTAGGGATTTGGAGCGATAAAATGCTCAAAAGGCCGGCGAAAAGAATTGTGTGAAGCAGAAACCGGGAAAATCCCCAGGCATAAAACCAGTTGTTCCACGCCCACCAATCAAGTCCCTTCACTAAATTCCAAAACTGAACTATCTCTGATTTAGGTGTTCCTGGCGCATCCATATTGTCCGAATTATAACATGCCCCCCCTCGAGCGGGGGCGAAGTTACTCACACTATCGGCGCCGGACAGAAAAGGTCTAAAACACCGCGGTTTGACCGCCTATACTTATTTAACGAGTGAGTGTCGTCCGTCGGGCAGACGCGTAAAAATACCATGCTGAAGATTGGCGGCAATGGTTGCGTCTTTCACGTATCGCTCGCGCCTTACTCTTTCTACGATTTCTTCGCGACTTAAAGCTCCCTCACGTTCCAAAATCTGGCGTATCACGTCGCGGACAACGCCGGGCTGGTATCCCCATTCTTTAAGAGCATACAGGCCTCTTCCCACTAAAACAAAACGCGCGTCCTTGATCAGTTCGTTGTGAGTTGTAGCCGGATGAGCATTGCGGCTGAAAAGATCCTTAATGTTGTTTGCGACCTCTGTGAAGTGCATCGGCGAGCCGTGACGGCGCAAAGTAAGATACGCAAAATCACGCGTATTTTTTATCCGCACATGAGGAGATTCAGCCCTACCCCATTCGCCAAGCGGATTTCTGCCGATGCGTTTTGAAATGACGAGCCATCTTGAAAGCACATCGTTCGGTCGATTCTTTATTCCCTCTTGCTTCAGCGCTTTCGAGAATATCTGCATGAACTCCTCCTCGGGAATCAACTTATCGGGCTCGATTGAATCGGCCAAATTTGCTAGCGCGCGTTCGACTTGGTCGGCGATATGTTCGTCAATGTGCCACCTAGCATGAAAATCATTGCTCTCTCTGCGATCTGTAAAGTGATGTCCGACAGTGAGCAGAAAGACGACATGATCCCGGTCTTTCTCGTCCGCAATTTGCGACAGTACTGTCTCGTCCGAAAGAATCGTTCCGAGACTGTGAAGCGCCGCTTTTAAGTCATTGAAATGCGCGGAATGTTCCGCGTATTTTGAGGACTCACGCACCTGTTCTACCGCGTGATTTTCAATTTGGCGAATGCGTTCGCGCGTGATGCCGTATTCCTTTCCGATTGAATCTAGCGTTCTAGAAACTCCCTTGGGTCCGAGACCGAATCGTTCTACGAGTATGTGCCTCGAGCGATCCTGTAGTTCAGACAAAAGGTCTCGCGATACTAAACGTGGTGAAAATGAAATCATATAAATAAAAGGGTTTTGGTTGGCTTATTTGACTGTTTTCCTAGCTGTGTCTTGCTGTGTTCTGCTTACACCATGACAATAACAGGACAATACCATAACGTCAATAGTAGTGGGCAATACTAGCACTGCTATGCTCGCAGATTATCGCAGACCGTCTACAGGTGCCGATACCAAACCTATCGGCCGGACGCAGATCTACGCAGAATAATCCCGCAACAACAAGATAAACACATGAGTACATTTTAATGTACAGGTTTTCCCCATGTAAAACACAGAATGAAGGATTGATGCTAATCTACTTAAAAACCATGCCATGCTAGAATCGATTAATGGCAACAAGCACTCCGAGAGTTCCTCCGCAAGATGTTGATACGGAGCGCGCGCTTCTTGGCGCGCTCATGCTGAATCAGAACGCGATGTATGAAGTCGCGGATATCATCATCGCGGATTCATTCTACGCCGGCAAGCATCGCGTCATCTTTGAGGCGATGATGTCCCTTTATTCCAAGGGAGAACCCATCGATGTAGTGACAGTTTCTGGCAAACTGAAAGAACGCAAACATCTCGCCGACATAGGCGGCGCGGCTTACCTCTCAGAATTAACGGGAGCGGCCGCCAGCCCCGGCAGTGCCCAGCACTACGCCAACGTCGTGCAATCCAAATTTATTCTTCGCTCGCTCATAAATGCGGCTTCTGCTATCAGCGAGCTTGGGTTTATGGAAGACCGAGAAATAGAAGAAATTCTGGATGAAGCGCAAGCCGCAGTGTTTAGAGTTGCAAATTCTCCGATGCTCCAATCCTTTACCGCCCTTAAAGACGAATTGTCGGAAGCTTGGGAACGCCTTGAGCATCTGCAAAAGCACGGTAGCGCCATACGCGGAGTTCCCTCGGGTTTTCCGCAGTTGGATAATATTCTCGCGGGCTTCCAAAAATCCGATCTAATTATTCTCGCCGCGAGGCCATCAATGGGAAAGACCGCGCTCGCTTTGGACATCGCGCGACAAACCGCAACCAAACACGGAACCGCAGTCGGGATATTTTCTTTGGAAATGAGTTCTCAACAGTTGGTAGACAGAATGCTAGCCGCGCAAGCGGGAGTGGATGCCTGGCGCTTGCGCACGGGAAAAATCTCTAAAGACAACGAGTACGAGCGTCTACAAGCGGGATTAAGCATTCTTTCCGAAGCTCCGATTTACATAGACGACAGGCCGAGCGGCACTGTCCTTTCCATGCGTTCTGTCGCGCGTCGGCTAAAAATGGAAAAAGGCCTTGGTCTTGTCGTGATCGACTACCTTCAGCTAATTACGCCTCTGCACGCGCGCGCGGGAGATTCAATGGTTCAGCAAATAACGGAAATTTCGCGCTCTCTCAAAGCTATGGCTCGCGAACTTGATGTACCCGTAATCGCGCTCTCTCAGCTTTCCCGCGCGGTGGAAA
>MFLD01000002.1:40132-47050 GCA_001781465.1 Candidatus Kaiserbacteria bacterium RIFCSPHIGHO2_02_FULL_49_16
TTCCGGCGCTCTGGAACAGGATGCCGATGTCGTTATGTTTATACATCGCGACGACAAGATGAACGAGAATTCTGACAGGCCCGGCATCGCGGAAATAATGATAGAAAAACATCGCAACGGGCCAATCGGAAGAATCGACCTTCGATTTGACGAGGCCAAAACAACGTTCCACTCCATAGAAAAGAGTGATTTCGGTGACTACACAACAGAAGCGAAGGTGGGCGAAGACGAAACACCGTTCTGAACAGTTTTAGTAGTAAATAGTTAGTAGTTAGTAGAAAATGCAAATAAATTTCCGACTATGTTTTCTCTACTGACTACTTACCACTAACTACTGACTACCCTATGGATTCAATTGAGAAATTAAGCGCAATTTTTGAAAGATTTCCCGGCATCGGCCCGCGTCAAGCTGGCAGATTTGTGCAATTTCTTTTGCGTTCGTCGCAAAAGTCGCGAGCCGAGCTTGCGCGCGCCATAGAAAGTCTAAATGCATCTGTCCATCAGTGTACGGAATGCATGAAGCATCATTCGGGGAAACACGAGGCTTGCTCAATATGCGAGAATCCGGAACGCGACCGCGCTCTGCTAGCTGTGGTGGCGAGCGACACGGATCTGCTCGCCATGGAGCGAAGCGGAACATATCACGGGGGATATTTTGTACTCGGTGGAACAATATCACTCGCATCAGAGAAAATGAACGGCTTGCACTTACGCGAACTTATTGCATCCATTCCAAAAAGAGCAAAAAATGGTTTGAAAGAAATAATTCTCGCGTTCCCAGCCAATCCAGAGGGCGACGCCACTTCCATCCGGCTTAAAGAAGAATTAGTGGCACTCGCCAAAGAACATTCACTTGCGGTCACATCGCTTGGCCGCGGTCTCTCAACAGGAAGCGAAATTGAATACGCCGACCCAGACACCATAAAGAGCGCACTGGACTCAAGAAAGTGAATTTGCAAGCTCCAATTTGCAATTTGCAAATTCGCAAATACATTGAGATGTCATCTCAATGTATTTGCAGCGAGGCGACGCCTCGCTGTGTTATGATAAGAGAACCGCCCTATGGAAGGGCGGTAATTCTTACTTTCGTAAATGGCTGTCTGTGGCCTTTTTTCTTAAAATATCTGCTTTTTTGTCGGTAGCGAATTACTGTAACTTTCTTTTCTCGCCCATCTGCAATGTGCTCGGCAGAAACAACGGCGCCCGCAAGATACGGCGCGCCAACTTTAGTTTCTTTTCCGTCATCCACTAGCAAAACCTTATCAAAAGTTATTTTGCCGTTGCTCTTGGGCAGTTTTTCCACGTTTAGAACGCTATCCTGAGTAACAAGATATTGCTTTCCGCCCGTTTCAATAATCGCTATCTTTGCCATAGAAAGGCATAGTCTGCCATATATAGGCAACTAATGCAACGCGTGGTTTCTACCAAGGTCGGACCTTGGTATTTTTTAACCGACTATTCGTTCGATGCAATAGTGGGTCTCTCCAAAAGAGGCGAATCAAGCTCCGCCGCGGTGCCGGTGATGCGGAAAACGTCTTTGTCCACCTTGCCGAGTTCCTTTGAGCCGGCGTTGTAATGATTAACCGTGGTTGAAAGCGATGTTCCGATTTTTTTGTAATATTCCTGATACGCGTTCAAGTGGCGACCGAGCGCTTCTACATTTTTCGCAATATCTTTCGCGGTTTCTTCAATCTTAAATGCCTTGAACCCGTAAAGTACTGACTGCAAGTACGCGGCGAATGTGGTAGGAGAAACTATGATGACTTTCTTCTCGTTGTATGCGTAGTCAATCAAGTTGCGCGTATTAACTTTGACGGAGCCGACCTCGTTGATAAGCAGATCGTAGTAAATTCCCTCCGCGGGAATATACATGAATGCAAAAGGCAATGTGCCGTCTTTCGGACGGACATATTTTGCCGTTTCGTCTATGCGCAATTTCAGGTCATTCTTAAAATCTTTCTCAAGCTCCGCCTTTCTCGCCTCGTCCGGCTCGTTCACAACGCGGTTGTAATTATCAAGCGAGAACTTTGCGTCAATGGGAATCATTCCTTCTTTGGTGATTATGACCGCGTCCACTGTTTCTCCGCCGGGGAAAATATACTGCGTCTTGAATGTGCCGGGCGGAAGGATGTTTTCAAGCACGAGTTCCAGAGAGCGCTCGCCAAGATTCCCCCGCTGTTTCTGGTGCTTCAATACTTTTTCCAAATTCGCCAACTGTTCGGCTATGGTCATAAAGCGCAGAGTTGATTCGTTTGTCTTCGTTTGTTCGCGCGCGACTTCCGTCAGCTGGCGGGTTACCAAATCTGTCAATCTTTGGGATTCGCCGAACTGCGCCTTCATAGACTCCGACATCGTTCGGGCGCCCTCTCCGAGCTTGGTGTCCATCGTACGAGTCAGTTCCTGCAATTGATTTTGCAGAAGCACCAAGCCCTGCGTGTCCGGCTTGTTGTTTTGACTGCGCCAATAAGAGAGCGCCAGAAAAGCAAGAATTGCGATGAGAAGAACCAAAATCACATATTCCATATTTTCGGATTATACCACGCTAACCAAGAAGCCCTCTCTTTGTACTTGAGAATTTCTGCTGGAACTCTCTGTGCTTGTGCGAATGTAGATCTTACCTGTTTTTTAGTAAACGACCAGACAAAAGCATGTCCACTATCTACACCGACCGTGTATAATAGCGGACATGGGAATTCTTGAAGCGGAAGCTCGGCGGGAGCGGAGAAAGGGATACATTCAAGACGCAATACTTGCGACGGTGGCGTTGGCTGGTATTTGTGCATGGATAATGGTTGCGCCAAACACGCTACAACTTTTGCGTTTTGTGAAAAGTGTGCGCAGATTTAATTATCAAGCAAAAACTGCAATCGGAAGGTTGGCGCAAAAAGGGCTTATCCGATTTACAGTCAGGGGAAATGTGAAATGTGTAGAAATCACCGGGAAGGGGCGGCAGGTATTTGCTCTCGAGAAAGAAAAGGCGGCACTGCGAAAGCGCAGTAAAAAACGGTGGGACAAGCGCTATCGCATGATTATATTTGATATTCCCGAACGGCGAAGAATAGTTCGAGACCAACTACGGCGCATAATGCGCGAATGTGGCTTTCTGCGCGTCCAAGATAGCGTATGGGTTTCCCCTTACGACTGTGAGGAACTCATTATTCTCATAAAAGCAGACCTCCACATCGGCAAGGATGTACTTTACACAATCGTCGAGAAAATTGAGAACGACAAATGGATTAAGAAATATTTCTATCTATAAATCGTAATTGCGCGTGTTATCGGATGTCCGCTGTCCGCTATGGTATCCGACCGTAGCAAATAGCGGACATTTATATTTGTAGTTTTCTCGGTTGATAGTGTCCAAGCACATTTGTTCGCTTCCCTACTGAACGCGGAGCGTATTGCGAGACGAAATTAAATATTTCTGATACAATTCAAGGATGTTAAATGAGAAGATTAGAAAAGAATTGACCGATGCGATGCGGGCGAAGGATTCGCTAAAGATGAATACCCTGCGCGGGCTTCTCTCTGCTTTTACAAATGAGCTCGTCGCAAAGGGGATTAAACCGCAGGAAGCGATTTCTGATGTTGATGCGCTCGCCGTTATCAAACGCGCGGTTAAACAGAGAAAAGATTCCATTGAGCAATTCCGGAAAGGCGGGCGCGAAGATTTGGCGCAGAAAGAGGAAGAGGAATTAAAGATTTTGGAAACTTATATGCCCTCGCAAATGTCGCGAGAACAGATTGAAACTGTGGCAAAACAAGTAAAAGAGAAATTGGGTATAACGGACAAATCAAAAATGGGAATGTTCGTGGGTGCCGTGATTAAAGAAACAAAGGGTCAAGCAGATGGTGCGGAAGTTAAGCAAGTTGTGGAAAGTTTGCTCTAGCTGTACTTAAATCTTATGAAAAATCAAGAATCTGGTAGAGAAACTCTAAAAACATATCAAATTACACTATCTATACGAGATGAAGATCAATTTCATCGGATTAAAAAAATTGTAAGGAATGAAAATGGAGTGAGGATAAATTCGTTGCAGAAAATCTCGAGACTACGACAAATGAGAGTCATCTTCTCTGGACCCAAATCGCGTGAGGAGTACTATCGCTTGCTGCAAGAGTCGAATAATGCGCGTATTCCGAAGGACGACCCAGACGCTGTGGCAGAGGCCGAACAATCAGTTAAAGATTTACAGATAACCCCCCCACAATAATCATGGGGCAAGATGTATCGCAAGCGAAAAAAGGTCAAGACGGTCAAGCAGCGCCGCTGACCGACGCCTCGAGAGAAAAAAAGCCCGGACAGAATCCACGGCAAGAAGAATTTGATTTCGGAGATGAGAAGAAAGAAGAGTGAAAAGGGCAGGGGCATAAGGCAGTCAGACTGCCGTAGCATGGCAGTCTGACTGCCAGAATTCTCTTTGCAAAAAAATGCTGCGGGCTGGTCAAAGAGGATGAAACCCCAGCCACGGCGAAGACAGATGAGCTGCCGACCAGCCCACCACCAGGATCTTGACTGTTCTTCTTCACCTTCAGTCCGCTGACCGTCAGGAGGAACTAATCAGCGAAGCAGCCATTGTCCGAATCTATATTAGAGCCTATACCCAAAGAGACATTCCTCAAAACCCACTTTGCACAACAGGGCGTTCCATAATTATTGATACTGCGGAAGCGATGCCCGCGAGAATTAGCATACCAGCAAATGCTATCGGTAGAGTCGTCCACACAAGAAGCAAGGCAAAAATCGCGCATGCGCTGATTCTTCCAATAGCAAGCCCCATTTCCTTAAGCGCCGTGAGTTCGTCTACAAACGACCCTTGGTCGGCAGATTGCTCGAATGCAAGAGCGTCAATGCTATGCGAGCTTCTTCCCGCACTTGTGTGTGAGTAAGTGTCTGCCAAAACAACTCCTACAGGCGAGCCGACAAAAAGGCGCATCACCCAGCCGGAAACGGAGAACGCAACTTGTACAAGTACGGATTGCTCAATCTGCATTTTGCGAGCGAATTTACGGTAAAGATATTTCAAGAAGAGTATTGCGATGAAAGTCGCGCTTAACACCGCGCCGAGAATTTTGTAATCCCAGCCGACAATAAAGAAAACAAAAATCGGCCATACTAAGAAGAGCACTGTTCCTTGCAAGCCGCCACTGAAAGATGCCGAGAGCAACCTGCGATTTCTTCTCTTCAAAAGATGCGCAAATGTTTCAAAATAGCTCCACGAAAACTTCTCGACGAAATCTCGAGAAACAATTATTGGTACAAGCGACATTACAATAATCACGGCACTGCCAAAAAGAAGTCGGAGAGGCGCGTATGGAATCACCGCCATCGTTATACCAGCAAACGTCGGCATAAGAGCGATTATTACTTCGTACAGAATCGGCAAGCGAGAGCGTCCATGAACTCCCGTGGAAGCGCGCAATTGATAAGGAATCCAGTACAGCGCTCTGTACGCGCCCAGAAGTATAGCGAATACCGCTATTCCCCATCCGATAGGTTCTCCATCTAATGTGCTGTTTAGTGTCGCGCCAAGTGTCACGTACGCTCCGCCTGCGAGCAATGCGCCAAAAATAAGCGAGTGCATAGTACCTCTGCGAAGGTTCGACGCGGAAATGGGTGTCAGAATGATAGTTATGGATTGTCCCATCGCGTACATTACAATCGTGGCAATAAGCGCGTCAGATATCGTAGATGTGATCGCAATGAAATACTGAAACACGAAAATCCACGCGAACGTGTTCGCAATACTTAGGCCTGTGCGGAAAAGAAATCGATGAGCATGAAGCAATTCGAATCTCGCGCTCGTATTGGGCAGAGTTAGTGGCGCATGTGTGTCACTCATATTCTGCTTAGGTGTGCCATTTTGACATCTCGTCTGTGATAGAAACTTCTTCCGAGCAAAACAACGGTACAAGCACGACAAGCGCGTAACTAGCCCAAACGTACGGTTCCGCAAAAACGTGCCAATCGACTAAGGGCATTGGTAGAGCCAAGTTTAATAGAGCAATGCATCCCGCCCATGTGAGCGAATATGGAAGGATGTCTTTCCATGACGCGAGTTGTAAAGAAGCGCCGGCGGTTGCCGCCAGAACGAGAAGTATGAGAAGAGCGGCGACATGTGGCGCGGCTCCCGCAGTAAATCCGTAAGTCGTGAAGCCAGCCCACACCAGATACATGATGGCGTAAATAGAAATTCCCCACCCAAAGAGAGAGCGATATTTGAGCATCCTCTACAGTATGAGGCATCGGAGGATGATTTCCCTTGGGTGCTTGTGGATATCACACGCTGACAGTTACGCTAATGGTACATATGTACCATTAGCGTAACTGTCAAAATGAGAAACGAAACAGCCCCGTCCGCCTTTGGCGGACGGGGCTGTTTACTAGAAAGAGTGGGAAATTACCAGCTTCTTCCGCCACGATCACCTCCGCCGTAGCCACCGCGGTCATTGCCGCCGCCGCCTCGGAAATCGCGTCTTGGTCGTTCCTCCATTGGGCGAGCCTCGTTCACTGTGAGAGTTCGTCCGCCGAAGTCCTTTCCATTTAGCAACTCAATCGCCTTCTGCGCTTCCTCGTCGGAAGACATTTCCACGAAGCCGAATCCTTTCGAACGGCCGCTCATCTTGTCCATGATGATTACGGCTGATGCGACGGAACCTGCTTGCGAAAAGGCGTCTTTGAGTTCTCCGTCGGTCGTGCTGTAAGGCAGACCGCCGACATATAGTTTCTTTGCCATGATTCTTTGATTTCAGAACTTACGCAGTCGGCGCATTCCTGCGTCGCAAACAGCGGCGCTCGTTCAATGTATTATTCATACATCTTTCTCCACTCCTCGTTCGCTTCTTGAACTGCATCCAACTGCGTAAGTCCTGTTTTCTGATTAAAAAAATGTAAACCAACCTTTCCTCGCTCTCCTT
>MFLD01000003.1 GCA_001781465.1 Candidatus Kaiserbacteria bacterium RIFCSPHIGHO2_02_FULL_49_16
TGACGAAAATTAAAGATTTATCAAAAATTGAGCGGCCGCAAAAGATATCCTTATCCTACAGCAATCAAAGGTCTCCAAAATGCCCCACATGCAACCTAGGACGATAATTGCATTTTTGTTGACATAATCGTATCACTTTGATACGATTATAAGACATAAATGATACGATTATGATTGAAATAAGCCAAAAACAACAAAAAATACTAGAGTTGTTTCTGCGGAATAACCTCTTGAGTTCTTCGGAGGTTCACGACCATCTATCTAAAGAAGGCGAAGAAACATCGCTGGTAACTATCAAGCGGGAGCTGTCTCGTATGGCGACATCGGGACTTCTGACTGCTTCCGGCCGTGGCAGATCACGCGCGTACAGCGTGAGTGTTTGGGGACGCGTCTTAAGCAATGTGGACGCGAGTACTTACAACGCCGCAGAACCGGATAAGCGTTATGGGCTCGCGAATTTTAACTTTGACCTGTTGCCGTTGTTTCCTCCGGAAATTTTCACCTCTGCCGAGCTTGCGGCGCTTGAACAATCAACCGACGAATACCGCAGGCAGACTGCCGATTTGCCGGCGGCTATTCAGAAAAAAGAATTGGAACGGCTCATCATAGAACTCTCGTGGAAATCATCAAAGATAGAAGGAAACACCTATACGCTTTTGGATACGGAAAAACTTATTCTGGAACATAAAGAAGCACCCGGCCATGACAAAAAAGAAGCCAAGATGATCCTTAACCACAAGGAGGCGTTTGAGTTTGTCCATAATAATAAAAAAGAATTTCTAACTCTTACGCGGGCCAACATGGAACAACTGCACGGCTTGCTTATAAAGGACATGAGCGTGAGCGCCGGCTTGCGTCAAAAGCCGGTCGGCGTAACCGGCTCCAAATATCGGCCGCTTGATAATATCCACCAGATTAGGGAAGCGGTGGAAACGCTCGCGGCGGTAATTTCATATGCAAACACGCCATACGCCAAGGCGCTTTTAGCCCTTGTCGGCATAAGCTATGTACAGCCGTTTGAAGACGGCAATAAGCGTACCGCGCGCATTATGGCAAACGCGCTTCTGCTCGCCCATGACTGCGCGCCTCTCTCATATCGGAGCGTTGAAGAAAAAGATTACCGCGAAGCAACTCTGGTATTCTATGAGCTTAACTCAATCGTGCCGTTCAAAAGCATCTTCATCGAGCAGTATGTTTTTGCCGCAAAAAATTACGCGGTGAAATAGTACTGTGAATGAAATTATCTATATTTTAATAAACGAGTCCATGCCCGGATATGTCAAAATCGGAAAGACCGGCAACATTCTAACATTTTGCCCTCCAGAGGCGGGCAGGCAAAATGTTAGAATGACAAAGGATATGGCGATGCAAAGGAATGGCGATTTTTTCTTTCCTTAATCCAGTTTCCCTAAAGCCCAGATTTGTGCGATGGGTTTGCATATAGTGAAAAGGCTCATGTTAGAATGATCGTATGTCTGTGCTTACAACTTCTTCTCCCAAAATACTCTCTAAAATGGAGATGAAGCCGTATTTTAATAAAGACAACTTTGTTTTATATCATGGAGATGCAATTTTGTTGCTTAGTCAAATACCGGAGAATTCGATTGACATGATTTTTGCCGATCCTCCCTACAATCTTTCAAACGGGGGCTTTTCTGTGCATGCCGGAAGAATGGTAAGTGTCGACAAAGGCGACTGGGACAAAAGTCGAGGTTTTGAAGCGGATTACGATTTCCATTACAACTGGCTAGACGCTTGTAAAAAAGTATTAAAACCCGGAGGTACTTTGTGGGTAAGCGGAACATATCATTCCATATATCAGTGCGGACACGCGATCCAGTCACTTGGCTACCATATCTTAAATGATGTTTCTTGGTTTAAACCAAACGCATCGCCGAATTTGAGTTGCCGTTTTTTTACGGCAAGCCACGAAACTCTTATTTGGGCTAGGAAGGAAAAAAAGGCAAAACATACATTCAATTACGATCTAATGAAAGAGGGTCACTGGCCTGAGGATCAATTGAAGAAGCCAGGGTTACAAATGCGATCGGTTTGGTCCATGGGTACTCCGCGTCCCGAAGAAAAGAAATATGGAAAACATCCTACGCAAAAGCCACTCGATTTGCTTAGGCGTGTGGTTCTTTCCAGTACGAACAAAGGGGATGTAGTTTTAGATCCGTTTACCGGTAGCTCAACGACTGGTTTAGCCGCGATTATGCACGGCAGGAAATTTATTGGAGTGGACCTTGAGAGTAAATATCTCGATTTATCTGTTAAAAGATTTAATGATCTGAAATTATGATTGGTGGAGGAAAGGGTGGTGGAAACACAAGGACTGGACTTCGTTTTGAAAGAAGGGTGAACATCCTAGCGTTATTAAAAAGCAAGAAGGGATATGGCATACATGAAGACTCCATTCTTTATGATGGAACAGAGGTTGCAAAAAGTTTTAAGAAAAACGCTCTTTATAAATATCTTGAATCTAGGAAGCTAAATTATAGAAACTATATTTCTAAAAAACTTCTTCCAGATGAAGCAATTTATGTAATTGTTAATAACACACTCTTTATAATTGAAATTAAGTTTCAAAAAGTAGCCGGTTCTGTGGATGAAAAATTACAGACCTGTGATTTCAAGAGGAAACAATACGCAAAATTGATGGCTCCACTTAATATTGAAGTGGAGTATATTTATATTCTTAACGACTGGTTTAGAAAGCCGGAATACAAGGATGTTCTTGATTATGTTATTTCGGTAGGTTGCCAGTATTATTTCCATTATTTGCCCCTGCAAAAATTAGGGTTGCCTATTCCTAAATAGTGATATTCATGTCAGAAATAGCAACAGAAAAAGTAAGGCTACTCGAGATTTTAGAAAGCGATAATCGTATTATTGTTCCACGATATCAGCGCAGTTAGTCAATTTTATGCATTGGTCAAAGAAATATACTCAATGCAGAAATTGTGGCACGCAAAGATTCCCACATAAGCTTTTCGGATATTGTGCTCGTTGCTTTCACTCAGTAAAGAGGTTAGAGGAAGTAAGGTTATGGAATTTAAATCAACCGCAAACACTTAAAGGTTATCCAAGAGATATGATTTTTCATAACCCCAAGACCTTTGAAAGAGTTAAAAAGTGGCATCTAAAACAATACAAAGAAAGGTTAGAAGGCATTAGATACTCGGAAGAGAAGCTTCAATGGCCAATAAGTGGACATGATATAGAGTATAAGATTCGAGAAGTGGCGATATTGAGTGTGGAGTTGATGGGGTTAAGTTGTTTTTCGGAACCGCAGACTCCTTCAATCGTCATTTCGACGCAGAACAAAGAAAAGTTCTCTACGAGAAACTCAATCGCATAACTGAAAGTGTGAAATGGAAAGGCATTGACTGGAACAAGCTTTTCTTCGATAAATAATAGATGTCAAGCTCGTGTAATTGGGTTCCAGCGTCATACCAAACATCTAATGAGTAAGGTAGAATAAATACATGGACGAGATTATCTACATCCTAATAAACGAGGCAATGCCGGATTATATTAAGATTGGGCGTACTAACGATATCGACAGACGACTAAAGGACCTCGACTGGACGAACATGCCCTTACCCTTTCAGTGTTACTACGCTGCTAGAGTTAAAGATGTGAATTTTGTTGAGAGGCAAATACACACTGCGTTTGCTGACAATAGGGCCAGATCAAATCGGGAATTCTTCAAAATGAACCCTGAAAGAGTTGTTGCAATAGTTAAACTTGTTGAGATTGAAAATGTAACTCCAAATCGGGACATGGGGGAGACCCCAGAAGTAAAGGAAGAGTTGATGAAAATCTATAAAAAGCGTTTTAATTTTGAGGCGGTCGGAATTCCGGTTGGAGCAGAACTTTTATTTATAAGGGATAAAAGTACTAAGGCCACAGTAGTACAGAATAGTAATGTCCAAATCAATGGAGAGGTAAAGAGTCTCTCTCGTGCGGCACAAGACTTGCTTCATGTATCGTATCCTGTACAGGGTCCAATATTTTGGGTTTACGAAGATGAAACGCTTGACGAGCGTCGCCGCCGATTAGAATCCGAAGAATAGAAACTGGGAAATAAGGTATGACCCAAAACAACTTCGCGGAATCGATGCTCAAGGGCCGGATGGCAGAGACCCTGTTTGAGGAGATGATGAAAGCGTCGGGAAACATAGTGTACCGCTTCGGCTATGAAGCTATCGTGCAGAACCTAACACAACTTGCAGAGAAATTTGACCGCTACAATAAAGTCGGCGAGAAAATCCGTTCAATTCCAGATTTCATTGTGCTGGACAAGAAAGGCGAGCCGCTTTTGGTCGAGGTGAAGTTTCGTTATCGGCCAGAGGCCCACAAGGGCGACTTCGAGCGATTCAACAAAATCCAAAGAGAGTGGGGCGCAACGCTAGTATTGGTTAATTGCTGGGAACAGCCGTATTTTCGCATGACGAAGCCACCATATTTCGGCAGTAAGAGGTAGCTACAACTCAAGCCGCTTATGTCGGCTAGCGAATGGAATATCCAGAAAGATATATACGATGAGTACGAAGCACTTGTACACAAATATCTGACGCCAACTTTAGTTCCGCATAAGAAATAATTTTATGCGATTACGAATCTGATACAATAGTTAGTATGAATATGCAGCGGTGCTTGGGATTTTTGGGGTTCTTGGGGGTCGGATGCCTTTTCTGCGTTAGAATTGAGCTATGACCGACGAGGATGCGCCACCAGCACCTGCGACAGAGCCAACAACTCTACCGGAAGCGTCGCCCCCTGTTTCAGAGACAGAACCTGTACAAAGCGCGTCTGTTGATGTTCCACCGACTGAAACTGGAACGGCTCAAATGGCAGGAAATGAGCCGTTCGACTCTAAAATTGAGCCGATGGGATTGGCACCGGCAGGCCAAGCCACGAAATCTGCTGATTCGCCTGTAGGACAGTTTGAGCGGTATAAGAAATTAGTAGAAAAGTAGGAAATAACGTACCATACACGATATACACAGTAAGAAGTGCGGACAATCCGCGTCCGCTATATAATATGACTGTTATGTCCCTACAAAAGGGAAAGTATCAAAACGCGATACTGTACCTCTGCCAGAAACTTGGCGGAGAGCTCCGTGGCAAGAAAAAGCTCGCGAAGCTCTTGTATTATGTGGATTTTGATTTGTACGAAAAGGAGCAGCGCTCTCTGACTGGCGACATATACAAGGCGCTTCCGATGGGACCCTTTCCTTCACATCTTGAGTCAATTGTTGCGGACATGAAAGAAAAAGGATTATTGCGTGTGTCTCAATCGTCCGGCACTGACGGATATTTTCCGACGGAGGTTTATACCTGCATCGAAAAACCGAAATTGTCTGTGTTTGATGAGGAAGAAACCAGAATGCTGGATCGTGTAATCCAAAAATATGGACATCTGAGCGGTTTACAACTACAAAACCTTTCTCACTCGGAGGCGCCGTATGTTGGGACAGAGCTAAGTCACGAAATACCCTACGAACTCGCGTATTATAGGGGAACGAATTTCGCCGATGCATGATTCGATTTCTGTACCATGAAGGCGCAGAGAAGGAAATCGTCGCCCAAGAGCGGCGATTTCGTCATTTGCGGGAAGCTCTGAAGATATTCGAACGTCTGTGCGAAAAGCAATTTGATCCAACGGAGCCGCAACAAGTCATCGCGCCCGCGAAATTGCATCGGATCACTCAAAATGACCTGTGGACAATGTGGAAAATAGAGTTAGTGATACCGAAATCTGGTTTGCGGCCGAATCAATTCCCCCGGATGTGGTTTGTCGTCAAAGGAGACATCATTGCTGTGTTGTGCCTAGGGTCGCATGCGGATAATTACGAGGACATCGAAAGAAATCGAGCCGCGCTCGAACGCTTATCGGATATCATATAGATTGTAGGCAGTAAGAAAAAGTTACTGAAACGGCTCAAGTACCGGTAAATGAGCCGTTCATATACCACAGTTTGAGCGAGTCCTTCCTTTTGACCCGCCCTCGCATATCAGATACTATGCTCCTAACTTATGCGCCAATCTCAACTTTTCACAAAAACGCGTAAATCGGCCCCTAAGGACGAGGTTACTAAAAACGCGCAACTTCTCATTCGCGCTGGATATATTCATAAAGAAATGGCCGGAGTATACGATTACCTGCCGCTTGGGTTTAGGGTCATAGAAAATATAAGGAAAATAATCCGCGAGGAGATGAACGCAATCGGCGGGCAGGAGGTTTCTCTTTCCGCTCTTCAAGACCCGGAGATTTGGAAGGCAACCGATCGCTGGGACGATTCGAAAGTAGACGTGTGGTTCAAGACAAAATTAAAAAACGACAGCGAGCTCGGACTCGGCTGTACGCACGAAGAACCTATGGCGCGCATGATGCAAGAGCACGTGAGTTCGTATCGCGACTTACCGCGCTATGCGTATCAATTTCAGACCAAGTTTAGGAATGAACTGCGTGCGAAGTCCGGAATTATGCGCGGAAGGGAATTCCTTATGAAAGACATGTATTCTTTCAGCCGGAACCAAGAGGAGCTGGACGCGTTTTATGACAAGGCGATACAAGCATACAAGAATGTATTTGAGCGCGCGGGCATAGGCGATAAAACGTATCTGACTTTCGCTTCGGGCGGCATGTTCAGCAAATTTAGCCATGAGTTCCAGACTTTATGCGACGCTGGCGAGGACAGGATTTTCGTGGACAAAGAAAAAGGGATTGCGGTTAATGAAGGAATGATGCGGGACGAAATACTGAAATCTCTGGGAGTCGCGCGGGAAACGCTCGTTGAATCTAAGTCGATAGAGGTTGGAAATATATTCAAATTCGGAACTCGATACACATCAGAACTTGGCGTTACATTCAAAGATGAGGATGGAAAAGATATGCCGGTTGTTTTCGGATCCTATGGCATCGGGCTCGGACGCCTCATGGGCGCTATCGTAGAGTTATTGTCCGACGCAAAGGGCATAGTCTGGCCGAAAGAAATTGCGCCGTATCAAGCTCACATAATCGCGATTTCCGGCGGAAATAAAGATGTCATTACAGAAGCAAACAATCTATACAGTTTGCTTAAGGACCACGGAATCGAGACCTTGTATGACGATCGCGACCTGCGAGCCGGAGAAAAATTCGCCGATTCCGACCTCATTGGAATCCCGACACGATTAATCGTTTCCGAGAAGACTCTCTCCGCGGGAGGAGTAGAGGTTGTTTCCAGGAGTTCTGGGGCAACGACACTTGTTTCGGAAAGCGCTATAATCGACGTTCTCACAAAAGAATAAAGAATAATGATCTTATGGCGGGAATTTTCGACACATTGAACGATTACAAGGAGCGAATTCTCCAGTATTTTTCCAACGATATAGGAATTGATTTAGGAACGGCGAATACTCTCGTCTACGTTAAGGGACGGGGTATAGTAATCAATGAGCCTTCTATTGTTGCCGTGAATCAAAAAACCGGAAAGGTTGTCGCTGTCGGAGCGCAAGCAAAGGAAATGCTCGGACGAACTCCCGCCCATATCACTGCCGTACAACCAGTCGTGGACGGAGTTATATCCGACTTCGAAGTTACATCAGAGATGCTTTCATATCTCATCAACAAAGCCCAAGCGGGACACACAAAGCTTCTGGGGCCGCGAGTTGTCGTCGGAGTTCCTTCCGGCATCACGTCCGTGGAAGTTCGAGCCGTGCGCGATGCCGCGCGCGACGCGGGCGCCCGCGAGGTACACATAATTGAAGAGCCGATGGCCGCGGCCATAGGCATAGAATTACCGGTGCACGAACCAACGGGAAGCATGGTAATAGACATCGGCGGGGGCACGACCGACATAGGCGTGATTGCTTTGGGGGGACTCGTGAACGCGAAAAATGTCCGCATCGCCGGAGACAAATTTAATACTGACATCATCGGGCACGCGCGCAACGAATTCAAAATATTGATAGGGATAAAAAGCGCGGAAGAAATCAAGATTGCCGTTGCTTCGGTAGCTCCCGGGCGCGAACGGCTTGAAGTAATCGCGCGCGGGCGCGACCTGGTGACAGGCCTCCCGCGAGAAATGCTGGTTACCGACCAGGACGTTCGCAATGCAATCGGCCACTCAATCGAGGAATTAGTAGAGAAAATAAAAGAAGTTTTGGAAACTACACAGCCAGAAATAGTCGCGGATGTGATGCAGAGGGGAATTTATCTCGCGGGCGGCGGAGCTCTGATACGCGGATTGCCGCACTTCTTAAGCTCTACTCTGGGAGTGCCTGTCATGGTGGCGATAGACCCATTGACGGCGGTTGTACGCGGAACAAGCGTAGTACTTGATGATTTAGAACTCTATCGCGAGGCACTCTTGCGAAGCGACGATGAACTTGTTCCGACGGAATAACTTCCTGCAAGACAGATGGGCGCCCCACACGGGCCTGCCTGTGCGTGGCACGCAGACAGGGCGAAAACACATTTTTATCGCAACGCTGATTGTGTGCGCTTTATTTATAGTTGACGCTTTCTCCGGCGGAGCCGTTCGTTCACTCGCCCGGCGTGCAGGTTCGATGGTGTGGCAATTCAGCGAGTCGATTCAGAAATCAATTTACGAAAGCGGTTTTTTCTCAACAAGGCGCGTCCTGATTGCGCAAAACTTGGCGCTCACCGAGCAGGTCGCGCAGTTGGAGGGGCGCTCCGCCGCATACAGAGTTCTCCAGGATGAGAATGCCAATCTGCGCGAAATTCTTAAAGTTGCGGGAATCTCAGGCAGGCAAAACAGCACGTCGGGAATTACCGCGCCAATAATATCTTCGTTTCGCGCTTCTCCGTATGGGACCGTTCAAATTGGCGCGGGCAAATCGGACGCTGTTTCCCCGGGAAATCTTGTCTTGAGCGTCGAGAATTTTGTCATAGGACGCGTTGAAACAGTAGACGAACACACTTCTCTCGTTAAAGAAATATTCGCTCCCAGCGTTTCGACAGACGCGGTGCTTCACGGTATAGGCGTCGAGGTATTGGGCCAAGGAGGAGGGAATGCAGTAGCGGATTTGCCTCGACAAACATCGGTAGGCATCGGAGACCCGGTAATATCGGCTGCCCTCGGCTCGCGCGCTATTGGGGTCGTTGGAAATGTTTCTGAGGATGTTGGCGGTTCATACAAGCGCGTTCATATATATCTTCCGGTCAATCTTTCGATACTGCAATTTGTTTATATCGTTAAGAATTAACATCATGCGCTTAACTCTCGCAATCGCAGGACTTTTCGCGGCGATATTTGCTCCGCCATGGTTGACAATTCTTTGTATGGGGCTTCTCGCGTTTCGGTATCCCGCGTGGGAAGTTCTTTTCATCGGGCTCCTAACCGACTTCCTCTGGATGCCGGGACTTTTCTCCCAGCTTCCGATTTTCACCCTAGCGGCCTTGGTTCTCGTGTGGGGACTCGAACCGCTCCGCAAGGAGTTTCTATTTCACTAATTGGTTTCAGTCGGAGGAGGAGACCTATGTCCGAAAACATAAGGCCTTTTAATAATCTGCTTATCCGGGTCGGACATTGCAACTTCTTTTTTAATAAGTCCCGCAACCTCCTCAAGTCTCCGGTTTGCTTGTCTTGCAAATATATCTGTCCGCTTATTCCAGACTGTGTCGTGACTTCCGTAATTTACGGATCCACGCATTACTTCTCGAAAACTTGCAATTTTTTCTCCAGAGGGTCCAAATGCTTCTCCAACAATATGAAATCTGCCCTACGCGCCGTCAGGGATATCGAGCGCAAGCGACTCGATATCCCTAGCGATATCTTTACCGAAATATTTTATATCTACGGATATATTTATATGATCAATCCCACCCTCTTTTATTTCGTCAACAAACGCCGTAACACTCGGGAATTCTTTAAACAGCGCTTTATTTATACCTTTGTGGATATCATCTAAACCCATATTTTTAAACAACCCTGATTACTGAACAATCAACCACGGCTCAAGGAAGCCCATATCAAAAGCATATCATCAGCATTATCTGTTGCAAGAGTGTATAGTAGAGGCAAATGCAGCTGTTTTGGCAAAGGAAAGTGAAAATACGCGAAATCGCTCCCGATGAGATATTTCTCGACTCCTCAAATCTTCCAAGCCACAACGAAAGACAGTTCGAAGGCAGGGTTGAGCAACCGATTGGAGGCCGCGCGATTTGGAGCGCGGGCATAGTGTTTATTATTATATCGATTGTATTTTCTGTACGGACATACAATTTGCAGATTACGCATGGAACTGAGTTTTCGGATATTTCGCGCAACAATCGCCTCGACAGGTCGCTCATATTCGCGACTCGCGGACTTATTTACGACAGGACTGGACGAGAACTTGCCTGGAACGAATCTCCTCTCTCGATTCGTTCGGATGTCGCGATTGATTCTGCTACTTCGTCTGTATTTGCTCTTCGAAAATACAGTTCTTTGCCGGGGCTGTCGCACCTCATAGGATTTATCCGTTATCCAAAGGCGGACGCGAATGGAACATGGTGGCGAGAAGAGTACGCCGGGATTTCCGGAGTGGAGCTCTCATTCGACTCTGTTCTTCAGGGGAAAAACGGCAATACAATGAGAGAAATTGACGCGCGCGAACATATAGTGCGTGAAAACCTTATATCTCCCGCGCGAAACGGCGCTGATATTAAACTCTCAATAGATGCGGAAGTGCAGAGCGAGCTGTATAAAATTCTTTCATCACATGCCATTGCCAACAGATTTAACGGCGGAGCATCCGTAATTATGAATGTTCATTCAGGCGAAATTCTCGCACTCGCGAGTTTTCCTGAATACGACCACACTGCGTTTACCGAAGGGAACACACGCGCTGTCAGAGACGCAATTAATAATCCGCGCACGCCTATGCTGAATCGCGCCGTAGCTGGCGCGTACACTCCCGGTTCAATCATAAAGCCGATTTTCGCCGCCGCCGCGCTCAAGGAGGAAATTATAAGTCCGGACAAGCAAATTCTCTCTACGGGCGCGATAAAAATCCCGAATCCTTACGACCCGACGCGCCCTTCCATATTTAAGGACTGGGCAGTGCATGGATTAGTAGACATGCGCACGGCCATCGCGGTTTCGTCAGACGAATATTTTTATACGATAGGAGGCGGATACGGCGGACAGAAGGGCTTGGGCATCAATCGAATTGACGAATACGCGCGCAATTTCGGACTCGCTACTTCGACCGGAATTGCGCTTTGGGGGGAAGTCTCCGGAGTGATTCCGACGCCTGAATGGAAAGAATCTGTTTTCGGCAAGGACGACCCGTGGCGCATCGGAGACACGTATAACACTGCCATAGGCCAGTACGGATTTCAGATAACCGCTCTGCAGGCGGTCCGGTTCGTTTCCGCGATCGCGAACGGCGGACGGCTTTTAACGCCTCAACTATTGGCGCAATCGGATAATGCGAGTTCGACAGCTTCGTACATTAGCACTGGTGTCTCCGATGAATATTTGGAGGTGGCGCGGGAAGGAATGCGCCTTGCGGTTGTGTCTACCCGCAAGGACGCGACGGTAAAGTCGCTCAATATCGGAGGTATTCGCATCGCGGCAAAAACGGGAACGGCGCAAACCGGAGTCAATAATGAATCCATGAACTCATGGTCGGTCGGTTTCTGGCCGGCGGAAAATCCCCGTTACGCCTACGCGACGGTTCTTGAAAAAGCTCCGGCCGGAACGCTCGCGGGCGCCTCGCCGGCGATGCTCCCTTTTTTCCAGTGGTTGATTGTCAATAAACCGGAATATATTGAATAGTAAGTAGTAATAAGTAGAGAGTAGTAAGTAGTGAAATGCGGAATATTTGGAATTGTTTCTTCTACTAGCCACTGACTACTAACTACTGACTCTGCTCAGCTTGCAGTAGCAAGCTGAGCAGGTATAATACTGCGCACACGATATGAATGACGAAACAAATTATTTGAGCAAAGAGAAGTTTGACGAATTTACAAAAGAGCTCGAGCATTTGAAAACGGTTCGCAGGCGCGAGATTGCCGAGCAGTTGGAATACGCCCGTTCACTGGGCGATTTATCTGAAAACGCGGAATACGAGGAGGCGCGAAATATGCAAGCCGCTACAGAAGACCGTATTCGCAACATAGAAGAGAGCTTGGCGCGGGCACGAATCATTGAACACCCAAAAGGAAATATCGTTTCTTTGGGCAATTTCGTGACAATTCAAAGACAGGGCGAAAAAGAGGAGCACACATATGAGATAGTCGGCTCCGCCGAAGCGAATATGCAAGACCATAAGATTTCCCACCTGTCTCCGCTCGGTTCGGCATTGATGGGGAAGAAGAAGAGCGAGGTTTTCGCGTTTGAGACCCCCAAAGGCGCGCAGAAATACAAAATCGTGAATATAAAATAGACCCTTCGGCTTGAATAGTGGATGGTATTAAGAGATAATCTCGCCTACGCACCTTTAGCTCAGTGGTAGAGCGTTCCGTTCACATCGGAAAGGCCGTAGGTTCGATCCCTACAAGGTGCACTGGCACTTCATTGTGCCAAAAAGTGGAGTTCCGTATCGGGCCGTAGTATACCGGTAGTACATACGCTTCGGGTGCGTATAGACCGGGTTCAATTCCCGGCGGCCCGACACGGGACATCACAAGCGGGCTGTAGTATACCGGTAGTACGCGACCATGGGGTGGTTGTAGACCGGGTTCAATTCCCGGCAGCCCGAACATAGACGAAAAAGCGCAGTTAAGATATTCTGTCCCAGTTGAGGGCCCATAGTTAAGTGGCATAACGGCGCATTCGCATTGCGCAGGCGGGAGTCCGATTCTCCCTGGGTCCACCCGTGAAAACTTTGTCCAGTAGTGGTATAATGCGGATAACATGGACTACCGAATATTCAGCTTAGGAAGCAACGACGCGCTCTCAGCGAAAATATCGGATCGGCTTGGTACAGCCCTTGGAAAGATTAAATGTAAAGCGTTTTCGGATGGGGAGCAGTATGTGCAGTTTCAAGAGAATCTACGAGGTAAAAATGTATTCTTAATTCAGTCCACCAATCCGCCGTCCGACAACTGGACGCGGCTTTTTTTAGCGATAGACGCGGCGCGCGGCGCTTCTGCCAAGTCGATTACCGCGGTCATGCCTTATTTTGGGTACGCCAGGCAAGATCGTAAAGACAGGCCAAGAGAACCAATCTCTGCTCGCGTGTTTGCGACTATGCTTGAATCCGTCGGCACGAATCATATCCTTACGATGGATCTCCACAACGACGCCATCGGCGGATTCTTTAGAACGGCTAATGTAGATTATCTCTACGCGAGGCCGGTGTTCATTTCGCACTTCAAAACAATATTCAGAGACGCTATCGACAAAGATGAGTTTGTTGTCGTCTCTCCGGATGAGGGCGCGGTCGTGCGGGCGCAATCATACGCAAAGCGCTTGATGAGGTCCGCCGAACTCGCAATCATTCACAAAGAGCGCGACATTCCCAATCAGGTAGCAAGAATGAAATTGATAGGGGACGTTAAAGGCAAAGTCGCTCTCATCGTGGATGACATGATAGACACATGCGGCACGATCGCGACCGCCGCGGACCTTCTGGTGGAAAATGGAGCGCGCGAAGTCTATGCCGCCGCCACTCACGGAGTTTTGAGCGGCCAGGCGCTCTCCGTCTTAGATCGCTCTCCGATAAAGAAAGTGTTTATTACCGACACCATTTCCGGCGATCGCTCGCTGTCGCCGAAAATTGAAGTCGTATCAGTCGGTGATATTTTCGGCGACGCCATTCAAAGAATCACAAACGGCGAATCCTTAAGCGCTCTCTTTGAAGCGGAGTAGCGCACATTATTTCCGTTCCTCATTCATTAAGTCGCCTTTGGCGAGTACTCTTTATGCGCTAATTCGCCCGAATATGCGCATAAGGAAAGAAGGTCAGAAAGAATGCCGTGCTATAATGCGCGTATGAACGAGATGGAAAGAAATCTCAAAGCCCTTGCCAATAAGCGCCGGCTTGCAATCCTCAAATATATCAAGCACGTCGGCAGGTCTTCGGTGGGAGACATTGCCAGCGAGATAAAACTTTCATTTAAAGCGACTTCGCGACATCTCTCTATACTCGCCAACGCGGGCATTTTGGAGAAAGAACAAGAGGGCTTAACGGTGTGGCACTGGATGTCTAAGCGTAAGCATCAAGCCGCCGCAAATGTAATAAAACTTTTGTAAGCCGCTGGAGAGACTTGTTAATTGCGCGTCACTATGCGCATATTCGGGCGAATTAGCCGATAGCAAGATTTGAATTCACTTGTCCCGTGTTATTTAACTTGTCCTCCCGGCAGGACCGCGAGTACGCTTATCTCCCTCGACTCAATATCGCGCCGTCGCGCGATATTGGTCTGGGCACCGCCTCACTGCCGCGCCAGCCGGCGCGGCATCGTTCCGGCGTTCGATTCCTGCACGCACGGCAAGAAGTTGCCGTGCTCGGGAGCACAAATTCGCTTCGCTCAGTTGTCCTCCCGGCAGGAATCGAACCTACATCGCAAGCTTCGGAAGCTCGTATTCTATCCGTTGAACTACGGGAGGGGAATCCTAGGCACTATACGATATCTATTGAAAATATGAAGATATACTGATATACAATAAAAGCGGGGGCCCATAGTAAAGTGGTATTACGCGTCCATGGCATGGACGAGGGCCGGGTCCGATTCCCGGTGGGTCCACAGAAACAAGAAGTATAGCGACTATGTTTTTGCGGATGTCGCAGTGTTCTGCGACGCCACAAAATTAATGCAGGAATTGCGAAGGACACGATTTAAAACGCAAGCCACTTGCGCGGCGGTGGTATAATGCGGTAAAGGTCGTTAGCAGATTCATATAAACGGCGTTTTATATGGCGGATAAACAAGTCGGTATCGTTACGCACTGGTACGACAAAATCGGCGTCGCGGTCGTGAAGCTCTCGAGCAAGCTCTCGAAGGGCGATAGGATTCTCGTACGAAAGAGCGATGAGGAATTTAAAGACACCGTAGCATCGCTCCAGATAGACCATGAAGATGTCTCATCGGCGAAGAAGGGCGATGACGCGGCTATCAAACTCTCTCAACGCGCTAAAGAAGGCGCGAGCGTTTTCTTGGCCAGCTGATAGATTATCAGCTGCGCGGCGAAATATCCCGTTTATAACCGCGGGATGCCGGCGTTATGGAAAAAAGGAACAAAGAGAACAATGGCAGTCATATTCTCCAAGATGTCGCGATTGTCGTTTTGAGCATACTCGTCGCGGTGATATTGGTGCGAACAAACGTGCTCGCGAACCTGCTCGCGTCGGCTGGCGAATTTGGAATATTGGGAGCCCTTATTGCTGGAATGTTCTTCACTTCTATTTTCACGACGGCGCCAGCCATGGCCGCGCTCGGAGAGATTTCACTTCTGCAAGGAATATTCGGCACCGCCCTAATAGGAGCAGTTGGCTCCGTAATCGGGGATTTAGTGATATTCAGATTCGTGAAAGATAGGTTCTCCGAGCACATCGTGGAACTCATCGGGCACGAAAGCATCTGGCGGCGATTCCATCTGCTTTTCAAGCGCCGTTTTTTTCGATGGCTCACATTCCTCGCTGGTGGAATTATTCTCGCGTCCCCCTTGCCTGATGAATTGGGAATAGCAGTACTAGGATTTTCCAAAATGCGTTTCAAATATTTTATCGCGCTGTCGTTCACTTTTAATTTTCTAGGCATTGTGCTTATCGGACTCGTCGCACGCTCATTGGCCTGAATGACATTGGATTTCCGCACCGTGGTTTTTCGCAGTCTTGACCTCATATGAGAGAAACAATACCCAATCCTCTTGTTATAATTCTGTATCCGCATGAAGGAATACTTTAGTCCAGAGCAAGAAAACCTTAGGTTCGCGAATGCATTGAGGGAGATATCCAGTCTCGCAAGGGGCCTAAATTGGCGTGAGGCAATAGTGGTGCGCCCATCAAAGAAAGGCGCAGGTTATCTAGATATAAGATCATATGATGTTGTTAACCAAAGATTGTCACCCGAAGAAATTGCAGTTCCGAAGGACAATGTGTCAGAGATTCTAAAGGAAAAGGTATCCGAAGGACAGCCCGTGCTTCAAGTTGTTAAGAATAAAAACGGCACGCACATTGTGCGGCATGTCGATACGGAACTTACACGCAACCTTACAAGAATGCCCGACGGTGTCCATGAGGCGTTGGAGGTTTATTTTTAAGTCTTTCAACTTTCGTAAGCTAAGCAAGAACCTAAATAAACTGATTGCGCCGCTTTCGAAAGACCGAAATTAAAGCGATGTGACGGGGCGCAAATCTTCGCGCTGGACGACATAGATTGCCCCACTGATAAGCGCCAGGCCGATGGGCATCCAGACGGTAAATGTTTCCGTAAGAAAAAGAAATGAGTACAGCACGAGGATGTTCGGCCTGTTACATCGATCTAGACAGTGTTCGCTGATAATCTAGTTGGAATGATTATGTCCTTAGTCTTTCCAGAATGAGGAATTGTTAAAACTTCCTGGTCGGAAGCATGCTAGATGCATTTTCACCACTCTGTGGCTTACGAGCCGCCTCGGCTCCTTGTGCGCTTCTTATTTTCTCTGCTTCCATTTTATAGTATTCGGCAAGAAACTTCAGCGCGACAACACTTTTGGCGGTAAAGGAAGTATTTCTATTCCCTGCGCCTCTATATATTCCTTCAACAACATTGTTGATTAATGTCTGGCTCTCTATATATTCCTCAAAATC
>MFLD01000004.1 GCA_001781465.1 Candidatus Kaiserbacteria bacterium RIFCSPHIGHO2_02_FULL_49_16
CCATTTCGCTCTGCGTTCATCGGGCTTGCAGTTTACGCCGATGGGACAAAACGCTATGTGGTCGTTCCGCAGAAAATAAAAGTGGGCGACACATTTATAGTTTCCGAAACTGCGCCGGTGAAAACTGGAAACCGATTGCCCTTGGGCAAGCTTCCCGTGGGAACATTTGTATTCAACATTGAGATAAAACCCGGAAACGGCGCGCGGATGGTTCGCTCTGCTGGCAGTTTCGCGGAAATTGTCGCGCAAGACGCCGGCTACACACATCTTAAAATGCCTTCTACCGAAGTGCGTCGTGTTATTGGTACTGCGTGGGCGACCGTGGGAGAAGTTTCAAACGAAGAGCACCGATTGATAAACATAGGGAAAGCTGGACGCACGCGATGGATGGGGGTCAGGCCGACTGTTCGAGGCACGGCGATGAACCCGGTTGACCATCCGCATGGAGGCGGTGAAGGCAGACAGGGGCGAGGGCTTCGTCGCGCGAAAAGTATGTGGGGCAAGCCGACAGGCAAGGGGCAGAAGACAAGACGGCCTAAGAAATATTCAAATGTGTTTAGGGTTACAAGGCGCAGGGTTGGCAAACGGAAATAGACGCTCGCGGGTGTGCGTCTCCTCGGGTACGCGATTTTTCTTCTGAAAAATCGCTCGAATCCTCGGCCGTCGCCTGCGGGGCCCCTCGTAGACGCACACCTGCTCGCTGAAGTTGGGAAGGATCAGATTCTTGACAACCCTCTAGAGAGGCATAGTATTTTTCTAGACTTAAGGAAAACGCCCTCCTCATCAAGCGTGTCCTAGCTTTGAAACAGTCATTTTATGAAAACATCAAATAGGGTTAACAACATACATTATTCTTCCACCGTCGCTCTAAAGCATGATGTCGAGAGGAGAAAAGCAAGAGGCGAAAATATTATTGATTTGGGTCTTGGTGAGGTAAAGTTTGGTCAGCCGCCCGAATTCACGAAAGCTTTGATATCTGTGGCTAAAAAAGGAGTGAATGAATACACCTACGCGGGCGGAACTGAGGAAATAAGATCGGTTATTGCGCAGGCAAACAATTCGTTATTTGGGGGAGTATACAAAAATAAAATTGTTCAACCACGGTACGATAAGGAGGAAATAATTCATTGCACAAGCGCCAAACTGTTGATATCAGCCGCGGCATATTCTGTCGCTGAAGTAAATGATGATGTTATCGTACTTGCTCCATTTTGGACACCCTATATAGATGCCTTAAAATTCATGGGCATAAATCCAGTTATTGCAAAGACGAGATTTGAAAACAACTTTACTCCTAGCCAGGATATCTTGGAGAGATCCCTCACGCGTAAAAGCAAAGCGATACTCATAAATTCGCCCAACAATCCGAGCGGTCGCGTATTCACAAAAAAAGAACTCGAAGTTGTCTACAATTTTGCTAAAAAGCACGACCTTTTGATCATATCTGACGAGGTGTACGACACCATTATATTCGGCGGCCATGTTCATCGTAGTATTGCATCTTTATCCAAAGAAGCCGCAAAAAGAACCGTGGTAATCAAGGGTTTGTCGAAAGGTTTCGGCATGGGCGGGCTCAGATTTGGGTATGCAATGAGCAAAAATGAAAAAATTATTGGCGCGATGACAAGAGTAATAAGTAACACAATCACTGCTCCACCTTCGCTATTACAGGAAGCGGCAGAAGCTCTTTTTTCAAAGTCAGTCCGCCATACCCTAAAAGTAACGAAGAATTATGAAAAGCGGGCGAATTTCACCATGAAGCGTTTCCAGGAAATGAAACTTCTTTTTGCGCATGTAGAAGGAGCGATTTATATTTTCCCCAAGGTGTCGCCCTTTTTTAGTAAGGGAATAAAAAATTCCCGCGATTTTGCGGCGCGGCTTGTGGAGGAAACGGGAATCGTTATACACGGAGAGCCTTGTGGATACGATGACCATGTTAGGATCGCGCTCATTCAAGATATTCCTGTCTTAAAAAAAGCATGGGATAAACTGGAGACTTTTTTACAGAAATATGCAAAAGCGTAAGCGTAAATTTGACTAAACCTCTTATTTCCTATACATTGGTGCCTACCCGCGGACGCGGGTTTTCAATTGTAGAATAAGAAAAAACATGACACGATCACTAAAAAAGGGTCCATTTGTGGACGCGAAACTCGCGAAAAAAGTCGCTACCCGAAAATCGGGGGCTGGAGCTATTAAGACTTGGGCGCGAAGGTCGCAGATTTCTCCGGAGTTCGTCGGCTACACTTTTGCGGTTCACAACGGCAAGATTTTCAATGATGTTTTTGTGACAGAGGATATGGTGGGACATTCTTTGGGAGAATTTTCGCCGACAACGAAATTCCTGCGACACGGAGGCAAGATGCAGAAGGAAATTGAAACCGCGGCGAAGGCCGCTGAAATTGCCACGGCTCAGGCCGCGAAAGCAACGGCCGAAACTGCGAAGCCGAAGAAATAAGTAAAATAACGAGCGCAGCGACTATATTTTACTTATCCCTCCCCAATTTTGAAACTTCAAAGAAATATGCAACACTATCGAAACCAATCAAAACCAGAACTTATCAGCACGACATGCTGGAGCTCAAAATTGGGGAGGGATGTAAGAGCTTCTAAATTCGTTATCACTCATTAAGAATCTCTAACATGAAAGCCATACTCACAAATTATCATCAGTCGCCGAGGAAGGTACGCCTCGTCGCGGATTTAATTCGAGGGAAAACAGTCCCGCAGGCGCGCGTAGCACTTTCTTTTTTGATGCAGAAATCGTCCGAGGCGTTCAGGAAACTTCTTGAATCTGCCGTTGCAAACTCGCGCAATTCGGGGGTGTCTCCGGAAGGACTTTTTGTGAAGCTCGTGAGCGTTGATAAAGGCCAGGTTCTCCGCCGAGCGCGCCCGTTCGGGCGAGGCCGTTCCGGAACTTTGCGCAAGACGCATAGTATTTTGAGAATTGAGCTTGCTCCCTCCGCTAAAGCTAAGGAGGGCAAGCCCGCGCGGAAACTCGCTAAGAAGCTAGAAGCTAGAAGCTAGAAGCTATTCATCATATGACCCACACAGTACATCCATACGCGCATCGCCTCGGCATAATTCGAGACTGGAAATCCCGCTGGTTCTCAAAGACGCCCGCGCAATACCGAGAAAATGTGATGATAGATTCCTCAATTCGCCGATTTTTGAAGAAGCGCTTGCGAGGCAACTACATAACGTCCGTAGAAATAGAAAGAAGGGAGAAGATCGTTAAAGTCTTGCTTAAGACGTCGCGCCCCGGGCTTGTCATCGGGCGGGGAGGAGAGGGAAGCATCAAGCTTGCAAAAGAGTTGGAACAACTAGTGCGCAAGATAAAGGGAGTGGAGCCGCGAACAGTTAAATTGGATATTGAAGAGGTTCGTTCGCCGGAGTCCCAAGCGCCAGTTGTCGCGTATATGGTTGCCGAGGGACTGGAGAAGCGCATGACGTTTCGCAGGGTATTGAAGCAGACAGTTGAGAAAGTGATGGCGAATCGCGACGTGCAAGGGGTACGAATCGCCATCGCTGGCCGCTTGGGTGGAGCCGAAATGTCGCGTACTGAAGAAATCAAGAAAGGACGGGTGCCTCTCCAGACACTGCGTGCCGACATTGATTTCGCTAGAGAAGTCGCGTATCTTCCGTACGGCGTCTTGGGAGTAAAGGTATGGATATACCGAGGCGATGTGTTCACCGCAGACAAACGCAGAACTGACGCAGAAGGTCGCGGAATTAATTCTGCGAGAGTCGGTGTTCGGCCGAAAGGGTTGGTATCGGCACCTGTAGACGGTCTGCGTAATTCTGCGCTTTAGAATAAAGATATGTTAGCTCCCAAGAAAACAGCACATCGCAAATGGCAGACCGGGCGCAGACGTGGTAACCGCCTGGTACGGCCGGAAACACGCGGACTCACTCTCGCCTTCGGCTCCTATGGTCTCAAATCCATGGGGCAGGCGCGTCTCACATCAAATCAAATAGAGGCGGCACGACGCGCTCTCTCGCGAGCATCTGGCAAGAGCGCGAAGATTTGGATTCGTGTCTTTCCAGACAGACCACGAACGCAAAAAGCAGCCGAGGTAGGCATGGGTAGCGGGAAAGGTGATGTTGCCGGCTACGTTTTTGACGTGCGTCCAGGACGTGTCATTTTTGAGGTGGATGGAGCACCGGAATCAATGGCGCGCGAGGCTCTGCGGAAAGCCGGTAAGAAACTGCCGTTCAAAGTGCGCATTATTGATAGAAGTTAATTAGTATACTGGTATGTCAAATGAGATAACAACACAAAGTACCGAGAACTTATTGCGCGCTGTTGCGGAAAAGCGCGAAGCGCTGAGGGTGTTTCGTTTTGGCGGAGCAGGTAGTCGAGTGAGGAACGTACGGGACGGCCGCAACCTCCGCGTAGAGATAGCTCAAATATTGACTGAGTTGCAATCAAGAGAGGCGCTCGAAAAGAAACAGAGTACTATATGACTGAAAAACTAAGTTATTCAACAAGCACGACGCAAGTAGGCCTGCCTGCCGCGGCGAGCACGGCGCAGGCAGGGAAATTCCTTGAAGGAGTTGTCGTTAAGTCTGCCATGAAAGACACAGTTACCGTTCAAGTGGACCGATATGTGAAGCATCCTAAATACAAGAAATACATGAAACGAAGCAAGAAATTCCTCGTTCACAATCCGGGCAATACCGCGGTAATCGGTGAAAAGGTAATCATCCGAGAGACCCGCCCCATTTCTAAAAATAAGCATTTCATTATCGTCAAATAATGTATTTTGCATTTGACTACTAACTACAGACTACTTACTACTAACTACCCACCATGATTCAACCTCGCTCGATAGTGAAAATAGTCGATAACTCCGGAGGGACAATCGGACGTGTTTTCAAAGTCCTCGGCGGTTCAAAGCGACGTTATGCGGAACTGGGCGACGAGGTGGTCATCTCTATCCAAACTGCTCAGCCGAGAAAAGCAGTCAAGAAGAAAGAAATACATCGCGCCGTCGTAGTGCGCCAGAAAAAAGCGTTTCGCCGGAAAGACGGCTCGTACATCCGATTTGATGAGAACGCGGTGGTTTTGATTGAGAAAGAAAAGAAAGAGCCGAAGGCAAATCGCGTCTTTGGCCCGATTCCACGCGAGATAGTTGAGCGGGGGTATCAGAAAATCGTTACTTTAGCGCCTGAGGTCGTATAAATATATGAAACTAAAAAAAGGAGATAAGGTGATAGTTATTGCGGGCAAGAATCGCGGGGCAACCGGAACGATTTCTCTCGCGCTTCCCAAAAAGGAGCGCGTGCTGATAGACGGCATTAATCTTGTGAAAAAACACCGTCGTCCTTCCGCGAAGAATCGCAAAGGACAAATCGTTGATAAGCCGATGTCGATTCATATTTCTAACGTGATGCTCTCTGACCCAAAAGGTGGCAAGGCGACACGAATTCGCATCGTCCGCAAAGGGGGCGTGCGCAGCCGCGTTGCCGTGAAAAGCGGGCAGGAAGTTAAATGAGCATCTTGTATCTAGTATCTTGTATCTAGTATAAAAATTCAAACACCATGAAAACACAAACAGTACAGCACAAAACATTCGAAGCTCTTAAGGGGCAATTTCACTATAAGAGCATTATGCAGGCGCCGAAGGTGTCTAAAATTGTTGTCGCGACCGGCGTTGGTGCAAAGCACGACCCAAAGAAGCGGGAAGTTATCAAAAATCGACTCGCGAGAATTACAGGCCAGGCTCCGGCCGAGCGATTGGCGAAGAAATCTATCGCAACATTTAAAATTCGCGCGGGCGACACCGTCGGCTACCAGGTGACTTTGCGAGGCGCAAGGGCGCAATCTTTTCTGGACAAAATAATCCACATCGTTCTTCCGCGTTCAAAAGATTTTCGTGGCATAAAACCGGAAACTATCGATGAAATGGGCAACATCACAATCGGCTTTAAAGAAAATATCGTTTTTCCGGAAACCTCCGACGAAGACAGCAAGGACATTTTTGGGTTGGCAGTAACCATAGTCACAACCGCAAAAAACAAAAAAGAAGCAGAAGCATTTTTGAGGTATCTCGGGTTGCCGTTGCGAGAAGGGAAAACAAAGAAATAATCTATAGCCCGTTCATAATCCCAACTGAATCTTCAGCACATATTCCGCCTCTGCGAGATCGCGCGCGTTTAGACTTCCAATCTTTTTGTATACGCGCTTTTTTGAAACAGTAGCAACCTGGTCGGCCGCCGCCTTGCTCTTTTTTCCTTGCACGGTAACTAGCGCTTCGCTCGGGTATACGCGAGCCGTATTACTAGTGAGCGGCACTACCTGAATCCTCTCTAGAAATTCATTCGCACTGTCATTGCTCATCACGATTGCCGGGCGTGTCTTTTTCATTTCGGTACCGATTGAAGGGTCGAAACAAACCCACCACACCTCGCCGCGCTTAGGGAAATTACTTTTTACCATGCGTACCATAGGAGTCTGCCACCAATCCCTCGCTCCATGCGCGCGCCTCGTTTTCGCGCGCATAATCAGCGGCCATTTCAGCATAGCCCGCGCGCAATAGTGCATCATGCGCCAGGTGCGGCCGTGCGACATCGCTCAAAAAACGCCCGATGTTGCCGCGACCGACGCGCTTCTGAAGCGCGCGATACACATCCGCCTCCACCAGTATAGTCAGTTTTTTTGTTGCTGTATTCATATGTACAATTGTACATATAACAAGTTAACACGCAAGTTGATGTCCACTTTTCCTGCTTGCGCCTCTTGCTGTCCATGTCAAGGTGTCACCTTGACAACGCCTTGATAAAAGAGGGTCGCTTTTCGATGTCCACTTTTGCCACTTGCGTGTCTTGTGGGGGGGGGTAGCATGGGGGTATTAGGAATAAAGAGAAAAATTATGGGAATGCTAGACAGAGTTTTTGGCAGGAAAAATGAACCTAACCTTAAGAAGGTGGAGAAAATTGGTCGAGGAAACATGGGCGGACAGGAGGCAGAAGAGTCCAAGCAGCGTGATAGATTAGTGAAGTCATATGGATTCAAACAGGGTGACTTCGATTTGATTGTGGAATTGCAAGACCCGGAAAAAGGCAACTTAAGATTTAGCAAGGACCCAGAGACAGGGTCTGATGTGATTAGTTGCAGATATCTAGGGCATGAGTGGGAATCGCGAACTGATGAAAAGAGATACCCATTTCTTCTCATGGATGGCGCGAGACAGGATGAAGAAAGTCCAGGAGTTAGAGATTTTCGCCGTAAACTTGAAGTTTATTCTAACTTTTTGAAGAAACAAGAAAAGATACCCGAGAATGCCATGGCAGAGCTTAATAGCGCCGGAAATCTGAAGTGGTTACAAAATGCGGAAAACAGAAACATCGCTCTGAGGGCGATAAATAATTTTCTTGGTAGATCATCCTGATATTCGGTTCGCATTGTGGTCGCGGTGTGATGTTGTTGACTTTGCTTCTCATCTCGCGTATATTTTCGAGGCCTCGTTGGGGGCTTTGTTTTTTAACCACGAGTTGGAAGAAGAACAGGGTCACGCGAAGAAGCTTCCGTAATCTTCTGCCGCAAGGCCAGGATGCAGGAGCTTCCAGCCTCTCCTTCGGGCTACACACATAAATACATATGGCCAAAAGGTCAATGGTAGTTAAAGCGGAACGAAAACCGAAATTCAAGAGTCGGGTGATTCGGCGCTGTTTCAAGTGCGGTCGTCCGCGCGGATTTCTTCGCGACTTCAATCTCTGCCGAATCTGCTTCCGCGAAGAGGCGCTTGAAGGGAATATACCCGGCATCAAAAAATCTTCATGGTAATAACTTCCAAACTTGGCGCATTTCATCGTTGCGAAGCCTCTGCGTCGCGCTCATCGTACTATTCATACGCCTCGCGCGCCGCCTTCTCCGCGCCTCGAACTGCATCCAAGTTTGTAAGTTATGGCAATCTGGTATGGTAAGCGATACTGTCGGTGACTTCATAATTCGTCTCAAGAACGCTGGCGCGGTCAAGAAAGCCAGTGTCTCGGTTCCGTACTCGGCGTTAAAACACGCAATCGCGGAAAAGCTCAAAAATGCCGGATTTGTTGCGTCTATTGAAAAGAAAGGCAAAAAAGTCCGGAAGACCCTAGATGTGGTTCTCAAGTATGACACCGCAGGTCACTCTGCGATTCAGGGCGTGAAGCGAGTGTCAAAGCCGGGTCGGCGCCTTTATAAAAGCGCGAGAGAAATCGTTCCCGTGCGTTATGGCCACGGCGCTCTCATCCTCTCCACCCCAAAAGGAATTCTCACAGGCAAGGAAGCCCGCAAAGAGAATGTCGGCGGCGAGGCGCTTTTTGAAATATGGTAAGCAAAACAACGAGCGTAGCGACTATGTTTTGCTTATCCAGCCGTAGTTTTGATAAATAATCGAAATATGACACTATACCGAACTATAACGAAGAGAAATGTAAACCAAAAAACTTCTGGTGCTCAAAACTACAGCTGGATGTAAGAGCTTCCAAACTCGTTATCACTCGTTAAGGAAAACTAACATGTCCCGAACAGGAAAAAGATCAATCGTAATACCTTCTGGCACGGAAATTTCCGTTGCTGATGGTTCGGTCAGCGTCAAGGGAAAGGGCGGTGTTTTGACGCGCGCTGTACATCAGAACATTTCTATAAAGGTTGAGGGAAATTCCGTTACAGTCGTGCCTACTTCGGAAACACGCCTTGCCCGCGCTCTTTGGGGTACGTACGCCGCGCACATCCGCAATATGGTTGCGGGAGTGAACAAGCCATTCGTAAAAAAACTCCAGATTGAAGGCATCGGCTTCAAGGCCGAACTTTCCGGCAAGACGCTCACCCTCGCCATAGGATTTTCTCACCCTATTAAGGTTTCAATTCCAGATGGCCTTCATGTCGTTCTAGAGAAGAATGTCATTACGATTTCTGGGTCCGATAGGGAACAGGTAGGCCAGTTTGCGGCGTCTGTCCGAGCTCTAAAGAAACCGGAACCGTACAAAGGCAAGGGAATCCGCTACGAGGGAGAGGTGGTTCGCAAGAAAGCAGGCAAGAAAGTGACGAGCGCCGCAGCATAAAGTAAGTATATGGTATTCAGTATTTTGTATACAGTATAAAAATCCAAATATATGTCCATAGATAAACAAGACAAAAGAGAGCGCAGGCACCGCCGTGTTCGCGCAAAGATAATCGGGACGGGACATCGCCCGCGTCTCTCTGTGTACAAATCAAACACTCGACTTATCGCCCAGCTTATCGATGACTCAAAGGGAGTGACTCTTGCCGCTATATCTTCTGCTGATGCCAAAGGTAAAACCCCACGCGAGCGCGCGGAGGTGTCTGCGGGAGAATTAGCGAAACTCGCGAACGCGAAGGGCGTGAAAAAAGTAGTCTTTGACCGTGGCGGATTTCAATATCAGGGGACTATAAAGGCTTTTGCGGATGCCGCTCGAGCCGCCGGTCTTGAATTCTAATTTACTACTATCTACTTACTACTTACTACTGACTATTTCTTATGACTGCTGAACCAAAAATTATTGATGAGGTAGAAAATGTTGTTGTCCCGGAAGTTGTTTTGTTGCCTGTTGAGGATGTCGCGGTGCCAGCAGACACGAAAGAGCCGGAGAAAAAGACGTTTCCGCGCCGCGGGGGAGACAGAGATCGAGGGGGGCGCGGCCGTCCTACTCGCGGACCGAGGAAAGACCGCGATGAACGCAGAAGCGAATTTGCGCAAAAACTTATCGGCATTCGCCGTGTTGCTCGTGTCATGGCTGGAGGCCGACGTTTCAATTTCAGCGCGGCTCTTGTTTTGGGCGACAAGAAGGGGCGTGTCGGAGTTGGCTTGGGCAAAGCCGCCGATACCGCGCTTGCGATAGAAAAAGCGACCCGTGCGGCAAAGCGCGGCATGCTCACGATAAACCTCACAAAAACTCGCAGCATCTCGCGCAACGTCGAGGCGAAGTATTGTGCTTCAATTGTGGAAATCAGACCGAGCCCAGGCCGCGGTCTTGTGGCTGGCTCATCGGTGCGAGCTGTATTGGAATTGGCTGGAATTTCTGATGTTACGGCGAAGCTTCTTTCGCGAAGCAAGAATCCGCTCAACAACGCGCGCGCCGCGATGGAGGCACTCAAGGCGGTGTCTAAAAAATAATTATATGTCTACTGGATTAAACAATCTCATACGCGTAACTGCTCGCTCTCGAAAGCGAGTTGGTCGTGGCGGAAAGCGTGGGAAAACAGCGGGACGTGGCACAAAGGGCCAGAATGCCCGTTCAGGAAGAAAGAAACGTCCAGAACTTCGCGACATCATAAAGAAATTGCCAAAAAGACGCGGATATGGCAAAAACCGCGGCCGCACGGTGAACCCATCGCGCAAGGATTCAATTCCGGTTTCGCTCCAGAATTTGAGCAAGCATTTTGCGGACGGGGCAGAGGTTACACCAAACATCCTAAATGAGAAAAGAATTATTCGAGAGCGCGGTCCGCTTTTCCCGCCGGTCAAAATTATGGGCGGCTCGATAGGCAAGAAGTTGCATTTCAAGGGATGCGCTGTTTCTGCTTCCGCTCGCTCAGCGATTGAAAAAGCGGGAGGCAGCGTAACGTTATAATCGCAGCAAAGTTATAATCGTTATAAACGCAAAATCAAAATGCATCTACGATTAGAACGATTAGAACGATTACAACGATTATAACAATCATTATGTTCGACACCTTCATTCGCAAGCTCAAACTCATCGTTACCGACGAAACGCTTCGCGACCGCGTACTTTTTGTTCTCGGCGCCCTCGTTGTGTTCCGTTTGCTTGCAGCGATTCCAATCCCAGGAATTAACGTGGCCGCGTTAGAAAACTTCCTCGGCAACAATCAGTTCTTGGGACTCTTAAATGTCTTTTCTGGAGGCGGCTTCTCGAACCTTTCTATTATGATGATAGGAGTTTCCCCGTTCATCACAGCATCAATCATCATGCAGCTTGTGTCTGTTCTCTCTCCAGCCCTCAAGGCGATGTACCAGGAGGAGGGCGATTCCGGCCGTATGCGCTTCACGCAATATTCGCGGTATCTCACAGTGCCTCTTGCATTCATACAGGCGTTCGGATTTTTAGTGCTTTTGCGTCAGAATGGAATTGTTCCAGAGATGGATTTCATGCACACTCTGACCAACGTCATTGTCATCGCGGCCGGAGCGATTCTCCTCATGTGGATAGGAGAGCTCATTACGGAATTCGGAGTTGGAAACGGCATCTCGCTTTTGATTTTTGCCGGCATAGTAGCTGGAATTCCCAGCGCCGTGTCGCAGTTTATTTTCAGTTTTGACATTTCTCAATTGCCGGCGTATATCGGTTTTGCGGCGGTCGCCCTTGTGATTACCGCGGGCGTTGTTTTCGTCACGGAAGCGGAAAGGCCGATACCCGTTACGTACGCGAGGCGAGTGCGCGGTATGAAAGTGATGGGTGGCGTCTCCACATACTTGCCCCTTCGCGTGAATCAGGCTGGTGTGATGCCGATAATTTTCGCGCTTTCAATTCTGCTCTTCCCGCAAATGATCGCGACATTTCTCGCGAAAAGTTCAATCGCATTAGTCGCGACGGTTGCCTCGTGGGTGGTCTCGGTGCTTGCGAACCAATGGATATATGGCGCGCTCTATTTCGGAATGGTGTTCTTGTTCACCTACTTCTACACCGCGATTACGTTCGAGCCCACGCAGATAGCGAAAAATTTGCAGAAAAACGGCGCGTTTATTCCGGGAGTACGTCCTGGAGGCACAACATCGGAATATCTTGGCAATATCATTACGCGTATTACGCTTGTCGGCGCGCTCTTTCTGGGATTCCTCGCGGTTTTGCCTTTAATACTCCAAGGAGTTACCGGAATTACGGCGGTTACCATAGGCGGCACCGCGCTTTTGATAGTCGTTTCCGTCGTTCTCGATGTGGTTAAAAAGATTGACGCGCAAACTTCAATACGAGAATACTAAAAATCCGAAGCACGAAATACTAAACTCGAAAAAGCACGAAATTCGAATAGTAAAAAATAAACAAAAACCTTATTTTGGGATTTATGTTTTAGTATTTATGATTTTTTCTGATTTATGACAAGACAGGTCGTGGTCATCGCAGGTCCCTCCGGAAGCGGCAAGAATGCTGTCATCGGAGAAATATTGAAAAATCATACTAATTGCGCGCGCCTTGTTACTGCGACCACGCGCGCCGCGCGCGCCGGGGAGAAAGACGGCGTAGATTACCACTTTTTCACGCAGGAGAAATTTGATGAAGAGCTCGCGAAAGGGAATATTCCGGAGCACAGATTTGTTTCCGCGCTCAACACTTATTACGGAACGTATCTTCCCGCGCTTGAAAAAGCCCTCTCCGCGGGAAAGATAGTTTTCGCGCAAGTAGATATCATAGGGGCAAAACTTCTCAAGGAGCGTTACAATGCCCTAACAATTTTTATCATGCCCGAGTCTATCGAGCAGTTTAAGGCACGACTACGCTCGCGGAATCCGGAATGGGCAGATAAGGAATTCAATGCGCGCATGCGCATCACAGAAGACGAGATGCGCCTGCACTCTCCGCAATACGATTACCGTGTTGTGAATGCAGATGGAAAGCTTCAAGAAACAGCCGCGGAAGTCATGGAAATACTCCAAAAAGAGGGCTATAATCTGAAGTAAAATAAGAAGCGTAGCGACTATATTTTACTTCACCCGCCTAAACTTTTGAGAAAACCAAAATATGTTACAAATCAATGCCAATATGCAAATTCAATCGGACAAGCTTGTCCGCCCTGAAATTTCAAAAGTTTGGGCGGGTCTAAGATTTACTAAGCTCGCTCTGCTCTCTAATTAAATCTGACATGAAACCCGTCACCTTACTTTTCTTTGGCTCTCAAGGCGCAGGCAAAGGCACCCAGGTGCAAATGCTTACGGATTACTTGAAATTAAAATCCGACCGCGAAGTTATCCGTATTGACATGGGCCATGAACTCCGTAGCTTGCGCGATACAGGTACGCACGCGGGGAAATTAGTAGGCGAGATCATCGACAACGGCATACGCATCTATGATTTCATGGCGATTTATCTCCAGACGAAGGCGCTTGTGGATAATTTCTCCGGAGAAGAACATATTATTGCGGACGGTCTTGCTCGCGGAGATGACCAGACTCGCGGGTTCGACGATATGATGCAGTTCTTCAAGCGAGATGATTTGCAAATAATCAACCTTATTATTGCGGATGATACGGCAGTGAAGCGATTGATAAGCCGCGGTCGCAACGATGATACAGAAGAGGGAATCCGCAGACGGCTTGCGTGGACGAAGACCGATGTCCTGCCGCAACTAGAACTTCTTAAGAGTCGCGGACGCGTTGTCCATGAGATTGACGGAGAGCCGGATGTAGACACCATTCACAAAAGCATACTTTCAGCTCTAAAGCTTTCCAAATGATTGCCAAATCTGAAAAAGAAATATCCGCATTGCGCGAGGGTGGGCGCCGGCTCTCGAAGCACTTGAGGATTTTGAGCGAAATGGTTAAACCTGGAATTACTCCAAAAGAGCTTGAGCAGAAGGCGCGAGAAATGGTTGAAAATGACGGCGACGAGCTCGCTTTTTATGGTTATACCGGCGTCAAAAATGATACGCCGTTTCCTTCGGGACTGTGCGTATCGGTCAATGACATAATTGTACATTCACCCGCAAGCGAGAGCAGTAGACCATTTGAAGAAGGAGATGTCGCCTGCCTTGATTTCGGGATAAAACACAGGGGTTTCTTTACAGACCACGCAACGACCGTGATTGCTGGCGCGAAGCATAGACCGGAAGATGAACGGTTGCTGAAAGGGACGAAAGAAGCAATCTCCGCGGGAATCGCGGCGGCGAAAATCGGCAATACTACGGGCGATATCGGATATGCAGTCGAACGCGTAGCAAAAAAATACGGCTTCGGGTTTCCGAGAAATCTATCCGGTCACGGAGTCGGCCTTAAAGTTCACGAAGAACCGCATGTGCCGAATTTTGGCGCGCCCGGAAGCGGCGTAAACCTTGAAGAAGGACTTGTAATCGCGATAGAGCCAATGATGGCGCTCGGTTCTGGAGAACTCTATATCGACAAAGACGGTCATTCCTATCGCACGAAAGACGGCTCGCGCACCGCGCACTTCGAGCACACAATCATCGTCACCAAAAACGGACCGGAGATTTTGACAACAATATGAATGAGTTGCTCACCATACGAAAAGAGTTCGGGGAAATAGAACGACTTGGAAGCACAATTAATATAAGAAAGTTTGGGAGCGAATCAATCGCGGGCAGTATTTCATTGGTTCCATTGAGTGAACCGATACGGCTTTATCTCGTGTATGACTTAAAGGTAGAGCGAGAAGAACAGGGAAAGGGTTTTGCTTCCCAGTTAATGGCGGAAGTGGAGAAAATAAGCCGAGAGTCGAGTATGCCAGTTGTTCTGCATGATGCAACTGACAAGGAAAAAAAGGGGGGAAAAACTCAGAATCCTCTTTCCATAGGTATGTACAAGAAACGCAAGGGCTGGGTTGAAGTTATGGATCCTTCGCAAACTTACCCTGTTTATGTTTACGGAACTCGCGACAAAGTTTTTGAGCAAATAGTCGATAGAATTAAGCAAGGACTAATATTCTATGGCAACTGATGTATTAATAGTGGGTGGCGGAGGGCGAGAACACGCTCTCGCGTGGAAATTGAAGCAATCTCCGAGTATTGGAAAGCTTTACATCGCGCCGGGAAACGGCGGCACGCGTCTCGTTGGAGAAAATGTTCCTATTGAAGCAATAGATTTTGAGAATCTGGCGAATTTTGCCGAAGAGAAAAAAATATCGCTTACGGTCATTGGCCCGGACAATCCGCTTGCCGAAGGAATCGTGGATTTATTTAGGTTGCGCGGATTGCGCGTGTGGGGGCCTACCAAAGCGGCGGCGCATATAGAGGGGTCAAAAGCATTCGCGAAGAATTTGATGAGAGAGGCGGGCGTTCCCACCGCCGAATTCGAGATTTTTTCTAATCACGACGACGCGCTCGCGTACGTGCGCGAGCTCGGAGCGCCCATCGTCATCAAGGCAAGCGGGCTTTCACTCGGGAAGGGAGTTTACGTATGCATGACACTCGCGGAGGCAGAATCCGCGCTTGAAGAAATTATGGTACAGCATGTTTTCAAAAAATCGGGCGATGAAGTTGTCATTGAGGAATATCTGGACGGGCAGGAAATATCAATTCATGCGCTCGCGGACGGGAAAGACTTCGTTCTTTTTCCACCATCGCAGGACCATAAGCAGGTAGGAGAAAATGACACCGGAAAAAATACCGGAGGCATGGGGGCGATTGCGCCAGTGCCGTGGGTGGGAGCGGAAGCCCTGAAAGATATAGAAACTCGCGTCGTGCGCCCGACGCTGGGAGCGCTCGCGGAGCATGGAGCGCCGTTCTCGGGCATTTTGTATCCAGGCCTTAAAATGTCGTCGCAAGGCCCCAAGGTTCTTGAGTTCAACGCGCGTTTCGGAGACCCGGAGTGTCAGGTTTATATGCGATTGCTAAAGACAGACTTGCTAGATATTCTTGAAGCATCTGCTGATGGCAAACTTGCCGGAACAAAAATTGAGTGGAATACCGGATTTGCGGTAAATATCGTTCTCGCCTCCGGCGGGTATCCGGACGCATATAAAAAGGGATTTCCAGTAACGGGAATTGAGGGGGCAGACAAAGTTCCCGGAGTTGTTATATTCCACGCAGGTATCGCAATTCAAGGTGGCAACTTGGTTACATCGGGTGGTCGTGTGCTCGGAGTTTCGGCAGTCGGCGACACTCTAAAAATCGCCCTCGACCGTGCCTACGAAGCAGTTGAGCTCATAAATTTTGAAGGTAAATATTTCCGCCGCGACATTGGCGCCAAGGCGTTGGCGCAGTGATGGTATAATTTTGGGATGATGGTACTGGCTACAGAGGAACCGCGCTTCATAGGAGAGCGAATAACCAAGGTCGCGGAGAAATTTAAGTCCCCGCACGAGGAGCTCGCTTATTTGCGCGAGCAGGTGAAAGAGAAAACAGGAGAATTGGAAACCGCGGAAAATCGCATCGAAAAAGACCGCATAGCGAAGCGCGAAATAGCCGCGTATGCGGCGACTCCCGCGCATACCGTTTTGCATGAGGCGGTCGTCATGGCCGAGCATGACACGATTCGGCTCGCGCTCAATCTTGAGCCGGAAGAGCATGACGCACAGATGGACGGGTTGCTAAAAATTGTCGCGGAGCACGGGATACGCAACGCCCTCTCTGTAGTTGCGCGAATGAAGAATCCGCATCTGGAGGATGACCTGCACCGGATGCTTGTTCGGTACATTGCCGAAGGCCTGCCGGAAAAGGGTTTTGCTCCGGCGGAAAAAGTGAAACGCGCGCTCCACATGGTACTTTTCGAGATTCAGCCCCAGGCTTATGGGGGAAAAGATAAAGAACAGCAAGGGCAGATGAAACTGGAGCAAATACTCTCATCGTCCGAACAGCTCTATGCCGGGCTCACATCGCTTATCTCTAAAGACGAAGGCTTCTCTCTGGAAATCGCCGTCCCGAATGGGTCGGAAGAAATCTCTTTGTATCTAGGAGTTCCGCGCGCAAAACAGGTTCTCGCTGAGCGTTTAATATCATCAGTATTTCCGAATGCTCGCATTTCCGAGAGTCGAGGCGACTACAATCTTTTTAATTATCAGGGTGAAAGTGCCGGCGCGATAGCGCGGCTTGCCGATCACCCCGCTTTCCCACTGAAGACTGCCGAGATGTTCGAACACGATCCTATGAATGTTCTGCTCTCCGCTTTCGCGAAACTCGCGAAGCACGGAGAAGGCGCTGCCATCCAGATCATTGTTGGAAATGAGGGTGACAGGTACAACAGGCACTACAAAAAGATAATTCGCGTGATAGAAAAAGGATGGCATATTGCTCGGGCACTCAAGGTTCCTGAGACGGTTTTGGGAGACATTGCCGCTGAATTTGGCAGGGCGATTTTTATGCCAGAAATTTACAAAGAGGAAAAGGACAAGGAGTTTAGACGTGCCACAGATCAAGTCGCGACAGAGGTAATTGGACGCAAACTAAAAAGTCGCATAGCGCCTGTTCTTATCCGCCTTGTGGCCTCGGCTCCGGACAAAAAGCGAGCGCAGGATATTCTACAGAACTTGATGGCGCCGTTCAACCAATACGACGACCCGAAGGGCAATCACATGATGTTTAAGGAGGTCGGGAGTTGGAGCATTAACGGCTTTTTGCGCGATTTCATATATCGTTCGTTCGACAGGTCAATAATAATGCCCTTGAGCCTCGCGGAAGTGACGTCGATATTCCATTTCACAGCCGAGCGTTTGACGACATCGCGCGAACTGAAGCGAGCGTTTGCCAAGCAGATGCCGTCGCCTGTCGCGATGGCCGCCGAGGGCATTACGCTCGGCATCAATCGTTATGGCGCGACGGAAACGCCGGTGCATTTCGGCGCTTCCGACCGTATGCGCCATTGCTACGTCATCGGACAGACGGGAACAGGAAAAACTACCCTCATAAAGAACATGATTATTCAGGACATCAAGAACGGAGAAGGTGTCGCGTTCATTGACCCGCATGGAAACGACATTGAAGATATTCTCGCGGCCATTCCTCCTGAGCGTATGAACGATGTGATTTACTTCGACCCGGCATATACCGCGCGCCCTATGGGTCTAAACATGCTGGAATACGATCGCTCCAAACCGGAAATGAAAACGTTCGTGGTGGACGAAGTGTATGGCATCTTCCGCAAGCTTTACGCCGATGTGCCGGAAGCATTCGGTCCGATGTTCGAACAATACTACCGCAACGCCGTGCAGTTGGTCGTAGAGGATCCGGATTCCGGCTCCACGTTCCTGGAAGTTCCGCGGGTATTTGCCGACACCTCATTCCGCGACCTCAAAATCTCAAAATGTAAGAATCCGGTCATCATCCAATTCTGGAGGAAGATTGCCGAGGCCGCCGGCGGAGATGCCTCTCTTGAGAACGTGACGCCTTACATTTCCAGCAAGTTTGATGTGTTTCTAGCGAACGACATCATGCGCCCAATCGTCGCGCAGGAAAAATCGGCTTTTGATTTCCGTAAGGTTATGGACGACAAGAAAATCTTTCTTGCAAACTTGTCTAAAGGGCGCTTGGGCGACCGCAACACCTCGCTTCTCGGGCTTGTGCTCGTTTCCAAATTTCTTCAAGCGGCATTCTCACGCGTAGATACGAAAGGGGTCCTGCCAGTATTCTATCTATATATCGATGAGTTTCAGAACTTCGCGACTCCGTCCATCGGAACGATTCTTTCCGAAGCAAGAAAATACAAACTCTCTCTTATCATCGCGCACCAGTTCATCGCGCAGTTAGACGAGAAAATCCGCGATGCCGTTATAGGAAACGTCGGCACGAAAGCGGCATTTCGCGTCGGTACGACAGACGCAGAATTTCTCGCCAAGCAATTCGAGCCCGGATTCACAGCGCCAGACTTGGAAAATCTCCCCAATTACAATGCTGTTATGTCGCTTCTTGTGAATGGAGTGCCGGCGAGGCCGTTTACAATCCAGACGGAAAAACCGGCAGAGCATGATACAAGCAAAGTTCCCGCACTCAAGGAACTTTCATATCTGACATATGGTAAAGATAGGGAAGAGATAGAAGCCGATATTCGCGCCAGGTATGTAGAGCCGGAAAAAGTTCCAGACCCCATGATGCAGCCGTTTCAATAATATGGACCATTGGATTAATAAAATTCAATGATTCTGTATTCCGTAGCAATCCTTGGTATTTTATTAATGGCGACTTTCTCGCTGTATTTTCTTTTCCTACTCGACGCTTTATTCGGCGGAGAAGATTTTGCTACCTCAGAGAATGCAATCCGAAAGATTGGCGAAATTATTGTTGCGAGTAATAAACAGGACGGTATTCTTTATGACCTAGGAAGTTCCCGAGGGAATTTTGTCTATAGCATCTTGAAAATTTGTCCCGCCCTGCGCGTTATAGGCATTGATAACAGCAGATTGCGCGTTTGGTTTGCAAGGATGGTTGGTATTTTCCATTTCAGTAATCAGATTTTTAAGAAAGCGGATATTTTTGATATAGACGTATCAAAAGCCGATGTAATATACGTATATGTGCCAAGGGATTTGCTTCCTGCGCTGGAAAAGAAGTTGGAAGAGGAGATTAAACACGGGGCCCTGGTAATTACTTACAGAATAAATTTCCCAACATGGTCGCCGCACCAGATGTATTCAGTTGACCCTAGGAATCCAAAAGATGAAAAAGTGTACTTTTATCGTCCCGTCTGATTGTTTTGTTGCGCGAGTATGTTTTAGGCACACACATTTGGCGGATTGATTAACGCGAATAATGCGAGCGCTTCGTTCGGCGTCTTGCCGTTCAATCCGCAGTGCTCAAGGTCA
>MFLD01000005.1:0-10933 GCA_001781465.1 Candidatus Kaiserbacteria bacterium RIFCSPHIGHO2_02_FULL_49_16
AATCGGCGGATTACACGAAGATAATCCTCCCGCGCTGGGCTCAAGTGTTTACTGTGCATATCGGAATGTTCGTAAGCACGAACATTATCAGATGCATTGAATGGTGTCAACCTGTTGGGGGAAGTGGTCAAAATCGAGGTTGATGATCAGCGGAATTTGTGTTATTCATATTGGAGTAGATACGTAAGATTCACGAACCCTGACAAAGGAGAACGGTAAGATGAAAACGCCTTTAAGAATTTTGGTAGCAGAAGACGGCCTCAATCTTCAAAAGGCTCTCGAGGCCGTGTTGACAGCGGAAGGGCATGTCGTGAGAGTTGTTGAACATGGAGGGCTAGCCCTCGGTTTACTGAAGGCTGGTGAGTCATATGACCTCCTGATCACTGACCAGAGCATGCCCTGCATGAAAGGGCTTGAGTTGGTTGAGGAAATCAGGCATGACCCCAACCTTTGCGGCCTACCGGCGGTAGTCTTTACGACTGACGATTATCAGGAATTCGTTGACAGGGTTCGCTCGCTCGACGCATTCCACGCCGCAAAGCCGTCGCTCGATGAACTCAAGCGGGCAATCGAGGAAGCACTCGCTTGGGGTGATAAACGCAACGCAAAATAGCCGCCAGAGAGCGGAAGGGAAAGAGCCGTCCGGCGACCCCTTCTCGTTCCGGTGGCTTTTTCTTTTATTTATGCACCCCAAGGACTCCCCTTGGATAGAACATTCAAACATTTTGCAAAATGTTTGAATGTGAGAAGCCAGACGGGTTATCCCCGGACACTAACATTGCCACCGCCTCTTTATTGAAAGATTGCCCGATATCCTACGACTGTGGGCTAAAAGTGAGCATTGGAAAGATAACGATTGGACTGCTTCGGCAGAAATAATGGCAATGTTAGTGTGCGGGTTATCCACAGCCATCCTTGCATTTATATTTGGATATGCTATATTTATGCTAATTAAGAGCTAATTTAATATAATATGGAGGAAAAGAATGTTAAAACAGGCGGTCTTAAGAATTTCCTAGAGATTCCCTATGCCAAGCTTGAGGAACTGAACTTGAAGGCCAAGGCACGCGGGGAATCGGCTTCACAGGCAGTTTTGGAAAAGGAATACACGGAATACCTGCGAAAAGAGAAACGGATAAAAGCCGTGACGCTCTGTTTTACCGATATCGAAGGACGGCTCCATATGCTCGACTACGACAAGGAATTCCTTCTCGACTCTCTGTCCAACCTTACCTTTGACGGCTCTTCAATCCGGGGATTCACTCCACAGCACGAATCCGATTTGCGCTTGGAAATTGACTGGGCGAGCATCAGATATCTTCCGTCGGATGTGTTCGGTCCGGGAAAGGTAATTTTCTTTGCTTCTGTCCTCAATCGCGACAGGACTCCATATCACTCGGACTTTCGAAGCCAGCTCAAACTTTACACCAGCATATTGAAACATAAGGAAAATTACACCGCGTACGCCGCGTGCGAAATAGAGGGCTTTGTCGTCGATGGCATAAACGCCGAGCAGAGTTACGCGGAAAACGGCGGATTCAAGCTCATATCGTCCGGCGGGTATTATCACTCGCTTCCGATGGACAAACTCCGGATGTTCATTGATAGCGCCGCTGAAGCGCAAAGGGCGATGGGTTTCAAGAATGAGAAGGACCACCCCGAGGTGGCACCCTCGCAATTTGAGATGAATTACTCGTATGCGGAAGTCGTGCGCGCCGCTGACAATGTCCAGCTCTACAAACTCGTTTGCCGCCAGATAGCCCGCAAGTTCGGAATGACTGCAACATTCCTCCCGAAGCCGATAACTGGAATTAACGGCTCCGGAATGCACACCAACTTCTCGATTTCTAAGAACGGCAAAAACATCTTCCACGACCCGAAAGGGGCGGACAACCTCTCCAAGATTGCTTGGGACTTTATTTACAAACTTCTCAATCACGCGCCGGATATTTGCCTCATCTTAAACTCATCGGTAAATAGCTACCGCAGATTGGACCCGCATTTTGAAGCCCCGAACCAGATAAAAGTTTCTGCAATAGACCGCGGGTCAATGATTCGAATTCCGATAGGGAATGAAAGAACGGCTCGCATTGAGCTTCGATCAGTCGCGCCGGACGCCAACCCATACCTCGTCTTGTATACGATGCTAAAGACCGGGATGGAAGGACAAAAATTGCAGAAGGACAATGGCAAAAGGGAAAGAGTTCGCACATTGCCGGACAACATCAACGACGCGATTGCGGACTTTAAGTCGAGCAAATTCATAGCCCAAATATTGAGCGAGGATAGCAAGGAGAAATTCGCGGCTTTCAAACAAGTCGCGGCGGACAGGTCGCCGAAAGCCCTTGGCGCCAAAGTCAAAGAGTCGGAAATAATTTATCATCACGAGGTTACGAACCAGCTCCTATGGAACAACTTCTAAAGCCGGGAAGCATCGGTGGACTTATAAGAACTTCACTATGGCTTCTTGTTTTGGGCTCCTTAGTCGGGTACGGAGCGATATTCTTCGCGGGAGCGTCGGCAGGTGTATTCGACGCTAATTCAATAAATACCGGCGACACGGCATGGATGCTTGTATCGGCGGCGCTCGTTATGCTTATGACTCCTGCCGTCGGATTTTTCTACGGAGGAATGGTTTCTTCGAAAAATGTCGTCTCTGTTCTAAAACAATCTGTGGTGATTTTGTCTCTCATTTCCATTCAATGGGTGGTGATTGGATACAGTTTGGCGTTTGCGCCCGGTAGCGGAATAATCGGCAACTTAGACTTCTTCGGTTTGCGCGGTGTAGGGTTTGCGCCGGACGCAAATTACGCGGCGACGATTCCCGCACTCGTGTTCATGGTCTATCAATTGATGTTTGCCGCCATTACTCCCGCTCTAATTATCGGCGCATTCGTCGAAAGAATTAAATTCAAGACTCTGGTCATCTTTACGATTCTCTGGGCGACGCTAGTTTATGACCCGATTGCGCACTGGGTGTGGGCGCCGGATGGATGGTTGCGGGCATTAGGTGCGCTAGATTTTGCGGGAGGAACGGTGGTCCACATGAGCGCGGGATTCTCGGCTCTCGCCGCGGCGCTTTTGGTCGGCAGGAGGTTGAAGCAATCAAGTCTTGGCGAGAACGCCAACAACATTCCTTTCGTTATTTTGGGAGCCGTGTTGCTCTGGTTCGGATGGTTCGGATTTAACGCGGGTTCCGCTCTCACGGCCGGCGTCCTCGCGGCGAGCGCTTTTGTCGTCACCAATATTGCGGCCGCCGCCTCGGCGCTGACATGGGCGACTCTCTCTTGGGCTGAAAATCGAAAGCCATCGGCCATGTCTGCCGCGACAGGCGCTGTGTGCGGTCTGATTGCAATCACGCCTGCGTCCGGATTCGTAGGTCCTGTCGCAGCTCTTGCGATAGGAGTAATTGCGGGGGTTGTAACTTATGGAGCTGTGTATATTCGTACCAATAAAATCAAGATTGACGACACTCTTGATGTTTGGGCGGCGCACGGAATCGGCGGGCTCACAGGCGCAGTTTTAACTGGTTTCTTCGCCGAGAAGGTGATTAACTCTGCGGGGAACAACGGGCTTCTGTTTGGGAATCCGCACCAACTCCTTGTGCAAGTAATAGCGGTTGTCGCGGTTGGAATCTATTCTTTCGTCGCAACATGGATAATTCTGAAAGTTCTCTCGTTCTTCAAAATGCCGCTACGAGTCAGCGCGTCCGAGGAGGCGGAAGGATTGGACATGGCGGTGCATGGGGAGGCGGGGTACAGACTCTAGCTTCTTCTCCGGAGGTTTAACCTCCGGAGTTTTGTCCAGTGCTTGTGTTTGTAAAAAAAGCGACGGCAGGAATTGCGCCTGCCGCCGTGTTCGAGAACATCGCGGTTCTCAACCGCAGTGCTCGAGATCGTTTAGGCCGACTTTGATGTCGTCGCCGGGGGGCATCAACCACCCACCCTGACCTGGCTTCATCAGCCGGATTGGAAATGAGGCCTTATTCGGGAACAGAAGCCAGCCCTCGTTGACGATTGCGGTGTGGGAGGATTCCATGAAAGTTTCCCATTTCCATTCACCGTTGTCAGCGAATCCGACATGGTTGTCAAATATAACCGTTTGCCCATCAACTATGGGCAGTACCTTTTTGGTGTCGGCTTCCAAAAAAAACGCCGCCACGACAATCCCATTACGTTCTTGATTGAATGTAATGAAGCGTATTTTTTCCATTATTCCTCCATGGAGGTAGGTTTGAGCCACTGTTCCGGCCACTGGACGCGATGTTACCCCCCCCCCTCAAAAATTGCAAGCAAGTTTCTTCCCCAAAACAAAAGGCGCCTTGTGGCGCCTTTTGTGCGAACTAGAGAACAACTCTCTATTTCTTGTTGCCTAGAATCTTGAACATTCCGGTTCCGCAGACTGCGCACACTCCCTTCATCGCCCTGCGGCCGTTCTTCATCTCTATCTCCTTCGCGTCCTTAATCTCTCGCCCCGCCTTGTCCCTGCATTTAACACAATATCCTGTTACTGCCATATTTTAATAAAATTTATAGTAATAAGCGCACGACTCGGTTTATTGTACACAAAGGGGGGAAAAGCACCATCTCGCAAGGCGAGCAAGGGTTAAATACCGTTAATTTCCCGAATCTTGCAATCTTCGATTCTGTTCATCCTGTTCTTCTCGCCGCCGCTTTCTAATTTCTCGAGCATCGACTCCCGGGAGCTTAACGGCGGCTTTCGCCTCCTTCACAAGTGATTCCGCGGTGACAGGAACGTACGGATGATTTTTGTTCATATACGCATCTCTATCGCCATCGTCTTTCTCAATTTTTTGATCGATGGCATGTATAACAAAATCTTGCCGCTTAAGTTTAGGATCCAATTGTTTTGCCTGATTACGAGGGAAGTCACGCATATGATTATTCTTTGATGTGTAAATTCTATCTAATAATCCAAAACAAGCAAGAACGCGTATCAATATACTGCACACACTTGCGCCTACCGCTTCTAGCCCGCCCCGGCACCAACTTTGGCATAATTTTGCTGAAGGAAATTGACATTGATAATTATCTGGCTTGTATGTGGAGCCATTGCGAGTAATGAAACTGCCGTGTGGCAAAATATAAACAATGCCAAAGTTGGTGTATGGACAGGCATACAGTACAATTCTCACATGAAGGTTTTGATTTTTAGTGCTGACGAGGCGGCGCGCTCGATTCTTTCTCCCGTGCTCATGGGCCACACGGCGGTGTTTTTTGATGAGATAGTTTCCCTTCATGCTCTTAAGGAGAATTCTGACGCGGAAGCCGTTTCCATCTTCACTTCTTCGGAATTCAAGAAAGAACAGATTGATGCTCTACCGAATCTTAAGTGCATTAGTACGCGCTCGACTGGGTATGACCACATAGATACCGCTTACGCAAAGGAAAAGGGAATTGTCGTTTGCAACGTGCCGCGATACGGAGCTAAAACTGTGGCGGAATTTACCTTCGCGCTTATACTCACGTTATCGCGTAGGATTTTTGAGGCGTTCCATCAGGTGCGCGAGGAGGGAAGTTTCAAGACCTCGGCGCTTGAGGGCTTCAATCTTTTTGGAAAGACGCTCGGCGTTGTCGGCACTGGGAACATCGGTCGCAATGTCGTGGGAATTGCAAAAGGTTTCGGAATGAAGGTTTTAATGATGGACCCTTATCCTGACAATAAGTTGGAAGACGAACAGGCAAAGTACGCGCCATTAGATGAACTGCTCGCGGGTTCCGACATAGTGACGTTGCATGTGCCATATACTAAAGAGAACCGCTATCTATTGAATAAGGATTCTTTCGCGAAAATGAAACGAGGCGCGTTCATTATCAATACGGCGCGCGGAGAGCTCGTTGATACCGAGGCGCTCTTAGATGCCTTGAAAAGCGGGCAAGTTGCGGGAGCGGGCCTCGACGTATTGGAAGAAGAGCGGGTGCTGAAAGATGAAGTTGAATTAGTGAAAGGTATTGAGTCAATGAATGAGTTGAAAATACTTATCCGCGACCATGCGCTCATTGATATGCCGCGCGTAGTAATTACTCCGCACATCGCGTTCTTCTCGCGCGAGGCGTGTCACGAAATTTTGGAAGTGACAGCCGCTAATATCACCGGTTTTGTGGCAGGTAAGCCGACAAATATTGTTGCATCGTGAAAAAGTGGATTACAAACACGGAGAAATTGAGTACGAACGCGCTTCGCGCGGACGCTCTCTCCATCGCGGAGGCCGCTTACAACGCGATAGACACTGATGCCGTGATACGCTCTAGGCTCGTAATTACGGGCTCGGAGCTCACAGTTCAAGGAAAAACATATAACCTCAACGCGTTCTCCAAGATTAAGATAATCGGATTCGGTAAAGCTTCATGCAAAGCAGTTGAAACTTTGGAGTCTCTTCTTAGGGGGCGCATTTCAGAGGGCGTCGCAATAGATGTCCGCGGCGGCACTTGCGACATTGTTGATATTGAAAAGGGAACTCATCCGCGGCCGTCGGTTGGGAATTTTGCCGCGACGGATAAAATCGTGAATATGGCGAAAGATAGTTCGGAAAATGACCTCTACATTGTCGCTGTGTCGGGCGGGGGCTCTTCGCTTCTGTGCTGGCCAATCGGCGAATGCGAGCAAGGCGGCCGGCTATATGATGATTTTGCGCGAGTCGGCGGCACTATAGATGAAATGAATATGGTTAGAAGGCATATATCCGGAGTAAAGGGCGGAGGACTTGCGGCGCTTCTCTATCCGGCGACCGTAATCGGACTTGTATTTTGCGATGTGCCGGGAGATAACTTTGAAGACGTTGCTTCAGGCCCGACTTATTACGACAAGAGCACCGTTGCGGACGCTGAGGCGGTTCTCGAGCGTTACGGCTTGAGCGGATATACATTAAACGAGACCCCGAAAGACAGAAGGCTTTTCGAGAAAGTCTGCAATGTGAATGTTATTTCCAATACTGTGCCTCTTGACGCGATGGCGGCCGAAGCCCATCGGCTTGGTTACAAGGCGGTCAATGTCGGCAAATCACTCTACGAGCATCCGATAAAATTGCTTGAGAGGATGCGGCGCGAACTCGGAAAAAAAACAGCGGTAATCGCGGGGGGTGAACCTAGTTTCGCGATTAATCGCAAGGGAGGGAAAGGAGGCCGATGCCAATACGTGGCGATGCAGGCGCTCAAAGACATAAAGGATGGCGAGGTTATGCTCGCGATTGCCACAGATGGCATGGATAATTCCGACTCGGCAGGCGCGATGACAGACATAGATACGATAAAAAAAGCAAAGCAAAAGAATCTCTCGATTGAGAAGTCTATCGAAAGTTTAAACACATATGGATTCTTGGAATCAGTCGGAAACATGCTGTATACTGGCGCTACTGACGCGAACGTATCTGATTTATTTTTGTTGTTGAAGAGGTAAGAAAAGCAATGCACAAGATTACTGACATAATCGCACGAGAAACATCAGACTCGCGCGGCCGCCCGACTGTTTCTGTGACCGTGCATGCCGATGAACACGAAGGAACATTTGACGTTCCATCTGGCGCTTCCACCGGATCGCTTGAAGCGTGCGAACTGCGCGATTCCGATGGCCGCGTTTCGCGCGCGATAGACAACGTGAACACGCTTATCAAGCGCGAGATTGCAGGCATGGATGTACACGATCAATCCCAGATAGACGCGAAAATAATAGCTCTCGACGGCACGGTGAATAAATCGAAGCTCGGCGGGAATGCGACGATAGGAGTTTCTATCGCGGTTGCCAAAGCCGCGGCGAAAGCAGAAGGAATGGAACCATTTGAATATCTGCGCCAGCTTGCCGATATTAAACCTTCCCGCAAAACCCCTTATTTGTATTTGAATTACATTAATGGCGGGAAACACGCTAAATCGCCCATAGCTTTCCAGGAGCATATGCTCGTTCCAGACACGAACTCTGTTACTGAAGCTCTTGAAATGGCGGAAGTTCTGGAGAAAGCGCTATATGAAATCGTTGCCAAAAAGTACGGCGCGGAAACGGCCGCCGAAGTGGGAGATGAAGGCGGATACGTCCTGCCTGAAGGAACATACGAAACGCCTTTTGAATTATCGGCACAGGCGATTCATGATTCTGGATATGATGGAAAATGTTTTATCGCGGCAGACGTCGCCGCCAGTTCTTTTTTTAGCGAAGGCGCTTACGTCATGCAGGGTGAGCGTTACTCGGCCGACGATTTGCGCGAAATATACCTTTCCCTCATAAAAAAGTTCTCGATTCTTTCTATAGAGGATCCGTTCTTTGAAGAATCGTTCGAGGATTTCGCTAAACTACAAAAGCAAACAGACGTGCGGATCGTGGGCGACGACTTGACTGTTACAAATAAAGCCATGCTGACGCGGGCAATAGGCACGTGCAGTGTTCGCGCCATCATCATTAAGCCAAATCAGATAGGAACTCTTTCAGAAACATTAGACACTATGCACGAGGCGCGCTCTCGCGACGTAGATTGTATCGTGAGCCACAGAAGCGGAGAAACCAACGACGATTTCATTGCTGACCTTGCCTTTGCTTTCGGCTGTTTCGGCTTAAAGACCGGGTCTCTGCGGAAACCCGAGAGAGTTATTAAATATAAGCGACTGGAAAAGATCAGCTCGCTCGCAGAATAAGTGATCCAACTGCCATGTCCTCTCGCTCGCAAATAGTTGCTACAATCGGACCCTCGAGCGGGGAGTTGGAAATTATCAAAAAAATGATCGCGGGAGGAATGGATGTCGCGCGCATCAATTTCTCTCATGGAACGCACGAGTCCAACGGTGGCTATATAAAGAATATTCGCGAAGCGACGAAAACCGCGGGGAAGCGCGTCCCTATAATTCAAGACCTGTCGGGACCAAGAATGAAAACTGACTCTGGGCACGCGTTTAATACGGAAGAAAAGTCGGTTATTACCGAAAAAGACCTCGCCGACCTTGATTTTGGAATATCGGTCGGCGTTGAATACATAGCCCAATCCTATGTTGGTTCCGCGGAGGACATCCGACAGATGAAGGGCGAATTAGATAAGCGGAAAGCAAAGATTCCTGTTATCGCGAAAATTGAGCGCGCGCAGGCGGTAAAAGATTTCGACGCAATTTTAACGGAGGCCGATGGAATTATGATAGCGCGCGGGGACCTGGGATTAAACGTGCCGATAGAGGAGATTCCGTTTCTGGAAAAGGAAATGGTCGCGAAAACGAAATCGGCGGGAAAACCGGTAATCGTCGCGACCGAAATGATGTATTTCATGGTTGAGAACAACAGGCCGACGCGCGCCGAAGTAACGGACGTCGCTTACGCGATTCTTATAGGCGCGGACGCGGTCATGCTCTCCGATGAAACCGCGAGGGGAAAATATCCTGTGGAATCCGTAGCGACAATGGAGAAAATAGTCGCGCGCTCGGAGCAAACTGCAAAAACCGAGAGTATCAACGCACTGTAGATGAGTATCTAGTATCTTGTATGCAGTATCTTGTATAAAATCGGACAAAATCCATACTTGATATACGACACTGAATACGCAATACGCCCAATACTTCGCCTAATCTACCCCTTGCGTTCCTCGCGAGTATGTGGTATATGTAGTGCCGGGCATGACCTTAAGTTGACTAATAAAAGCCGTTATTAAGCCATAATTTAATCATTTTATATCATTATGTATCGAGCATATATTTCAGGTTTTATCGCGATAATAAGCGTTCTTAGCGCCGGTACGGTTATCGCTCAGAGTTATTCGTATCCGTACTTATACGGAGCTACCGTTTCTAGCGCTTGTGTGGCTCTTCCGCAGGACATGTCTCAAGGATCACGCGGTTCTGACGTGACTGCTCTCCAGAATTTTCTTCTCGCGCAGAATTATCCAGGTTCTGGCGCTTGGATGGTTACCGGTTTCTTTGGCTCCGCGACTCGTCAAGCAGTTTTGAACTTTCAGTCGCAAAAATCTCTTCTGGCTACGGGGATTGCCGACGGACAAACTCGTGTCGCCATCGCGGCCTCTACTTGCGGAGGAAACAACAACTCGTACGTTTCTACTCCCTCATACAATCCCGTACCAATCGTTAATGTTTCCACTCCCTCTTACGCTTATCCTAACTCCGGCAATGTAGCTATCAGTTCGCTCTCTGTATCGGCGGGGCCGATAGGAACCTCGGTTACTATCTATGGAAGCGGTTTTGATCCGGCCTACAATAATGTGTACTTTGGCAACACTCCAATTCCCGGCAACGTAGCTTCAAACGGGAATTCTCTCACATTCACAGTGCCGGCATCGTTTAATTCCAATTGTAGTGGATACGGATGTTACTTAATGAATCAATTCATAAATCCCGGAGTGTATCCAGTCTATGTGACCAATACTCGCGGTACGAGCAATAGTCTTATGTTTTCTGTCACTGGTGGAGGGACATCCTCATGCCCGTGGTATGTAAATTTCGGCAATTGCGGCAATTGGAACAGTGGCGCCTACTGGAACGCAAGCATCAATAGCTTGTATCCGATATCGGGCGGAGTCGGAACATCCGTTACGGTTTTCGGTTCCGGCTTTTCTCAGCGCGGGAACACCGTTCACTTCGGTCCGGGCGTAGTTACGAATATCACCTCGGCTGACGGCACGTCACTTTCGTTCCTAGTTCCAGCGCAACTCACTGGCCTCGGCTCGCAGACAATGGCGGTTGGAACGTACAATATTTCGGTCACAAACGAAAGAGGGGCTACAAGCAACGTTCTGCCTTTCACGGTAACTTCCGTTCAGCAGAATGCTATGCCCCCGGCAATCACTAGTGTTAATGGTCCTGTAAGAATTGCCGCCGGAACACAAGGTGCGTGGACTGTCACGCTGGATGCATATGGCTCTGCGAACGTTACCACATCTGTGCGATGGGGCGACGAGGGCCTCTACCCGTCCTCGGCTCCGGTTTCGCAG
>MFLD01000005.1:10948-13183 GCA_001781465.1 Candidatus Kaiserbacteria bacterium RIFCSPHIGHO2_02_FULL_49_16
GGCACCCAGACGCTCACTTTCACGCACACGTATCAGAAAAGCGGAGTGTACATGGCCATATTTACTGCTTCTAACGGATTTGGCACTGATAATACAACGACGGTTACCGTCACCGTTACTCCTAATAGTGCGGAACCTCTGACTCTCTCTAACGTTGTGCCAGCGATGGGCCGAGTAGGGACTCTTGTAACTCTGACAGGAACTGGCTTCACCTATTCTGGAAATACTGTGTATTTCGGTTCTGGAGGCGCGTCGAATCTGGCATCCTCGAATAATGGAACGACGCTGTACTTCACGATTCCCGCGTATGTTTCCCCATGCGACGTTGTTCAAGGAAATGTTTGCGCGCTATACGCTCAACAAGTAAATCCTGGCACGTACCCGCTGTACGTAAGAAATGCGGCAGGCGGTCAGACGGGAACTATTTACTTTACGGTTACGCCGTAATTCTTGATACACCCATGAAGCGCCACCCCTATTTTCTGCCATGGCAGAAAATAGGGGTGGCGCTTCATGTTTTCTGGATAAAATATGCTAGTATCAGATTAAAGTACGCATGGGGATTTTTCATTCTGTAAGACACAACACGTTCGCGTCACTGAAAATCCGGAATTACCGGCTGTATTTTTCTGGGCAGATAATTTCTGTTGCTGGAACCTGGATGCAGACAGTAGCTTTAGGATGGCTCGTTCTTCAGATAACAGGTTCTGGCGCTCAATTGGGAGCAGTAGTCGCCACCACGTTTCTTCCTTTGCTCATTTTTGGGCCCTTGGGTGGCGCCATTGCAGACCGTTTTGACAAGCACAGGATGCTTATCTATACGCAGTCCGCGCTCGCGACTCTGGCGCTTTCATTAAGTATTTTGGTATATTCTGGCGCGACAAAAGTTTGGATGCTCTACGTTTTCGCGTTTCTGTACGGATTGGTGAGGTCTGTCGATGAACCGACCGGACAAGCATTCGTTTTGGAAATGGTTGATGAAAGTTACATGAAAAATGCCGTCAGTCTCAACTCAATGAGAGGCAATCTTGCGCGCGCTATAGGTCCTATGGTTGCCGGCGTGCTGATCGCAGGTGTTGGCATTGCGTTTTGTTTTCTTTTTAACGCGCTCTCATATGTCGCCGTCATCTGGATGCTTATTATTATGGATAAGAGCGAACTTCGTCGGGAGAACGTAATAGCGAAACAGCCGCAGACTATACGCGATGGAATTCGCTTTATCCTCGCGACTCCTCTCATCAAGAACACGCTTATCATGATGGCGATAATTGGGACATTCGCCTATGAGTGGCAGGTAAGCCTTCCGCTCTTGGCACAGCGGACGTTTCATGGCAACGCGGCTAGTTACGCGGCTCTTATGTCGTCTTTTGGAATTGGAGCAGTGATAGGCGGGCTCTATGCCGCGAGCCGGCACAAGATATCCACTCGAAATCTAATTCTGTTCGTTTTCCTTTTCGGAGTGAGCATCATCGCTGCGTCTTTGATGCCGACGCTCCAACTGGCGATATTAGGAATGGTGTTCGTAGGTTTCTTTTCGATAAACTTGACATCCACTGCTAACACGATGGTTCAGCTGGAAAGCACTCCAGAAATGCGCGGGCGTGTGATGTCCTTCTGGACTGTAGCAATGATGGGTTCAACCGCGATTGGAGGTCCTATCATTGGATTGGTAGGAGAACATATCGGCGCGCGATACGGGCTTTTTGTCGGCGGACTGTCTGCTCTTATCGCAGTTGCTATCAGCGCGCGCCCTTTGCTTAGAACAAACAAAGTGAGCGTCATTCCGGAATCCGTGGAGATTTAAAGGTAGCCCAAAGGATGGAATCCCGCAGTTGAGACACTTCTCGTTCCTCGATTAAAACAATTCGTCACGCTCTTTCTTCTTTCTGTTCTGTTCCTCATCTTCTCTTCTTTGACGATACGTGTCAGTGTCATCCTTTGCCCGCCCCGAATTATGAGTTTTAGCGCGAGAGTGCCCTCTGTGTCCATGATTGTCCTCTTTCCACTCATCGTGTTCCTTTAGTGTCATGTAGCTATTATATATCTGTTAGTTAGATCTGGAAAGTAGACATTACGAGCTCGATTTTTTTGACACATCGGCCAAAATTGCTTACAATGCCCCCTTGGTACAATATGAAAAAAATCAATAACAGAGCGACAAAAATCGCTAACAAATTGAGAGTCGGCGTTGTCGGGGCTACAGGATTCACTGGCGAAGAGCTGGTGAGGATTCTT
>MFLD01000006.1 GCA_001781465.1 Candidatus Kaiserbacteria bacterium RIFCSPHIGHO2_02_FULL_49_16
GCTTTGCGAGCCACTCGCACGCGAGCGCCTGCGTGGAAAAACTCATATCCATCACGCTCGCGGGGTGCCCCTCCGCCGCCGCAAGATTGACGAGCCGTCCTTCCGCTAAAAGATATATCTTTTTGCCATTCACCACATATTCCTCAACGCAATCGCGAACCTTTTTCGGTTTGCCCTTGGACAACTTCTTCAAATCGTTAATGCTGATTTCCACATCGAAATGCCCGGCATTGCAAACAAACACCCCGTCTTTCATCTTCTTGAAGTGCTCCCCGCGAATTACATTTATGTTGCCCGTTACTGTACAGAAAATGTCGCCGAGCGGGGCGGCTTCGTTCATCGGCATTACCCGAAATCCGTCCATCGCGGCTTCAAGCGCCTTTATAGCGTCCACTTCCGTGACGATAATATTCGCCCCCATTCCGCGCGCGCGCATCGCAAGCCCCTTTCCGCACCATCCGTATCCCGCGATGACGAATGTCCGCCCTGCCATGAGCGCATCGGTCGCCCGGATTATCGCTTCCATCGTCGACTGGCCCGTGCCGTAGCGGTTGTCAAAGAGATTTTTAGTTTTCGCGTCGTTCACTGCGACTATCGGCATCTTGAGCGCGCCCCCGCGAGCCATCGCGCGCAAGCGGATAACTCCGGTCGTAGTTTCCTCCGTGCCCCCGATTAATTTGGAGAGCATTTCAGGATGCTCTTTGTGGAGCGTGGAAACAAGGTCTGCTCCGTCGTCCATCGTAATGTCGGGCTTCGCTCTAATCACCGCCTTTATGTGCCGAAAAAAAGACTTGCGGTCTTCTCCCGAAATCGCAAAAACGGGAATGCCCCACCCCGCGACGAGCCCCGCCGCCGCTTCGTCCTGCGAGGAAAGCGGATTAGAGGCGCACAAGCGCACTTCGGCCCCGCCGGCTTGAAGCGCAATCATTAGATTCGCGGTCTCAACAGTAACATGCAGGCACGCGCCGATTTTCTTCCCGCGAAATGGTTTCTCTTTCGCGAATCGCTCTCGGATGCTTCGCAAAACCGGCATGTCCCTCTCCGCCCATTCAATCAGCCCCTTGCCCGCTTCCGCGAGCCCAATGTCTTTAATGTCGTATTCCATTGTTGGACAGTATACTCGAAAACACTAATTTTGGCTTGCGCTTTCTATTATCCAGGTATGGGACGAGCGGGAGGTTACGCGCGACTACGTACTACGTTCTACGAACTCTTTACTACACAGGCAACTTCTCTCCAAACGATTTTCTGTATCTTTCCACAACTTCCGGAAACGTGAAGCGGTGCGTCTGCGTGCCGTATGTTTCCACGGCATATGCGGCAACGACGCCTCCAAGCTTCGCGCAGGTCGCCAAAGGCAGTCCGAGAAGCGTTCCTTTAATAAATCCAGCGCGATACGCGTCGCCCGCGCCCGTTGGGTCTTCCGCGTCGTCAGAAGGCGCCGATGGCACCTTCCACTCAGCGTCTTTGGTAAAAACTCGGGACCCTTCAATGCCGGACGTCACAACCAAATTCGTCACGTGTTCCAATATCGCGCCAGCCGCCCACCCAGTTTTTTGAGCCACAAGACCAAATTCGTAATCGCTGACAAACAAGGTGTGTGCCCCAGATATTCCCTCTTTGAGCTGATCGGCAGTCAAGGCCGTAATCTGCTGTCCAGGGTCGTAGTAATATCGCAATCCTTTCTTTTTAAAGTATGCCATCAAAGTTGTCATGTCCTCAATATTTCCAGGTCCAACGATTGCGAGAGCGCGCCCCTCCGTTTCTATGGGAGTATCGTATGGGAATTTTCCTGCTCCAGGGTGAAACGCGCTTATCTGGTTGTTGGCCGAATCGGTAAGCACCACGGCAGAAGCCGTAAGTTCTCCTTCAACGATTCTAATGCTCGTCGGGTCAACGCCAGAAAGCAACAGGTGCGAACGGTACGGGCCAAAATCCGTGCCCGCTGTCGAGATTATCTCCGGCACTTCGCCCAACATCGCCAAGTTGTAAGCGATATTGCCAGCTGTTCCTCCAAATTCCACCGACAACTTATCAACCATGAAGCTCAAATTAATGTTGTGCAACCTGTCCGGAATAAAGTGGTCTCCGAACAATCCGTGATAGTTCATGATTCGGTCAAACGCGAGGGAGCCGGATACAATTATTTTTCGCTTTGTTCTTTCTTCAGTCATATTTACGCATCAGGGTAAGCATTCTTAATTTCTTTCGCAAGGTATGGATTCCACATGGCGCCGGTCGCGGTCATGACAACGTCTGCCCCGGCCTCGCGATACTCTTTGAAATCCGAGGTAACCGTAACGCCTCCACAACCGATGATTCCATACTTCAGCCCGAATTCCTCGCGAAGCGATTTGAGGCGGCGCGTCATGTCCAATCCCGCCCATTTGCCCGCGTGCCCGCAAACGCCGCTCTTGACGCGGTGCGCGCCCGGAAGCGCTTGCGTGCCATCAGGATTAATTACAGGCGCTGGAATACTATTTATTGCCGAATATCCATCTACAATTTTGCCAGTTTCTTTTACAAGCTCGCGTAATTCCTTTTCTTCAAGATACGCGATTTTAATAACAAGAGGAGTATCGCCTATTTTATTTTTTATAGAATCGGCAACGAGCCTTGTTTTCGGAACATCAAAACAGAGTAGTTGCGTGGCACCTTCATTAGGACAGCTGAAATTTGTCTCAACAATTTTCACACCCGCATCTTTTATCATCTGCGCGCCCTGTACCCAATCATTGATGTAATCTCGCGCGGAAAATCCTTCCCACTTCGTGCCTTCGAAACTGCACATAACAAGCTGGCCCGACTTAGCATAGGCGACAGACTCTTTTAGGTCTTTCATCCACACGTCGGGCTTGTACGAGGGATTGCCGAAAGAGTTCGTAATGGAGAGCGGTTCCTTGTATTCATTGCTGACAATAATTGGATGCTGCGCCATCTCAATTGTCAGGTCGCCTGTAATTTGAGCACCCAGCACATTCGGCCATTCATTGCATTCTCGCACTCTACTCCGCACCGTCTTGTGAACCGGCACATCAAAGCCCTTATCGAGCGCCGCCTTTACAAATTTTCCATTAAGAAGCGGGCCTGCTGGAATTCCGAGCGGATAAGATATTTTCTGGCCGAGAAAATCAAAACGTGGTTTCCCTACTGGCAGAACTACGCCATCCGCAAAACCGTTAAACGGGCCTTGCTCCCAGTTTTGTTCGTAAGTCTTCTTCGGGTCAAAAAATGGCGCCTGCAACATGGGTATTAGTATAACACTTCAAAATCTCAATTTGACAATTCGCAATTTGGCAAACAAATCACAGAAACTTAAATCACAAATTACATGCTTTGCGTTTTGTAATTTGGAATTTCTTTGCAAATTGATCTTTGATAATTGCAAATTTCCATGAAAAATTATTTGATTATTTCTATTCCCATCTTTTTCAAATCCGCTTTCAATTGCTCATTACCCTTGAACAGAATCGGGATATAGCCAATTTCATCCGCTTTTTCCAAGCTCCTTGGCGTGTCGTCGATAAAAATTACTTCTTCGGGCCGAAGCTGGAGTTTCTCGAACAAAACCTGAAACGCTTCTTTGTGGGGTTTTTGGTGTCCTATTTCGCCCGAGATGACGAGAACGTCAGCCAGCTCCAGCAAGCCATATTCTTTCAATCTTTCTCGCAGAATGGAATTTGAGTTGCTGAAAATCCCGGTTTTCAATCCCAACTTCTTTAGTTTTGGGAAATATGAAACTAGTTCTGTATTAAGATTCCTGTTTTCGGACTTTTCGCGCACTATTTCTTTAATTCCTTCCTCTTTGGCTTTGTCCTTATTAAAAATCGATACAACCTTAAGAACCATTTCCTCCCAGGGCATATTTTCAACGTTTGCTAAATAATTGTACCGGAAGTACTCATCTCTAAAATCGGCATAAGGCACCCCAATGTATTCAGCAATAGATTGTACGAACTTTCCCCCCTCGTAAAGTTCGATGACTCCTCCAAAATCAAAGACAACCGCTTTAATGTTATTGCTCATACATTTCGGAGAATTCGAACCGATTCTTGCAAAAACGCGAGTTCTCTCAGGCGGATAAATTTCACTTGGTAACTCTCATTGTCAGTCTCATCCTCTATGGTCTTGATTGCATCCTGCAAATCCATCCACACAGTGATAAAACCGACGGCAATTTCATCTTCGTCCATAGAGGTGGCATCAATTTCTCCCTCTATGTCCGAAAGAAAACAGTGAGAGGTATGATGCAGTGCATATTTGTTGCGATACTCTTCTACAACCGCAAACTCGCGTGGATTTTTAACTCGGCAACCAATTTCTTCCTGCAACTCGCGAGCCAGTGCGGTCTTTAAGTCTTCACCAGTTTCAACACCGCCACCGGGCAGTTTGTGGAAATGCTTTTTGGTCGCATGAAGAATCGCGACCTTGCCTCCAGCATTAAAAACAATCGCCCGCGCCGATGTTCGTTCTCTATAAACTTGCGGCACCGGGAAATCTGAACCGATGTCAGCGTCTCGGATTATTTTTAGCGGCGACATGAAATTAGAACTCTGGACTAAATAATCTGCGAAGCTCTGCTTCTTTATCCGGATGCACTTTTGCTTCTAGCAACTTAAACATGACTGCCTTTTCGGCAAACTTATCATTTTCGTAAATATTTAGGAATTCATCGAACGTAACTGGCTTCAGAGTTATTCTCTCGCCCGGGTCAAGATTCATTTCTGCGACTTTCTTTAGGCCCTTCGCGATAAAAACATAGATGGCCCATTCAATTTTACCAACGGGCTGTTGCGCATCCCACAATATATATTTCTCCGCTTCATATCCGCTTTCCTCCAACAGCTCTCTTTTTGCCGCTTCAAGTATTCCCTCGCCATCATCAACTCTTCCGCCTGTTGCGCCTATAAACGGCTCTTTGCCAGGCTGTTCCTGTTCCGTCAAAATAATTCTGCCGTCGGGAAGAATAGGAAACACAACGACTGTGTCCGGTCTTTTTAATTTCTCGAAAATCTCTGTACTTCCATCAAACATCTTCTGCTCCCATTGATACACGTCAAAAATCCGCCCTTTGAATACTCGTTTGGCGTGAGCGGGCATCGGCTGTTTCGACATTGGACGTTGAATTCGCACATCCACATTCTAACAAATTAACAGTGGATTACACATTATGGCACTCAAATGACATGTATAATTATAGTGAGACAAATGAATCCCGTTAGAAGTCTCGGAAGTTTAAATCGTGCTACATTATCCGTATGTTCTATACTGGTCGGATGTTTGCTGAATTTCACTTTCAAATCGGAGGCGCAGGCTTCCTACTTCTAACGGGATGAACGAGATAATTTACATATACCCGCTGAAGGCAATCGCGCTGCTGTCCGCAGCTCTTGTCGTTTATCTTTTGTTCGGACGTTCTCGCAGGGCGCGCGGCGCTCAAGGCGCAACACTCACTCGAGCCGCGGAAAATCCTATTCTCGAACCAAATCCGGAATTCTCATGGGAAGATTCTGCTGTCTTTAATCCTGCCGCATTTTATGATGGAGAACATGTTTATTTGCTCTATCGCGCGCTAGGAGGCGACGGCATTTCCAGAATCGGCTGCGCGCAAAGCAAAGACGGTATTCATTTCACTCGCTTCCGAAATCCCGTGTTTGTTATGAACACTCCGCCATCGCCGAAATTCAGAAACCCATTCGCGGATATTGGGCGCTACGACAGAGACGCATATGCCTCGGGCGGCGGGTGGGGCGGGAGTGAAGACCCGCGAGCAGTTTTGATTGACGGCGTTTTGCACATGAATTTTGGAGTTTTTGACAGTTGGAAATCAATCAGAGTCGCGCTGACAAGCATCACACTTCCGGACTTTAGAGCGAGAATATGGAATTGGGCCCCACATTTGTTTATTTCCCCCGAGAAAGAGACGCACAAAAATTGGGTTCTTTTTCCGGAGAAAATCCGAGGAAAATTTGCCATTCTTCACGCGCTCACGCCAAAAGTAATGATTGACTACGCGGACTCATTGGAGGAATGGGAAAATCAACCTATTAGAAGCAACAATCATCGCGGCGGCCGCGATGGGCACTGGGACGAGTTCGTGCGAGGAGCCGCGGCGCCGCCTCTTAAAACAAAATACGGCTGGCTTCAGTTGTACCATGCAATGAATCCAAGGGAAAATCACGGCTACAAAGTCGGAGTGATGATTCTCGATCTCAAGGACCCGACAAAAATCCTCTATCGCTCTAGCAAGCCTGTTTTGGAGCCGCAGGAATGGTATGAGAACGATTGGAAACCGGGCGTGGTGTACGCCTCCGGCGCGGTAATAAAAGATGGCACTCTCTTTGTCTACTACGGCGGCGGCGATAAACGCATCAGCATGGCAACCGCGCCACTCGAACCATTTTTGCACGCCCTAATGCATGATAATGAGGCTCGTCTTATTTAAACTCGCACGTTTGCGATTTTACAATACTGGTTATGTATATCGTCAAACGTAATCCGAAAAATCCAATTCTTGCGCCAAACGAGGAAGATGCTTCAGAGGCACAAGGAACATTTAATGGCTGCCCGGTGAAAGTCGGCGCAAGTGTCTGCCTCCTATACAGGTCAGTCGGGAATCCGGATCCTCTATCCGCACCCTCCGGCCTATCAAAGGTGAATATAGCCGTGTCCGAAAAAGGTGGAGATTTCAAGAAGCTCGGCAAACTTATTACTCCCGATCAACCATGGGACAAAGCGGGTTGCGAGGATCCGCGCGTCACTTTTTTTGAGGGCCAATACGCGATTTTTTACACTGCTCTGGGCGGATATCCGTTCGGCCCAGAGAATATTAGAGTCGGGGTGGCGCTTTCCAAAGACCTGAAAACCATTGATGAAAAACATCTCGTAACGCCTTTCAACGCCAAAGCTATGGCGCTTTTTCCGGAGCGCGTTAACGGCAAAATTACCGCCGTAGTTACGGCGCATACGGACGAACCGCCGGCACGCATCGCCATCGTACAGTGCGATAAGCTACAAGAATTATGGGATACAGATTTTTGGGAACGCTGGCACAAGGAGCTGCCCCGAAACTCCATAGATCCATTGCGAAGCCAGCGCGACCATGTGGAGGTCGGCGCGCCGCCGATAAAAACAAAAGATGGCTGGCTTCTATTACATTCGTACATGCAAAACTATTTCGGCGGCGGAGAGAAGATTTTTGGAATAGAAGCCGTGCTGCTTGACTTGAATGATCCTAGAGAAATCATAGGGCGTACTAAAGGACCTATATTAGTGCCGGAGGAATTGTACGAGTGCTACGGACTTGTAAAAAATATAGTTTTCCCAAGCGGCGCGCTTCTGCAAGAAAACGGCAGATTAGATATCTATTACGGAGCAGCCGATTCGGTGTGCGCTTTCGCATCTGTACATCTTCCTGATTTGCTTGACGCCATGATACCGGAGCGCAGCGAAGCATTCGCAAAGCGCGCACCCGGCAACCCTCTGATTTCTCCAGATCCGAAACATTCTTGGGAAGAAAAAGCCACATTCAACGCGGGCGCAGTGGACATTAATGGCACGCCATACCTCCTGTACCGAGCTATGGGCGGAGATAACACATCTGTCTTAGGATACGCCCGCATGTCGAAAGACGGTCTTCGCGTGGAGGAGCGATTGAGCGAACCTATATACGTTCCTCGCGCAGATTTTGAAAAGAAACTCGGAAACAGAAATGGTAATTCAGGATGCGAGGATCCGCGTCTCACGATAATTGATGGCACGCTATATATGGGGTACACGGCATATGACGGAGTACATTCTCCAAGAGCCGCGCTTACATCAATATCCGTAGCTGATTTTGAGGCGAAACGTTTTGACAAATTCAGAATGCCCCAACTTGTTACTCCGGACTCTGTTGACGACAAGGACATGTTCATTCTCCCAAACAAAATCGCCGGAAACTATTATATATTCCACAGAATAGGCAGCCACATTTGCGCAGATATCAGAAGTTCTTTGGATTTCTCCAAAAGCCGTGTTGACCGTTGTATAGAACTTTTCGGACCGAGAAAAGGCATGTGGGACGACCTGAAGGTCGGCGCCTCCGGTGTGCCCATTCTTACCGAGCATGGGTGGTTATTTGTTTATCACGGAGTTTCTAGCGCCAGAAAGACATACCGGCTCGGCGCGGCACTTTTGGACGCAAACGACCCAACGCGCGTCCTCGCGAGAACAGCGGAGCCTATTCTTGAGCCAGTGAAGAAAGACGAGCTTGAAGGACAAATTCCGCGGGTGGTTTTTTCCTGCGGAATGGTAGCGCACGGAGATACTCTAATTATGTACTACGGCGGTGCCGACAGCGTCATTAGTGCGGCAACGTATTCCCTAAAAGAAATGCTCGCAAAATTGTCGCCGGAAGCTCTGCGGTGAATACCCTTCTGTACTAGTGATTCGCGGAATGATAGAGTATTTACGGGGAGCTGGAGACTGCCGGCTGAGAGTTCCGACCTAAAAGATATCGTGCCCTAGTCGGAAGACCCATTGAACCTGTCGGGATAATGCCCGCGGAGGGAATAATATGAAAAATGCACAGCCTCCATCGTGGGGCATAGAACCGGTTCCGCCTCAACATCAAACACTCGGCTTTTTTGATTTCCTCGTCCTATGGGGAAATTTAGGCATCGGGCTTCTCGTTCTTTTGGCGGGAAGTTTTCTCGTTCCAGGACTAAGTTTTTCGGAAGCCGCGGGGGCAATTGTTATCGGCTCGCTCATCGGATGCTTTTTGTTAGCCCTAGTCGGCGTCATAGGCAGCGAACTCAAAGTGCCGACGATGGTGCTCCTTCGCTCCATCCTCGGCATTCGCGGGTCGTATCTCCCATCGTTATTAAATGTTATTCAATTGCTCGGTTGGACGGTTTTTGAATTCGTCATAATGGGATATACGGCAAACGCCATTCTTAAATCGCTTTTTTCTTTCGATAATTACATTCTAACGACGGCAATTTCTGCCCTAATCGTTATTTTCATGGGGCTGAAAGGGTTGGCCGTCATACGGCACTGGCTCCGAAAAATTGCCGTTTGGATTGTTTTAGCGACTACTGTGTTCATCACCTACAGAGTAGTGAGCATGCACGACATGCTTCCCCTTCTCCTAAAAGCGGGAGACGGCAGTCTTTCTTTTTGGACTGGAGTTGATTTAGTCATTGCGATGCCGATTTCATGGCTGGCGCTTGTCGCGGATTACAGCCGTTTTGCGAAAAAAACGAGCTCTGCGTTTTATGGAACGTTCCTCGGTTATTTTTTCGCAAATGCATGGATGTATGCCGTCGGCGCACTGTTGCTACTGGCCACGGGAATCACACAGGAAACGCACGACTTTGTTACCGCCGTCCTACTGCTCACAGGATGGCTTGCGCTTTTGATACTCTTGGTCGATGAAACAAAAGAAGCGTGGGCGGATTTATACTCGTCTGTTATTTCCGCCCAAAATATTTTCCCCCGCCTTAACTATAAAAAGGCAATTATCGGATTCGGCATTGCCGCTTTTCTCGTAGCCGCAGCCATCGATATTACGCGATATCAAAATTTCCTTTATCTCATCGGCTCCGTATTTATTCCCCTATTTGCTCTGCTTATCGCGGATTATTTTATTTTTCAAAGAGGAGTCATGGACAGCAATGATTTGTATAAACCGAATGGAACATTTTGGTTTGCAAAAGGAATAAATATCGGGACGATCATTATTTGGTTTATGGGCATCGGCATATATCAATATATCGCTCATCAAGCGCTAACAATCGGAGCATCATTGCCTACATTTATCGCAGTTTTTCTTCTCTATAGCGCGTACCGATTCGGCATCAAGGCCGTAAAATATGGTCAGGTATAACTTGTATCTTGCTGCCGACCAGGATTTGGCGGGTAATCGTCAAATCGAGCGAATCGTCGAGGGTGCGGTTGCAGGCGGGGTTACAGTAGTGCAACTGCGAGCAAAAAAAGCGGGCGCAAGAGATATAATGGCGCTTGCGAATAGGATGCACCCGATTACCAAAAAAGCAGGAGTTCCTCTCATCGTCAACGACAGAATAGACATTGCCCTCGCAATAGATGCGGAAGGAGCTCATGTAGGACAGAGCGATTTGCCCGCGGCGCTCGCGCGAAAGATTTTAGGACCGAGGAAAATCCTCGGCGTATCCGTAAAAACGGTGTCCGATGCCCTGCGAGCGCAAAAAGATGGAGCAGACTATTTGGGAGTTGGAGATATTTTCGGAACACGGAGCAAGAAGGACGCGGGAAAGCCGATAGGACTGGAGGCGATTCGGCGCATCGCGCGCAGGGTTAGAATACCGGTTATCGGCATCGGCGGCATATCTGCGGAAAATGCTTACCAGGTAATCGAGGCGGGTGCGGACGGCATAGCGGTTATATCCGCGCTCGTTCTGGCTCCGAATCCGGCAATCGCGGCGCAAGAATTACGAGCAATCATTGATGCCTCATTAAGAAAATAACGAGCATAGCGACTATATTTTCTTAACCCGACCAAATTTCTCAACAAACCGTATGAACATCACCAAATATCAAAGAAGGGTTCTGTCGAACGATTGCAAATACACAGTAAACATTACAAGAAATTTAGGCGGGTGTAAGTTGTTTCTAAACTCTTTGACACTAGTTAAGAAAAACTAACATGAATAATGCAAAAATAGCAGAAATTTTAACAAGGGTTCGCGCGCAGAAACCGTTACTGCACCACATAACGAATTTCGTCGTTATGAATGATACGGCGAATCTCACACTCCATATCGGAGGGTTGCCGGTCATGGCTCACGCAAAAGAGGAGATGGAAGAAATGACGGCGATTGCAAATTGTTTGATACTGAACCCCGGAACGCTCGACGAGGAGTGGGTGCATTCAATGAATATCGCGGGAAAAAAGGCGAACGCTCTCGGAATTCCCATCGTGCTTGACCCGGTAGGCGCTGGCGCCACAAAGTATCGCACGAAAGTAAATACGGACTTCCTGCAAAATCTTCGCATTGCCGCGCTTCGCGGAAATCAGGGAGAGATTGCCGCGCTCGCTGGAGCGGGCGGAAAAGTCAGAGGCGTTGAAAGCGTCGAGGATGTCACCGGCATCGAATCAGCCGCTATGCGAATGGCAGAAAAATACGGCGCCGTCGTGGCAATTACCGGGAAACGGGACATTATCGCGAGCCGCGACTCGCTCTACTTCGTCGATAACGGGCATGAGCGCATGGCGAGCATTACCGGCACCGGATGCATGTCTACGACGATGGTCGGCGCGTTTATTGCCGTAGAAAAGGATTTTGCGCTGGCGAGCGCGGCGGCTCTTGCGTGTTTTGGTCTCGCGGGAGAAATTGCAGCGCGGCAGGCGGAGGGGCCCGCAAGTTTTAGAGTTGCGCTCCTCGATGCCGTTGCCAATCTCGAACCGGAAATGGTTCTCCGAAATGCTCGTGTTACTAAGATGAAATAAGTATGGCGCATTCCGGAGAATTTGGATTGATAAACAAACTTACATCCTCATTGATAAAGAGTAAGTATGTAATCGTCGGCGTGGGAGATGATTGCGCCGTTATCAAGAGTAGCGGCTCTCGATACATTCTCGCGACAGTCGACGCTCAAGTGATGGGAGTCCATTTTCTGCCCGGTACTCCGCCGGAGCGCATCGGGCGAAAAGCTGCCGCGGTCTCAATCAGCGATATTGCCGCTATGGGCGGCACTCCGAAACATTGTCTCGTATCTTTGTTTCTTCCGAAGAATATTTCAGATGCATATGTCGAGGATGTGTATCGCGGGATCACGCGCGAATGTAAAACCTATTCTGTCGGCATCGTTGGCGGAAATATCACACGCGCACCCCAGTTCGCGATTGATATCGCGCTTTTGGGAGAGGCCAGTCCGAAGAATATCCTGCTCCGCAGTGGTGCAGAAGCGGGCGATAAAGTACTTGTTACCGGCTCGCTCGGAAATGCCGCAGCCGGCTTGCGCCTTTTGCAAGCTCCGCGCGCGGCAATTTCTGGCGCAATAAGAGATTTTCTTGTTGCGAAACAGACAAGTCCGACGCCTCGCATATCGGAATCCGCCGCCATAGCGTGCGCGCGAAAAGCGACGTCGATGATAGATATCAGTGACGGCCTGGCGCAAGATATGCTGCATATAGCCGAGCAAAGCAAAGTCGGCGTAATTTTGCACGAAAAAAGATTCCCTATATCTCGCGAGCTAAAAGTCTTTTGCAAGTCAATGCGCAAAAATCCTTCTGTGTTTGCCCTCGCCGGAGGGGAGGATTATGAGTTATTGTTTACGGTTCCTCCGGAGCGCGCGGATTCGCTTGCATCGCGTATAAAGCGCAAAACCGGAACGGAGGTAACCGAGATTGGCGAAATCACGAAAAAAGAAAAGGGCAATTGGCTTATACTTAATAACGGCCGGAAGATGCGGCTGAAACCAAGCGGTTGGGACCACCTAAAAATATGATGAGAATTCCTCGAGTATTGACCATTGCCGGCTCGGATTCAGGAGGCGGCGCGGGCATTCAAGCCGATTTAAAGACGTTTGCCGCTCGCGGCGTATATGGAATGAGCGCTGTCACGGCAATTACTGCGCAGAACACTACAGGCGTGCAAGGTGTTTTTCCGCTTCCCGCTTCATTCGTAGGGCGACAAATAGATTCAGTGATGTCCGATATCGGCGCGGATATAATAAAAATTGGCATGTTGGCGAATAAGAATATCATTGATGTCGTAACGAGCCGACTACGGAAGTGCAAACCGAAACTTGTTATACTTGACCCTGTGATGATAGCGAAGGGCGGCCACGCACTGCTTAAATATGACGCGCAACAATCTTTGCTTAAGAAGCTCGTTCCGCTGGCGTTCGTAATAACCCCAAACCTTCACGAAGCGCGGGCATTGACCGGACTGCGCATCAACACCATCGAGGACATGAAGCGCGCGGCAGTTTTGCTCTACGAGCGCGGAGCGCGAAATGTCGTCATAAAAGGAGGACACTTGCCACACAACGCTTATGCTGTTGATGTGCTTTATAACGGAACGACATTTCATGAGTTTAGCGTAAGGAGAATCCGAACAAAAAATACGCACGGCACGGGATGCACGTTCGCATCGGCAATCGCCGCAGAACTGGCGAGGGGAAAAGATATTTACGAAGCAGTCCGCATAGCAAAAAAATATATAACCAGTGCCCTAAAAGCTTCTCGTAACCTTTCTATAGGAAAAGGACATGGTCCGCTTAACCACAGTTACGGTCTTATTTCAAAGAAATGACCGGAAAGTACGCGGAAGTTTCGCTCAAATATGGCGCCCTGCTTGTCATCCGCCAACATATTGATTCATAAGCAACTGTCGTAGCAATAAAAAGAAATCCGGCGCGCTAAGGGAAAAGACCCCCAAAGCGCGCAGGGCAAGCTGCAGTCATTAAACCCCGCCGTTGGTCTCGGTGCTACGACGCACTGCCACATTACCGAGACCGGTGAGCAATTTGCTCATAATCGCCTCCATATTGATATGCAAATGTGCGTTTTAACGTAACGCATCGCCGGCAGTTCCAGGGCCACAAAAATGTTCAAAAAGACCTGACCTGCTGACTCCGAGCTAACATGGGGGGGAATTTGTAAAGTTTTCTGTTCACAACCTCCGCCGTCTTATTTTCTTATGCTAGTCTTTTGCAAAAGACTAGCATAAGAAAATCGCACTAAATTTCTAAGATTTAGCGTTCATATATAACCCACTCTATCTACTCGTGGTATCGTTTAATGAATGAACGATTTTGACGACTCAAACGAGCCCGTAAGCAGCGCGACGCATCTTGTCGCCACGCTTCTTTCCATCGCTGGGCTTTCTTTGTTGGTTACATTAGCAGCGCTCCGTGGAACGGCGACGGATGTTGTCGGTTTTTCAATCTTCGGCGCGACACTTGTCCTACTTTATTTGTTTAGCACTCTTTATCATTTTCTCTCAAAAAATCATCCTGCAAAAAACTTATTTCAAATTTTTGACCATATAGCCATTTATATTCTTATTGCCGGCACATACACGCCTCTTGTTCTAATTGTCTTGCCGACAGCCTGGGGATGGAGCATGTTCGGAGCGATTTGGGGTCTTGCGCTTTGCGGAGTTTTAATAAAAGTCTTTCGCCCAGTTCAAAGATGGGTTTCCGGTTCCTTATATCTCCTAATGGGCTGGCTCATTGTAATCGCTTTGATTCCTCTCAAAGAAGCGTTACCGCTTGAGGGGATTTTGTGGCTTCTTGCCGGAGGAATTTTTTACACTGTGGGAACAATTTTCTGTGCGCTAGATGAGGTCGTGAAGTTAAAAAAGTGGTATTCCTACCACGACATATTCCACATTTTCGTTATGCTCGGCAGTTTCAGCCACTTCTGGTTCATGCTGAAATTCGTTCTGCCTGCCTAAAACATTCGAGGCAACTCGGCACCTATATTAGATGTCCTTCTAGCCAACATGACTATATGCTTATTCGCGCGAATAAGCATATAGTAAACATCTTTAACCACGGTTATTACTCGTTACTCTCTAATTCGCGCGAATTAGAGAGTAACAAATAACTCAGTTTTCAGTAGGGGCTTACGCCGGTTTTCTTTAGCTCATCTCGCAACTTGGCGTGGTCGGGAATTGTTTTTGCGACAAGTTCCCAAAATTTCTTTGAGTGATTGAACTCGCCAAGGTGGCATAGTTCATGCACGATGATGTAATCGGAGAGCCGCTGGGGTAAAAGCGCGATTTTGTAGCTGAAGTTTAGATTTCCTTTTTTCGAGCAACTTCCCCACCGCGTTTTCTGATTCTTAATATTGATGGAATTGAAATTGAATTTGTACACTTCATTAAAATGCGCGGTGCGTTCCAATGCAAGTTTGTTGGCGCGTTCTTTGTTGCGGCGATATTCAACCTTGGTTCTTCCGCGGACTGGACGGTTTCTGAACGGCGTAAACAATGCTAGCTTTTTAAGAAGCCAGTCAGTCTTTTCTCGCACAAATCTCTCGGCAACCCCCTCTCCAAAATAAATCGGCGTTGTTACCACCACCGCGCCATCGCAATACACGGCCATTCTCATCCGCCATGCCCGCCGACTTTTCTTCAGCGTGTAAGTAATCGCACGATGTTGTAAAACTATATCTTTTTTCATATCTGAACTTGTGTAGCAAGGCAATCAGATTGATTGACTTTCGTGACTGACAAAACCAGTCATTCAATGCCGTAAAACTTGTAGAAATCCGTGATAGGACCACTCACTATCATTGGAGGCGCCGGTAATGCGGACATCAACTGATCCACGGGCAATACTTGAACACTAGCTAAGAACTTTTCTGTCATATCTTCTCTTAAATGGTTATCACTGTCCATAAATTGACCCCATATTCTGGTACCATGTATCCATGAACTTTCGTCTTTATCTGGTGTCATGTGCGATATATAACTCTCAGGAAACAATCGTTGATATGCATCAAAATTATAGAGCCATGATCTGCCTCGAACTTCTATTGCCTCTGGATAATCTCTTCTTATGGCTTTCATCACATCTGTTATTTCCGCTCGGCGGGCAGAAATCTTCTTTGTAGAAAGCGGTCCGATAGAATCAAACTCCGCATTAAAAAAGTGTAGCTCCACCGCATTTTCTTTATCGTGGTAATCATAAGCAAAGCAACCGAACCTTCTTCCTTCGTGATATGGTATTGGCCTGTCGCTGACACCAATTGTTGTGTAATTTTTATATGCCGCATCGAGCATGATTTCTGGGAGTATATTATCTGGTATTTCCTCAGGCTTCCCGCTAATGGCTTCAGTGGGTTTGAGCAAATTTCTAATAATAAACGGAGCATATTTGCCTACCGTCTGATTCAAAGGTGCATGTGAGCGGCGCGATAGTATTTTTGCTACCTCAAACTGGAATTCAAAAAATCTCCTGTCTATTGGTTTTTCCGCTCTTGATTCCCAAGAGTGTGCGGCATCTAATTGCGGAACCTGATTCTGCAAGTCGTTCATAATGTTCAGTATACCTCTGCGTATGTCGTATTAAGCATTGTCTTCTCGAACATGCGCAGAAACATGGCGAGAGTATTTCTAAGCAAACCCAATTCTGGCCATTCTCAGAAACTCACAGGAATTGCTATTGATGCGTCGTTTTCAGGAAGTCCAGACGGGTTGTCTTTCTTGAGCAATAGAGTACCAGTACTTGTTGCTGACTTCTCGAAATCAAGCGTTGCTTCAAAAGAAATAAATTCCGTTGTCATCCATCCTGCCCCATCCGCAACGTCGGAGTCGCTTTTAGCTTTAGCTGATGTAACGCCAAGTTGCGTTCCCGAGGAATCAAAGATTGCGATCGGAAATGAACCTTCAAAATACCAATCTCCCCTCGCCAGTCCCGTAACCTTAAGCGGACTGACTACCTTCTCATTTTTCACCGGAGTGGCTACCTTCAGCATTTTAGACGCGTCGATAAGAACGATTGGTACTCTTCTCTCTTGGTTACTCGTTTTTGCATTTTTAATCAATTCGCTGATTTTGGAATTTTGCGCATCAAGATTAATCCAAAGGCTTTTACCAATACGCGGAGCGGCAGTAAAATCCCCTCCTTCCGCACGCACCGCGTAATTCACAACGGCGTTACCATCTTGAACTCCCAAAGTTTGAGGCGCAATTCGATCACCCAAAAGCAAGGCATTGGTGCCGACATATTTACCGCCGTTATTAATTGCGATGGCCGCGTAGTAGAATGTTCCGCTTCCCCCTGAGTCCTGCGCTAGAAGCAAAAACGCGTCATCATCCTCGTCGCCGTCTAAATCTTTAAACACCGGCTCGCCAAATACGGCAACAATTTCCTTGCTCGCGTAGTCTGGCGCGGTAGCAATTTCCGCACGACCATCAACGAGCGTGACGGAGGTTTCCCGTATTAAGTACGTAGCATTTCTGTAGTCCGCCGCCCCCTGCGGCGCCGGAGGTACCGCAACTGCTGTATTGGTTTTGCCCATCGGTGACAACGCCGCGCCGATAATCAGCAAAGTAGCAAGTACCGCGACTATGGTCAATATTTTCATACTTGAATTATATCAAGGTTTACGGGACTAGGTTTCGGAGCTTCGATGAGCTTGAATAACTAGGGGTAATTTCTTCCATCTCCAGTGATGGGGATTTTATCTCCTAAATATTTAGGAGTTTTATGCAACACGAGGTCAAGTACCGCCTTTTCATTTGCAAACGCTTCGCGGACGTAGTTGCGGAAAAGGATGTGACCGGCATCAGAGTTGACGCCGTAGGCCTTCATCCCAAGTTTGCGCGCGACAAAAACAGCGCGAGGCAAATGGAACGATTGAGTAGTAATGAGAATGGATTCGACTCCGAAAATATCCCGGGCGCGATACATGGTGCTGTATGTATCAAAGCCCGCGTGATCTAGGAAGATGTCCTCGTCTGGAATATCATTACTCAAAAGATATAACCGAACTGGATTTACTTCGTTGTGGCGGACTGTGCTGTTGTCGCCGGAAACAAGAATTTTGGCGACTTTCTTTGCTTCATATAATTTGATTGCCATGTTCGCTCTGTCCGTAAAAATCGGAGAGAGTCCTCTACTGATTAGAATTGCCGCCCCGGGAATCAGCGCCACTTCTGCATTCGGAGCGTCCGCAAAATTATTGTAGATGTATGCCTTTGTCGTGAAGTAAATACCTGCATTTGCGACAAGCGTGAAAATAAACAAGAGTCCAAGAGCTAGCGCAATAAAACGATAGTGACGCTTCATCCCGAAAGTATAGGCTATTTGAGTAAAGGACGTATGAGGTCGACAAGTTTTTGGTGTATAGCGCCATTACTTGCGATAAAACCGTTGGTGGCGCGGTCGTAGCGCTGTTCCTTGCCTTCTAGGTCGGTCACTTTCCCTCCGGCCTCCTCAACAACAATTTTCACGGCCGCGCCATCCCACGGTTCGCCGGATTTATATATGCTCGCCGCGAGTTCTCCGCTCGCGACCAACATGCCAGCGTACACGGCCGAGTAAAGAGTAAATACTCGGCATCCTCCGGCCGCCAAAACTTTTGGGAGGGTCGGCAGTTTTGAGTATCCTCCGGTTTCTATTAGCATTCTTTTGCTAAATTCAACATCTTTCGAGACCGCGATTCTTCCGTCGTTGAGAAACGCCCCTTTGCCTTTCTCGGCATGCAGAAGCCGGTCCATTATCGGGTCATATATAACGCCCAGTATGCTCTCGCCGTTTTTCGTGAGTGCAAGAGAAAATACGAACGTGGGATAGCCGTGGGAAAACGGTACAGTCCCGTCAACGGGGTCGCATACCCACGCATACTCGCTCTCAATAATCCTGCTTCCCTCTTCACCCACGAAAGAGTGGGCTGGATATTTCTTTTGTATCGCTTCAAGCACTAATGAATTTATCCGTATGTCAGTAACTGTGATTGGCGAGTCGTCTTCTTTCCATTCCTTTTTCATTCCTAACGCAAAATTCTGCCGCATTATTTCCCCCGCTTCGCGCGCGAGACCAGCGGCAAAATCGAGGCTTTCATCCATACGATGTTCCTCTATTCTACACCTTTTATGTACATCTGGTTGTTGTTTTCCTTATCCCAGTGTTTTGCAAAACACTAGCATAGGGAAATATATGGCTCTTTATCGGCATTTTCTGCCATAGACGTTCTCGACATTCTCACGAATGTGAAAATGTCTAAAAAATTCTTTCACGGATTAACGACATTCATCGGCTTTCCGGCGATAAACGCGCGGATGTTTTCCGCGGTCGCCTGCATCAATCTCTGCCGTGCGGCAAGACTCGCCCACGCGATGTGGGGCGTGATGATGCAGTTTTTCGCTTTTAGTAATGGGTTATCGGGTTTGATAGGTTCGGCAGAAACGACATCCACCGCAGCTCCTGCAATTTTTCCGGCGTTCAGCGCATCGGCTAAATCCTGCTCGACGACCAAACCACCGCGCGCGGCGTTTATCAAGAATGCCGTCGGTTTCATTAGTGCGAGAAAATCCCGATTGACGAGGCTCGCGTTGTCGGCGGTTAGAGGACAATGCAGAGTTACCACATCCGCGCTCGCGATTATCTCGCGCACTTTTGCCTTGTCGCGCCCCGCTGTAAGAACTTTCATTCCGAGCGCTTTACCAATTTCCGCTACACGATGTCCGATATGACCGTAGCCGATGATTGCAAGTGTTTTTCCGGCCAATTCAACTTGAGGCGTATCCCAAAAACAAAAATCCTGTTGTTTGCTCCACTTGCCTTCGTGAACAACATCGCTGTGATGTCCTACACGATGCGCCAATTCCAAAATAAGCGCGAATGTGAACTGCGCGACGGAGTCCGTGCTGTACGCTGGCACATTTGCAACAGGAATCCCGCGCGCCTTGGCGGCTGCTGTGTCCACGACATTGTAGCCAGTTGCGATAACAGAAATGAATTTCAAATTCGGCAATTTGCTGATTACATCGGCGGTCAAAAGAGATTTGTTGGTGATGACAATGTCGGCGTCGCGTGAGCGTTCAACTACTTGGTCTGCCGGAGTTATATCGTAAATCTTTAACTCACCTAGTTTGGCAACCGAATCCCACGGGTTGTCGCCCGGGTTCAGAGTGTGGCCATCAAGGACAACGATTTTCATAGAATGTATTGTAACAAATGCACCGGCTGGCTTCATCGGATTCGGATGATTCCCGCTTGCTATGAGATGGCGAAGCCACTTTTCGCTACTGCGTTATACGCCAAATGGCTCAGACCCCGTCTGAGCCATTTGGCGTGGCTTAATTAGACCATTTTATAGGATACCGTTTCAAGTGTTTTTTCGCCATTTCGACGCCACTCGGAATAACTTTTTGCTTGTTGGATTTATCTTTGACTCAAAGAAAATAATAAGATTAATTCCTGTTTTTATGTTGGAATCCGCATCTTTCTTTAGCTCATTCAGCTTACCAATTTTGTGCCCAAATGAATTTCTATCCCACTTTAATGCCATTGCTTTCGAAAATTGACCCGGGCTAATTTTCTTTAAATTATGATGTAGACGAATTAATTTTTGATCAAAATCAAGATTCTTAACATCTGTCCCCCTTAGTTGAGGTGACCCACATCTCTTTAATTGAAGAAGCCACTCTGTCGATAAGTTTTCGAGCAGTCTTCCAACAATAAACACTGCTTCGCCTTTTAAATTTACAGAATAGGATATCATCGATTTCTCAATTTCTTTTGAGACAATCGGACGCAATTTTTTCTTTGTCTTAAGACACTCTTGATACGGTTCCTCTAGTGTTTTCAAGCTTTCCACAAACTTACCAAGTTCAATGCGTAGAGGAGTAAGTGTATTTCTTAATAGAAGAGCGGTATGTCTTCTGGCTAATGAAGACGCAGAATCAGTCTCGCCAAGAAGCTCGTCAGCAAAATTGTTAAGTTCTTTTTCTTTTGGATAGTCACCTTTGTGTTTCAAGACAATTTCCCTCATTCTAGGAAAATCTATTGGTGAAAGTTTTGTTAACTTACTTTCCTTATCAAACGCAAATTTCCTTATCACATTAAAAGTCTTTACTTTCTTATTTATCTTCTCTACTTGGTTTTTCAACGAGGCGAGATATTTCTTTTTTTCTTCTCTTCCCTGAGCATCATTGTCATAACTAAGTGAGTTAATAAATAATCTTAAATACATTTCATCAGTCTGGTCCAAAAGGATTTTTATTTCCTCTAAGACTGACCCCCAGATTATTGAATGTTTTAGCTTAATCATATACTCTTCGGAACCCAAACCGTTCGAAATGCTCACTGTAAACCTATCTCAAACTGGCCCCGCAAAAGACGAAAAGCTCGCCGTACTCGCCTCGTCCCGCGGGACTCACTCAAGCGGCCTGCCACGAGGTGGCGTAGCCGCTTTTCGTGGCTGGGGGACTTGGAATCGGACCAAGATTCACAGCTTCAAAGGCTGCTGTCCTACCGTTAGACGATCCCCCAATGTTCTTTACTTGCACTCAATCTCTCGACCTCAGTAACAACACTACCTGTTGCTACGGACTGCCGATTCGCCGGACGAATCGGCACTGCTGTTTGTAACCAATCGCTAGCTCTTGGACAAACAGGGAGCCTACCGTTAGACGATCCCCCAAAATCTTAAACAACATCATCTTATCACAATATTGTCCGGCGCCTTATTTGTTAATTCATTTGAATTAACAAATAAGGCATTTATAGTAATATATATCTGACAACATGAAATCGGCAGATAAAAGTGAGATTTTAAAAACGGAAAGAGTCCTACGAGCGCTCGGCAACCGGCGGCGCCTTGCGATACTTCAAATGCTAAATCAGCATGACTCATTATCAGTCGGATCAATCGCGGAACGCCTGCATCTGTCCTTTGCGGCGACTTCGCGACATCTGCGAGTGCTTGCCGGCGCCGACCTTATAGAGAGCGAGCAGCAAAGTACAACAGTGAACTATGCGCTCTCGAAGCAGCGGCCTTCAATTCTCGACACTGTTCTCAAAAATATATAACCCCTATATTTGTTAATTCAATTGAATTGACAAATACCACTGCTTGATGGCGGCAATTTAAAAAATTAAAGTGAGCAGATGTCTATAACGGCCAGCTCAAGCGGCAAGTGAGGCACCGCGGCATAGGCCATTTGAGCGTAGGCATCCAATAGCGCGCGCAGGGTATTTGAGTTCACGCCCGGCTCTTTTGACAATTTTCTCGCAAGTTCCGCATCTGCTTCTCCAAACTCGCTCGCCAGTAATGCCGCGACATCAGGCGCAAGACGCAGAAGGAGAGCTACACGCATGCGATGAATGAGGAGTTTTACTAGCACTCGCGAGTCCGTGTTTTCCGATGCAGATTTCTGTATCGCGCCTAGCGCTGTCGATGGGTCTTTTTTGGCAATAGCCGCAAGCAAGTCACGAACGAGTTCCGCACGCGGAGCGCCAGAAACCAGCTCAACTTCTCCGGCATCTATCTTTTGGTCCTTTGTGACAGCAAGAACTTTCTGCAAAATGCCTAGCGCGTCGCGAAACGACCCCTCTGCAAGAAGCGCGATGAGTTCAGACGCGGGACGCTCGATTGAATATCCTTCTTTTTTCGCCACGTCGGAAATCGATTGCGAAAGAATTTCGCGAGTCGGTTTTTTGAACGTGTATATTTCACATCTAGATTGCACAGTCTCCGGCACTTTGTCGCGCTCTGTCGTCGCCAATATAAAAATCACATGCGCTGGCGGCTCTTCCAATGTTTTTAGAAACGCGTTCCATGCGTTCCTAGTAAGCATGTGTGCTTCGTCTACGATGTAAACCTTGTACGGGGACTCAAGCGGCAGGACATGCGCGCCTTCGCGAAGTTCGCGAATATCGTCAACCCCCGTGTTGGACGCCGCGTCTATCTCGTAAATGTCATTGGGCGTTACTCCTATTTCGCGAGCAAGAATTCGAGCGACACTTGTCTTCCCTGTTCCACGCCCGCCAGAAAAAAGATACGCATGCGCTATTTTCTTATTTTTTATTGAAGCTTCAAGCACGCGGACGACATTGTCTTGTCCCAGCAC
>MFLD01000007.1:0-907 GCA_001781465.1 Candidatus Kaiserbacteria bacterium RIFCSPHIGHO2_02_FULL_49_16
TTCTTGCCGCGCGCGAAGAGCGCAAAGAAATCACGCAGTACGACCTTATCCGCTCCATCGAGAAAGTTATGCTCGGTCCCGAACGACGCAGTCATGTCCTCAATAAAAAAGAAAAAGAAATTACCGCATATCACGAAGCGGGGCACGCGATTGTCGCCTCCGTTCTTCAATACGCCGACCCCGTGCATAAAATTTCAATCATCAGCCGCGGACGCGCCGCAGGATACACACTCAAACTTCCTCTGGACGAGCGGCGGATGCAGTCGCGCAAGGAATTTCTTGATGACATCGCCGTTTCTCTCGGAGGTTATGTCGCGGAGAAATTAATTTTCAAGGATATAACAACTGGCGCCTCAAATGATTTGCAAGTTTTGAGCGCGCTCGCGCGCGATATGGTTACCCGCTACGGAATGTCGGAGAAAATGGGCCCAGTTACTTTTGAGGCATCGATAGGCCGTACGATTTTCGGCCAGGGAGTAGAAGGAGGGGAGCAGTCGGAAGAAGTGTCGGCGCAGATTGACGCGGAAGTGAAAAAAATAATCACCGGCGCGCTTAAGAAGGCGGAAGCCGTAATTAAGAAACATCGCGCGGCGCTGGAAGCGATTGCGAGTAAATTGGTAGAAGTGGAAACGATAGAGCGCGACGATTTTGAAAAGATCTTGATTGCGCACGGAATTACTCCCAAGAAAAAGGCGGATATAGAGCATCAGCCACTTGTTTAACAGGTTCGAGTACAAACACAAAAAATACAAAAGACAAAATTCGTAGCCGCCGGCGAGGCAGCTACGAATTTTTGTGGAGCGGCACGGACTCAGGTCGGGTGGAAGTATTCATTGAGGGCCCGTACATCGCCACCTTTCGCTCTGTTGAGGACAGACCAGACCTGCGACCTCTTCACGCACATGGC
>MFLD01000007.1:952-14504 GCA_001781465.1 Candidatus Kaiserbacteria bacterium RIFCSPHIGHO2_02_FULL_49_16
GTAGATGGACAATGCAATGCCGATATACATTGCGATGGCAATTCCCGCCAACCATCCGATGGCTTTCCGCGCGGGTGACAATTCCCGCGCGCCCCCTGCGACCCTCCACGGGTCAATCAGTGGCCATCCGAGAACGCCACTCAAGAATTTCACGCCTTGCCACAGTTTCAAAAGAGCTTGTTTCATTCTTGTCTCCTTTCGAGACGAAGTAGCCGAAATTGGCTAGAGGCACTATCTCAAATCGGAGAGAGAGAGTCAATTGAAAAAAGCCGGTAGCTATTAGCCCGTAGCCGATAGCAATAGAAAACACAAAGGATTTCGGACTTGAGTGGCTACAAGCTACTGGCTACGGGCTACGAGCCACTCTTTATTTTCCAGTGAATCACTTCGTTTCCGAGGCCGTGGTCTTTGTGGCACAGAGACCAGATTTTCACTCCTTCTTCCGTAACGACTGGTTCCGTAACCTGCCAATCTTCTTTAACAAGCGTTATTGTGGCGGTTAGGGGCTCAAGGCCGAAAAAGCGCGGGCCGTTCACAGATAGGAATCCTTCAAGTTTGTCTAAGCATCCGAGCTCATCAAAAACTTGCGTGTAAAGTTCAAGCGCCACGGGAGAGTTGAAAACTCCGAACGCACAGCAGGAAGAAAACTTCTTGCTCTCCGGATGCGGGGCGGTGTCGGTGCCAGCGGAAACAAACGGCAGTCCTTTTTTCACCATAGCGAGCAAGCGCTCTTTGTCCTCGCGTGTTTTCACAAGCGGTTTGCAGTGCAGAAGCGCGCGGTATCCGCCAGAAAACGCCTGACGGCGGTCGTACATTAAATGATGCGGGGTGACGGTGGTAACGAGTTTGTCCACCGCGCCATTCTTCTCCATAAAATCAATCGCCTCTGCAGAACTCATATGTTCAAGCGACACTTTCAGTTTCGGGTATTTATCGAGCAAGCGGGGAAGCACATCGGCGATAAACATTTTCTCGCCGTCATAAGGGTCCTCCTCCTCGTCATTCGCATTCAGATGTACCTCGCCGTGGAGAAGCAGGGGCATCCCGACATTTTCCATCTCGCGCAAAACATCTTTTGCCTCAAGAATATTCCTGTATCCCCACTGTGAATTTGTTGTCGCGCCGTATGGATAAGATTTGACCGCGTATATTTTGCAAACGTCGCCACTGGCGCCTTTTTCAATATCTTTCGGCGACAGTTTCTTCGTCAGATAAAAAGTCATCAGCGGCTCGAATTTTGCGGTGTCTATGCTAGTGTTTTGCAAAACACTAGCATAAGAGGAAACGGCAGAGAGAATTTCTTTTCTATATTCCAGAGCCTGCTCGACAGTATCAATCGGCGGTTCGGTGTTTGGCATTATAATTCCGCGGCCGAAGCGCTCCGCCGTGTATTTGGCGACGGCGCGGAGTACCGCTCCGCGCCGTAAATGGACATGCGAGTCAAAAGGTCTTTTAATAGTTATTGTTTTGTTTGTCATGGCTAGATTATACACAATGACTGGCAGTGGTATAATGTCGAATCTATGGCAAAAGACGTTGCAAAGCAGGCAATTGCGCTCCACAAAAAACTTGGCGGGAAAATCCGGATTCTGCCGGCGGCGCCTGTGCGCAATCGCGCTGACTTGTCGCTCGTCTACACTCCCGGAGTCGCGTCGGTTTCAATGCTAGTTGCCAAGAATCCGGAGCTCGCTCCCCAGTACACAATGAAGGGCAGAATGGTCGCAGTGATTTCCGACGGCTCGGCTGTCTTGGGGCTTGGAAATATCGGCGCTTTGGGCGCGCTTCCGGTGATGGAAGGGAAGTGCGCGCTTTTTAAAACATTTTCTGGAGTGGATGCGGTGCCTTTGGTTTTGGATACGCAAGACGCGGACAAAATAGTAGAGACAATTCTTGCAGTCGCGCCCGCGTTTGGCGGAATTAATCTTGAAGATATTTCCGCGCCCCGATGTTTTGAAATAGAACGGCGGGTAGTCGAGGCGCTCGACATTCCTGTGATGCACGACGACCAGCACGGCACAGCGATTGTCGTTTTGGCGGGACTTCTGAATGCATTCAAGGTTGTTGGCAAAAAAATAGCGAAAGTGCAGATTGTAATTTCCGGCGCGGGGGCGGCGGGAACAGCAACGGCGAATCTTCTCTATGCAGCTGGCGCAAAGAATATAATAATGCTCGACCGCAAAGGAATTATTGATAGCACGCGCCAGGAGCCGCACAAGCAAATGTTAGCAAAATTCACAAATCCTGACGGCATTAAAGGTGGGCTCCGCGAAGCATTGACTGGTGCAGATGTTTTAATAGGAGTTTCTGGCCCGGGTCTTGCAAAGGCAGAAGACATTGAATTGATGGCGAAAAAGGCGATTGTTTTTGCGCTTGCAAATCCTACTCCAGAAATAATGCCCGACGAAGCGAAACGGGGCGGGGCAATGGTAATTGGGACCGGTCGTTCAGATTTTCCGAATCAGATAAATAACTCACTCGCTTTCCCCGGAATCTTTCGTGGAGCACTGGACAATGGCGTGCGGAAAATTACCCAAGAAATAAAACTAAAAGCGGCTCACGCGCTCGCCGGACTCGTCAAAAAACCGACTGCCCATAAGGTTCTCCCCGACATGTTCGACAAGCGTGTTGCGCTCGCGGTCGCCAAATCCATAAGATAATCTGTTTGTGTTATACTAGCGGTATGACAAAGGCACTTAAGGAATTATTGGGTCGTGCCACCCGTTGGCCGCGGGAAGTACAGGAGGAGGCCGTTGATACATTACGCTCTATTGAACGCGGGTATGTTGGAAGCTATACCCTAACTGCAGAAGACAAAAAGGCACTTGCGCGGAGTGCGGAAGATGCGCGAAAAGGAAGATTTGTATCCTCGCGCAAGGTATCAGCATTCTTCAAAAAGTCTCGTTCATGAGGGTTCGTTATACGGACACAGCGTTTTCCGAGTTGAAAGAAATACAAGCGCATATCGCGAAAGACAATATTATTGCGGCAAAAATCGTGATTGGGAGAATCGAGCGTATCGTAGAGCGCATTGGGGAGTTCCCAGAAATAGCGACTCCAATTGACGCATCGGGAATCCGCGTCTTTCCAGTTCCGCCTTTTCCCTATCTTATATTCTACGCGCTAGAAGAAGAAGGAATCATCATACGCAACATACGCCATGCAAGCCGCGATAGAAACCGTTTTCTGACATGACCTGCAAAACATGCGGCAGGACAATTCGCTAGCGCATATGGACAAATCGATTGTTAGAGTGGTAGCAACGGGCGGGACGATTGACGAAGATAATTCTGACCCAGCGACGGGCAAATCTCTGTTTACGCATAGCCGTGTGCCAGAGATGTTGCGAGACGCGGGTATCGCAAGTAGCGTGACTTTTGAAGTCTTGTTGCTGAAAGATTCCTCGGATATTACCGAGGAAGAACGAAAACAAATACTCGAACGATGTCTATCGTGTCCGGAAAAGAGAATAGTGATTACACATGGAACGAATGAAATGATCGGAACTGCCGCGGTGCTAGGAAGAAACATCTCTAATAAAATCGTGGTTTTCGTCGGCGCATTTATCCCCTATGCTAAAGAAGGTTCCGATGCTATTTCAAACCTCAAATATGCTGTTGAGCAGGCGCGAGAATTGTCGCCGGGCGTGTACATAGCGATGAATGGCCGAGTCTTCCCATGGGACGATGTAAGGAAGAACAAGAAGAAGCAAGTCTTTGAAAATCTCGAAAAAACTGTAGAGTAGTGATACTCCGCCCGTAGCTCAGTTGGTTAGAGCAAGGAGCTTATACCTCCTAGGTCCTTGGTTCGAGTCCAAGCGGGCGGACAAGTGTGGATTAGGCGTTGCGCGGTTTTGGGCGCGTGCGACAATATAGACATGAATATTAAGTTCCTCTCGTTTTTGACGGCTCTCGTTCTAGGGTTGCCGCTTCTCGCTGGCGCGGCCGCTACTGGGACTCCGGCGCAAGCGCAAGCCGCCCCGCCTGCAAAAGCCGTTTCTGTAGCGGTTTGCTTCACGCCAGGCATAACTTTAAAGCGCGGGTCTAGCGGAGCAGATGTAACACGTCTTCAGCAGTTTTTGGCCCAAGACAAGAGTATTTATCCAGAAGGGTCAATAACAGGAACATACGGTCCGCTTACCGAAACAGCAGTTAAGAGATTTCAAGTCAAAAATGGAATTGTGTCTTCTGGAACTCCGGGAACTACGGGATACGGCGCAGTCGGACCGCGCACGGCCGCGGCAATGACCGCTGGCTGTGTTGGAAGTACGGTTGGCACGACGAATGCGATTGGAGGTTTTATTGCCGTCTCGCCATATACGGGAGGATCTTCCAGGGCCATTTCGGTGCAGGTAACGGTTAACGCGGCAAACTCATGCAACGCGGCCACGTACCTCCTTGATTATGGCGACAGCACTGGGAAAGCTCCGATTTCAGTTCCCGCGGGGGCCTGCAAGGCAGTGACTAGCATAGTTAATCACACTTACCAATTAGCGGGAACGTATCAGGTCACATTGAGCGCAGGTTCCCACAAAACGTCAGTTACCGTCGCGGTGAACTAATTGCACTCACTCGGAATGCATCGCCGTGAAGACTCTTGCCGCGCGCGCGGCAAGCTCTGGATATTCTTCCAGTCGCGGATTTTCATGGACGAGCGCGAATGCTTCCTCGCGAGCAGCTTGTATCAGTCGCGGATTCTTAAGCGCCTCCATGCCAATATCAGAGATGCCCCATTGTCGGCGTCCGAGTAAATCTCCCGCGCCTCGTGTTTCCAAATCGGTTTCTGCCAGCTTAAAGCCGTCGTCGTTTTTTTCCAGCGCCTTAAGCCGTTTTGAGGATACCTGGCCGAAAGTTTCCGGAAGGAGAAAACAATGCGGAGGATGCGATGAGCGCATTATTCTTCCGCGTAGCTGGTGAAGTTGCGCAAGTCCGAACCTTTCTGCCCCTTCAATCATCATCACGGTCGCGTTCGGCACATTGATTCCAACCTCAACGACGGATGTCGCAACTAGACAATGGATTTTGCCGGAGGCAAATTCCCGCATAACGCCATCTTTTTCTTTGGCGGACATAGCTCCATGCAGAAGTCCGACTTTGAATTCCGGGAACACGTCCTTTTGAAGGCGCTTTGCTTCTGCCTTCGCCGATTTCGCTTGAAGCGCGTTCATTTTCTCCGGGTCCGGCTCCTCAATGCGCGGACACACGACAAATGCCTGACGCCCCATTGCTAGCTCGCGTCGCACACTTTCATACGCCTCTCCACGGTTTTCCTTTTTAATAATTCGCGTTGTAACCTTCGCTCGTCCAGGCGGAAGTTCATCCAAGACGGAAATATCAAGGTCGCCGTAGAGTGTGAGCGCGAGCGTGCGTGGAATCGGTGTCGCGGTCATACTCAAGAAATGCGGAACTGACGCGGAACCTCGCGGAACAAACGCGGAAGAACGTGCTGAGTCATAAACTACTCGCTCAATCGTAAGTTCTCTCGGTCCAAAATTGACCAAAAGGGCAAGTCGATAGGCAGAACCCTTCAGATAGTTCCATAGCTGTTTCTTTTCAGTTTGCCCGACAAAGGGAATTGCTTTCAACTCAACTATGACCTTGTCGTCGACGACGAAATCGGGAATGTATGTTCCCACGCTTTTATTCCGATATGTGATAGGAATGCGTACTTCTTGAGAAAATGGTAAACGAGCCCTTTCGAATTCTTGAGCAACAGATTTCTGGTATACGCTCTCCTTATGTCCTCCGCCAAGTTCTTTCTTGACGGCAAACAGCGCGCTCCTAATCCGATACGTCAGGTCTCGATACAAAAGCGGGTCAATATCTTCTGCGTTGTTCCGCGTTTGTTCCGCGTTTGTTCTGCGAATCAGCGCTTTGCGCTGACCCACTCCGAAGCGATGCTGTTCGTCGACGATTGCGAGGGCGAGATTTTGGAATTTGACTGATTTCTGTATAAGAGCGTGCGTTCCGACTACCATGGCGATTTCTCCATTTTCTACCCACTTCAACAACTGCGCTCTCGAAATAGAGGTAACTTGTTCGCGCCACTTTTCCGCATCGTTCCGCGTTCGTTCTGCGTAGTTCCGCGTCTTGGAAGGGAATTTCCAACAACCGCTTCCTGTAATGAGAGCAAGATTTATTGGCAATCCTTTGAAATATTCGATAAACGACTGAAAGTGCTGTGATGCGAGAATTTCTGTCGGCGCCATGTACGCGACTTGCAGAGTACCCGAGCTGCGACCTTTGGGTCGGCTGTGTACGACTGCGTATGCAATCGACGCGGCAACGAGCGTTTTACCGGAGCCGACGTCTCCTTCTAGAAGCCGCGCCATCGGATGCCCGCCCGAGAAATCTTTGAGAATGTCGGCGATGGCGCGGCTCTGCGCGCTAGTCGGAGGGAAACTAATTGATTCGAGAAATCTTTCCACGTGGGAATTTCCATCGCTGATCTGAAACGGCATTTGCGAATCATTTAGCGCGCGTTCTTGCGCGCGAGCCGTTTGCATAATGAATATTTCCTCAAAAGCGAAACGTTTGCGCGCGGCTTCCGCATGCTCATTTTTTTCCGGAGTGTGTATATACACGAGAGCGGTTGAGAGGTCGGGTAAATGATACTTTTTGCGCACATTTTCTGGCACGGGATCTTTAGTTGTTTTGTGTGCGCCGTTCTCGCATACGCGCCGGATAGCGTGATAAAACCAGAGACTGGTTATGCCTCGGCTTTCCGGGTAGACGGGAATGACAAAGTTTTCAGCCCCGACGACTTGTCGGGGTCCCGACTTATGCGTCGGGATTTTTTCAAACAATCCAGTAGGGACGCTCCCGCGCGGCACAACTTCAAATTCCGGATTTGCGATGCACTGGTTCTTTTCGCTACCACCCACTGTTCCCGACAATCGCACAAAACTCCCGTCGGAAACATAAGATGCAATATACGGCTGATTGAACCACATGCATTTCACGCGGCCGGTCGCGTCTTCAAACCACCCTTCCGTCACTGCGCGCCTGCTTTTCCAAAGCTTTTTTGCTTTTAATTTTGAGAGCGTGCCATAGAGTGTAACTTTAGCGCCGGTAACCAACTCCCTCGTGCTCGTTTCTGAACCCTGCGCTTCATATCTGGCGGGGAAGTGATAAAGAAGGTCTCGAATTGTTACGAGTCCGAGTTTCCGCAGCGCGGCCGCCTGCGCGGGCGCGAGTCGGAAGTGTTTTGCGATAGGGTCGCCACTTTGCATACGACGGATTATATAGCTTGTTTGAGTTATACACACCCGTGCGTCTTGCAATCTTGCGTGCGGACAGACGCTCGGTAATATTGTGGTGTTAATAAGCCGGTAGGTTTTAATTGTCTATGATTTACAGAGACAGAGACGAATATGAGGAGAAGGAAGCTGGCGTTCAAGAAGACGCAGTTAGTGAGTTGCTGGATGCGGACGAAGACGATGAGGAAAAGGTGGAAGTGCCAGAAGAAGAGGAGGAGAAGTGGGAATGAGGGAGGGCTCAAAGACTGAGTAGTTTTTGAAGGGCACATCAAGCAGAGATGTGCACCTGTAGACGGGACTAATGGTTCGTACCGTTAAAAAAGGTCGTGTATTTTCGCTTAGGTTGAAGAAATCCAACCGCGCTGTGAATTGTTAACTGTGGTATAGTCGTAAGGTATCGGGATTTCCTAACCTGGAACCAATAACCTAGTACCTATAACCTATCCCCATATGCACGCAGTCCTCAAATATCTCGGAACAGTTGTCGCCGTCGCATTAACGGTCAATCTTGTGCCTGGCATCACTCACACTGGCGGGTGGACGACGATACTTCTCGTTGCGGTTGTATGGTCTGTCATCACACTGGTCATCAGGCCAGTATTGAGTATTCTCACTCTTCCGATAACCATTATCACATTCGGATTATTTTCGTTTGTTCTAAATGCTTTTCTCTTTTACGCGATAATGTGGATAATTCCCGAGTTTAAAGTCGATGGATTCCTGAATGCGCTCCTCGGCGCAGTAGTTCTTTCAATATTGTCGTGGATGATTCACAAAATTCTCTAGGAAATTACAACCTGCATCTCAAATAAGGATTCTTTTCATGAGCGGGTTGAGGCGTGTAACTATCTCATAGTTGCTGGTGCTGCACATTCCGGCCATATCATCGACAGAAACTTCTAGTTTTCCGTTCTTGCCTATAAGAGTAACCTCATCCCCGATTTTTATTTTTTCCACATCCGTGACATCAACACTCACCATGTCCATGGACACTCGTCCCAGAACCTTTGCTTCACTGCTATTAATTAGTACTTTGCCGATACTTGATAGCGCTCGTGGGAACCCATGCCAGTAGCCAATAGGCAATACGGCAACTTTTGAATCGCGATTGAGCTCTTCCGTCAAATCATATCCGATCCGAGCTCCTTTAGGCAGATTCTTAATTTGGCAAACGATAGTCTTCCAAGCAAGCACTGGTTGAAGTTTTACCTTCCTCTGAAACGCCCCACGCACTTCTTTGGAAGGCCAAAGCCCCTGAAGTCCGATTCCAACTCTAACCAAATCAAAATGGCTTTGAGGAAACAGTATTGTACCGGCTGTGGCCGCCGCGTGTTTTATTGGTATTTTGAATCCGGCTGATTCCAAGAGACCAATAGCTTTCCTAAACTCTTTTATCTGGTCTGATGTTGCAGATGGGAACGCCGGATTTTTTCCAGATGAGAAATGAGTATAAACACCCTCAAGAGCCACCGGCAGAGACCCTGACTTTAGTATTTTGATAACCCTCGGGACTTCAGAGACTAAGAATCCCTGCCGGTGCATCCCTGTATCGATTTTTAGATGGATTTTTAGTTTTCTGCCGTTCCTATTAACCGTCTTTAGATTTCTCAGAGAGGGAAAATCAGCGACTGTTAAAGAAATATTATTTTTAGGCGCATTTTCCACTCTATCCTGAAGGGTGTATCCCAAAACCAAAATAGATTTGTGGAGACCCGCCTTTCTCAAACTCGCGGCCTCGACAATTGAATCAACGCCGAGCCAATCAACCCCCAAATTTTCCGCGGCGCGGGAAAAATCAATCAAGCTATGGCCATAGGCATTTGATTTGACAACGGCCATCAAAAGGCATTTCGGCGCAATCAGATGCCTGAATTCGTCGTAATTATTTTTGAGGGCCTGCGTATCTATCTCAATCCATGTTCTTAAACCTTGTTTTTGGGACCGCTTTTTTGTCATATTTTCAGGATGTTTGTCGGCATCGTGTCCCAGTATACACATTCCGCGGGCTTGGGGAACGATATTAACAGATTGCCAACAAGTTCGTGAGCGAGTCCAGAAAATAATCCGGCTTCATGGCTTTGAGTCGGGCCTTGCCCGATTCATGGCGCGCGATAGCCGCCGATTTTACCCCCGCCTTTTTAGCTGCAGAGATGTCGGAAGGCAAGTCGCCCACAAACAAGAGTTCTGATGGCGTTATTCCGAATTTTTTGGCGAGCAGGAGAAGTTTTTGTTCCTTTTTAACTTCTCCGCCAAGAGTATTTTCAAAAGGGAAGAACATTTGCAATCCATGCGCTTCAATCTCATTTCGTATCGCGACTTTTCCAGTATCCATTCTCTGGGTTGCAATTCCAAGATTTATTCCTTTTTCTCTTAGCTTCTTAATAATTAAGCGTACATCGCTAAAAAGTCTCGTATTTATAAGGTATTTATCGTCGCCTGCGGCATGTCTCGCGTTCAGTTCCTCTTTGCTTTCCGCCTTGACGCCGATGCTTTTGTAGAACGCTTCTTTCGGCTGTGAGAATTTCACAAAGATTTCTGGGATGGCTATTTGCACACCATAGCTTGCGGCGGTTTCTTGTATCGCGAGCGCAATCATCGGCATGGAATCAACAATGACCCCGTCCCAGTCAAAAACAATCGCTTTGATTTTAGACATATTTTGCGAGAGTTTTTAGGTGGCACTGGCTCAAACGGCGCCGTTTGAGCCAGTGGGCGAAGTATATCGAGACGCATGCGGGAGTCCCAAACGCTTCAATTTTCCATCTCGAACAAGGGTTGATAGATAACGGCTAGCAGTGGCGTTCGAAACGCGAAGAAGTTTCTCCACCTCATCATTTCCGATGGAGCGCTTCGTTTCTACAAGCGCCATAATTTTCTCCAATCTCGCTTGCCTGCGAAACTGAATGGCGCTCTGCGCCTGGTCGCGCATGGCCAAGAGTGCGGCATACGCGGCCCCGCCAGCTGGCGCAGATGGTTCTATTGGCGGCGGAACTGGCGCGGACGCATTATCCGAAACGGGTGGAGCTGAAGGCGCATTTGTATCGTTGGCTTCTGAAGACATACCAACATTCTCAAGTATGTTGGTATGTTCTGTGTCGGTAATTTCTGCGGGCGTGTCGGCTGGAGGAGGGGAATCAGATAATTGAGTCGGTGGAGCAGCTAATGTTGCTTCATCGATTGAAATGTCAGGAACAGCATCAGCACTCGCGGGAGGCGCGGCAATAACTTCTGCAGGAACTGCTTCTGGCGCTGGCGCATCGCTTGCGGGTGATGCAGAAGTTGGGATTCCGCCCTGTTCAGTATCGCTCACGCGGGAATAATAGCATCCGCCTGTCATTTTGCTCCGCACCAATTTCAGCATAACATAAACTATTTGCTTATTCGCGCGAATAAGCAAATAGTTGGCAATGGGTTAAGTTTAATATCTAGTATTTTGGATTCATACGATATACTTCCACCATGCTCACCGCAATCTTCGGCACCTTGGCTACCGCAACAGGCACGTGCTTGATGTTGCCGCAGTTGTATAAGACGTTTAAGACGAAGAGCGTGAAGGATGTTTCGTGGGGAATGCTCGTCGTCTATTTTCTGAACAGCATTTTCTGGCTCATATATGGATTGCTAATTAATGCGACTCCTATTGTTTTCACAAACATAATAGCTTTGGTCGTCAGTATAGCGCAGATAATTTTGCAGGTGAGGTATTCCAAGGAATCGAACGCAATGATATGAGCAAACTTTTTAAGGAAGGCATTACATTTGCTCGGTATAGCGCGGCGGGAATTTCTGCGTTTATTTTTGAGCTGGGTTTACTTTATGTACTGCTACGGCTGTTAGAAGGCACAAGTTATTTTTCCGTAGCCATTGCCTTCGTAATCGCAACGGTCTTCCAATATGGCATTTGTCACTTGTGGGTGTTTGGAAGTTCCAGACGGCCTATGCGGATAGAATATATCTATTTTGCGTCCATAATGTTATCGGGACTATTGTGGGCGGTTGGCCTTACTGCCTTGTTTGTGGATATACTCGGCATAAGCGTGATAGTCTCACGCGCAATATCAGGTATTTTCACGGGCCTGTGGGATTTTTACTTGAACGCCAGATTTAATTTCCGAGCGCACGCTTTTTTGCGCCACCAGTTATGAAAACCCAGAGAGAAATCGGCACGGAGTGATAATGCCCGCTAGTTTTGCGAGGATAATTTTCCAGCGAGCTCTTTTTGCCTAGCCGTTAGCGCAACAATCTGATTATTAATGGCCTCCTCAACATTTTCCATCTTTGCTTCTGGATTGCTTTTATTAAATCCATTAATCCAATCTTGCACTCGATACTTAGCCTTGTTATGTTCCCTGTGCTTTCCCACACTAGGGACCCTACTCGGCGCTGCATATCCTCCATCCCATGCAAACATAGTAGGATATTTCTTTTCCGCTATCTTTTTGAAATCCTCTTTTCCAAAGCTCTTCAGGAACAATACATGGAAACTAACAATCTCGCTCTCCTCTTTGGTATTTCTTTCCCATGTCGAATGGTCTTCCCCCAACCCAGGACCCGTCATATTCGTACCGGGTTTCGGCATTGCGTTTGCGCTGTTCTTTGACTCTTTGACAGTAAGTACCGTTGGGATTGCGCCGAGTACTCCGAGCGCCGCTGCTACCTTAAGAGTGTTCTTGGCCGCAGCTCCAAGGAAGTCTCTTCTTCCTTTGTCCTTTGGGCCGTCGCTGTCCCTCGTTGCTTCTGGTCGTCCTTTTCCTAGTTTCTCGCCCGATGGGCCAAATTTATCCATATTTTTGATAGATAGCTGATAATAATACCCATTATACCTCTGTCACATTCGGTCTTAAGAACACATGTGTATAACTCGGGACATTACCGCCAATCGACCACATTTGCGTCTCACAAAAGAAACCGCTCCATTTCGCGAGCCGTATTTTATGAAAGTGATATTATTAAGTATGTATGGATGGTGAGCTCGAAAAAGGGCGCGTTAATAGAAGGGAAAATGCTCCCCCGCCAATTCTTTCTGGAAAACCCATACCTCCCGCCGAAACAGGCACTCCTGGGGAGAAGCTCCCGGTCGTCCCAACAGTTGATATTGGTCCCGGTAGTGAAATTGATAATATGATTATTGCCTCTGCCGAACTTCAAGATGTACTCGGCAAATATCTAGACGGGACTGGGGGTAAGGTTAACGCCATCAAGACTCTTGCCAAGGGGGTAAATGTATATGCTTTGGTAAAAGGGCTTCTCGACCAGTCAAATGGGCAGTTATTCTGTGCCGTAGACGCACTAGTATTAAAAAATAACGATAAATTACTTCACCCCGAGAAAAGGTATAGTGACTTTGAACGAGAGGTGCGCGTCATAGAGAATAAGTCTCCGGAATATGTTGGTGCGGGTGAAGTGACGATAGTTTTTTTGCCCACGGACACAACGATAGAAGAAGGCATCAAGTATGGCCTCATTCCTAAATGGGGGAAAGCTATAGTTTTTACGACGCCTTCCGGTTTTGTGCATAAAGATCCGTCCATGACGAAGAAAGTCTTTTTGGATATGATAGACGATACAGAGAGCGAGATTCAAAAGATTCTCAAAATTTCACCTGAGCAGAAAATCAATGTTATCTCATATAGTGCATCTAATGGAGCAGGCTGTTATACCGCCAACAGGCTTCTTGAAAAGAAGAATCAAGGTTGGGTTAAGCTCGTTGCTACTGGTGACGGGCTTGGGCCAGAATTGGAAAGTTCATTTACTCTGGCAAACATATGGCAAGATATAGTTAAAAGAGGAATTCATACTGGAAAAGACTTTGATGCGTTCTTCTATGATGAAGCTCGCGGTTTTCTTTTGCCGAAATTTAATACCTATAATCTTTCTGACGATACAACGGTGGTTGTAGGAGAGAATGATATGTATATTGCCCTGGAATTTGGCATGAATTTGTGGCGTCGAGCCAACGCGGCAAATACTAATATCAAACTGCACAAACTTGCATTTGGCCACATCAGTACATGCCTATATCAAGCGTACACGGAGAATTTAAGGCATATGAAAATCATACAGACGATGGCGGGCGCTCTTGATGAAGAAGATGTAAAACAGTACGATGACCTTCTCTCCAAAAGAAACATTCATCTACCGCCAGAGGAACTGAAGCTTTGGGTCTCTGCTTTTATGATTTTATGTCTGCCCAAGGAAATGCTGATGAACAGTCCCTTAATTGTGTCTGATGAAGCTAGAAGGAGTTTGGAGGAAATTACTCTCGGTTTTATGGTGGGCATTTTCCCAGACTCAAGT
>MFLD01000007.1:14527-37903 GCA_001781465.1 Candidatus Kaiserbacteria bacterium RIFCSPHIGHO2_02_FULL_49_16
TCGGATGGTTGAGCGCTTTAGACCATACTCAGGAACCAAACTGACATTTGACTCGATAATCGGGCTTATGAACACAGCTAGTGCCACGGTTAGGAGAGGGAAGAAGGTACGACAGCAGTAATAAATGAAGCTCACAAAACAAATCGCGGTATTTGGGGGAGGGTGTTTCTGGTGCACGGAGGCAGTTTTCAAAATGCTTAAAGGAGTGTCGGTTGTTCTGCCGGGATACTCTGGGGGGAAAATAGAGAATCCGACATACGCGCAGGTATCAAACGGAACAACCGGCCACGCGGAAGTCGTTTACATAGAATTCGACCCGCGGGAAGTTTCGTACAAAACGCTTCTCGCTGTCTTTTTTGGAAGCCACGACCCGACGACTCGAAATAGGCAGGGAAATGACATCGGCACGCAGTATCGGTCTGTCGTTTTCTACACTGGAGAGGAACAGAAAAAAGATGCCGAGGCGTTTATTAAGGAAATCAATGACTCTAATGATATGGGAGACAAAGTAGTTACAGATGTCGAACCGCTCGACAAATTTTACGAAGCCGAGAATTATCACAAAGACTACTTCGCGAAGAATCTCGGGAATCCATATTGCGAGATTGTCATCAACCCGAAGCTTGATAAAGTGAAAGCAGAATTCGCTGAACTACTTGCTTATTCGCGCGAATAAGCAAGTAGTTGATAAAGTTCAATTAGCAGAAAAAGGTATACTGTATGCATGGAAAAGAAATCAATTCCGCGAACTGAAGAAGAGTGGAAAGAGGTTCTAACGCCCGAGCAGTATAAAATTCTGCGCGAGAAGGGCACAGAGGCGGCTTTTTCCGGCAAGCTCTTGCATGCGGATAAAAATGGCACCTATATGTGTTTGGCTTGCGGAAATCCGCTATTCAATGCTGACGCAAAATTTGAGTCCGGCACCGGCTGGCCGAGTTTTGACGAAGCGATTCATGGGGCAATAAGGCAAATTTCCGACGACTCGCTAGGGATGTCTCGCACGGAAATAGTCTGCTCGCGCTGTGATTCTCACCTCGGGCATGTCTTTAATGATGGGCCGACCAAAACAGGCAAGCGCTTCTGCCTTAATTCCGCGTGTCTTGATTTGGAAGAAAGAAATGTTGACTAGACGAGCTGGCACGGAAAGGATTACAGGTTATAATCACCCGCATGATAGCCAAGATGCTAAAAAACTTGATAGAACGCGCGGAAACCTGGCCGAGAGAAGCTCAGGAGGAATTGGCGCATATTGCATCTGAAATAGAATCAGAAATTGGCGCGGATGCATATCACGCAACACCAGAAGAGCTTGCCGGGGTTGACCGAGGTCTTACGGAAGCGCGGGAGGGTCGTTTTGCGACGGACAAGAAAGTCAACGCAGTTTTTTCCAAATTTCTCGGTTCATGAAGGCCGTTTTCACAGTATCTGCGCTCGAAGACCTCGACCGGATTCGCAGATATATTGCGGCTAATTATCCGGAGCTCTCGGCGCTAGTTGGGAAACGCATTCACGCAGTTATTGGGCGCATCGTTGCTTACCCGGAAAGCGCACGGACAGTCGCGGGGTGGTCGCATGTTCATGTCGTGCCGGTTATCCGGTATCCGTATAAAATTTTCTATCGAATCATTGGAGAAACAGTCGAGATACTTCACATTCATCACACTTCGCGGGAAAGATAGAAAAGAGGAAATGGATTATAAGCGGGCAAGACGAAATCAAGTAGTTCGTATATAATGCCCAGCATAAATATCTATGGACCGAAATCTCGCGCTCGAATTTGTGAGGGTTACTGAAGCGGCGGCGATTGCGGCGGCGGAATGGATTGGCAAGGGAGATAAAAATGCGGCAGACGGCGCGGCGGTGGACGCAATGCGCGACCGCTTCAACGATATTAATTTCACGGGACGGATTGTAATCGGAGAGGGAAGTAAGGACGAAGCGCCGGAACTGTATACTGGCGAAAAGGTTGGGAAAGGTGGAAAGCCCGAAATTGATTTGGCTGTTGACCCGCTTGAATGCACGGATAGCGTCGCGTATGGACGATACAACGCTATATGCGTCGCGGCCTCCGGCCCGCGCGGAAGTTTGTTTTCGGGCCCCGACACATATATAGAAAAGATTGCGGTTGGTCCTCTTGCGAGAAAGGCGATTGACCTCAACGCTTCAGTTGCACTGAATCTTAAAAAGATTGCCACGGCTTTGGGCAAGAAGGTTGGTGCGATTACAGTTGTTGTTCTCGACAGAAGCCGTCACATTGATTTAATTGCGCAGATTCGGAAAGCTGGGGCGCGAGTGCGATTGATAACAGACGGCGATGTGGCGGGAGGACTCGCGCCATGCATACCGAATTCGGGAATTGATGTTCTTATGGGAATCGGCGGCTCGACGGAAGCGGTGCTCGCGGCGGTTGCGATAAAAATACTGGGCGGAGAAATTCTTTGCCGTTTCAAGCCGAAGGACGAGCACCACGCGGAATTGGTGAAAAAGCACGGGCTCACGACGAAAAAGATTTACTCGGCTGGAGATTTGGCGAAGGGAAAGGATTTGACCTTCACCGCAACCGGCGTGATTGACGGCCCGCTTCTGGAGGGCGTGCGATATGCAGACCACGCTATAATTACCCACTCTCTCGTCATTCGAGGACAGACGGAGACTATGAGGTATGTTACAACGCATCATAAGAAGTAAGACTAGAAGTCAAAAGTCAAAATAAAAATCCAGAATTATTAATTATTAAACATTCAATATATGACGGGCAAGGACAAAATCGCAGACTTAAAAGCAACAGCAGAGCAGATGGTTGCAATCGGAAAAGGAATCCTTGCCGCTGATGAAAGCAGTGGCACCATAGAAAAGAAGTTTGCGAAGGTGGGCATCGCGTGCACGGAAGACAGCCGTCGCGCGTACCGCGAACTTTTCTTTACGACCCCGGGCATCGGCAAATACATCTCAGGCGTTATTTTGTACGACGAGACGATTCGCCAGAGCGCGAGCAACGGAGAGAAATTTGTCACTATTTTAGAAAATACCGGCGTTTTGCCCGGGATAAAAGTAGACCAGGGTTTGAAGGAAATGGAAGGATCGCCGAACGAAAAAGTCACCAAAGGACTTGAGGGCTTGCCGGAGAGACTGAAAGAATACGCGGGAATGGGGGCGAGATTCGCAAAATGGCGGGCGGTTATAACTATTGGAGACGGTCTGCCAACGGATTCGAACATAAAACAAAATGTGGGAATTCTGGCCGAATATGCGCGCGCCTGTCAGGATGCAGGAATTGTTCCAATAGTCGAGCCGGAAGTCTTGATGGACGGAAGCCACGACATTTCCGCTTGCCGAGATGCGAGCGAGATGACTTTGAGTGCAGTTTTTGACGCTTTGAGAAGCGCAGATGTGGCAATTGATGGAATGATTTTGAAAACGAACATGGTAATTCCGGCGAAAGAATGTCCGAAGCAGGCAACGCCAGAGGAAATCGCGGAAGCGACGCTTGGGCTTTTCCGCAAGGTTCTGCCGAAAGAACTTGTGGGACAGGCATTTTTGTCAGGCGGGCAGAGCGAGCTTGAGGCGACCGCAAATCTTAATGCGATAAATAAGAGAGGCCCATTTCCGTGGAAGATGTCTTTTTCATACGGACGCGCTTTGCAGAATTCGGCACTGAAAGCATGGAACGGGAAGGCAGAAAATGTAAAATCAGCGCAAGAAATTTTCATCCACCGGGCAGAAATGAATGGTTTGGCTACGATGGGAAAGTACTCAAAGGACATGGAGGAGGAATGAATTTTCTCAAGTTATGAATGTGACGCTTATCGGAATGGCGGGGGCGGGGAAGAGTTACATTGGAAAACGGCTGGCTAAACGACTTGGGATGGGTTTTATTGATATAGATGATTGTCTAAAGCAGACGCATGGAAAGGGAATCCAGGAGATTCTTAATGAAGTTGGGGAAGAGGCATATCTGGAAAAAGAACTGCAGGCGCTCATTAACAGCACGAATGGAAAGAACAATCTTGTAATCTCTCCGGGCGGGAGCATTATTTACAGGAAGGAGTGCAGAGAGTATATAAAAAAGATTTCAAAAGTTATCCATTTGTACACACCATTTGAGACAGTGGAAACACGGCTCAAGGGCATGCCTCCGCGCGCGTTAATAGGAATGAGCGAAAAAACCTTGAAAGAACTCCACGATGAGCGCACTCCGATGTACGAATCGCTTGCGGATATTACGATAAATACGGAAGGGAAAAATGCCGGCGCTATTGTGCAAGAAATTGTCGGATTTTTGAGCAAAGAGGGCAAAGAGTAGAAATGTTTTTTGTATTCATTTCGGCATACTTATAAGGGCCGACCGGCCCTTATAAGTATGCAGGAGTTTGCAAGCGGTTTTGGCTATTGAACCATTCGAGCGAATGAGACCATTCTGCGTAAATCTGCGTTCGGTATGCGATAATCTGCGACCACGCAGTGGCATTGATTGACAGGGAAATTGGGTTTGATATAGTGGTTTGACTATGCAAAGAAACGGACACAAAACGGCAATAACCTTGACTTGTTGCTGTGGAATGAACTCCCTAAGCGGAGGCGTTTTGCCTGCATAACTTTCACTAGATATTCAGACAAAAACCCTCCGCGTATCGGGGGGTTTTTGTTTTTTTGCTCTTTCTGCTCATTAGTTCTTTGACATAGGGTTGGAAATACCAAATTGGCCGGGAATTTATTCGCAGCCCATGTCAAGGTGACACCTTGACATGGGGGTAAGACCTCGCGAGCAGTTTGGTATTTTCAACCGTTGTTTTTTTCTTTGTTTTCGGCCTCAAGGGGGGGCCAAAATATGGACGATTCTATATTTAATTCCGTTGTCGATCTGGCGACAGAATTGAAAAGAGACTGGGCAATAGTTGCATGTCCAGTTAATGAGGGAGTGGAGGTGTGCTTCCTCAAAATTACCTGTTGCGACTGCCTGCAACAGGTAAGTACAAAAAAGATGGCAGTTGTGGAGAAGGTTGCACCTCTTCTCGTTACCAAGCTCCTCATTGGCGTCGGGGAGATTGGCGCAGTATTGAAGCGCCAGAAACTCCCGATTTTTCTGGATTGTCCAGGGATGGGCTTGCGGTTGGTTGACCACAACCTCAAGCCGGTCGGTGCCACCAAGAGCGGTGTTACCGGTCAAGCAACCCTCGGTGGAATTTAATCACGAGGAATCCCAGAAGCTCGTCTTGTGGACGATTTCGTCCGATGGCTTGCGAAGTGTGACAGACTTCGCAAGCCCTAATTTTTTTATGCACAAAGACCGACTATGTTATTTCATCATTATCCAAATCTTTTGCGGGCAAGAACTGCGCCGGCGCCAAGGGCTTTTAATTTGGCGAGGGCAATCTGGCGGTCCATTGGCGCCATTCCGCAATTAGTGCAGGGGAAAAGCCGATTTTTCGGAACGAATTTAAGGGCCTTGCCAATAGTCGTCGCAACTTGCGCTGGCGTTTCCACTTTGTCAGATGCAACATCTATGACGCCGACCAGTACATCTTTACCTTTCAGAAGTTTCAGCAATTCTAGCGGTACGCGCGAGTTTGCACATTCTAGCGACACTTGCTTGATTTTGCTCTTTGCGAGCGCGGGAAAGATTTTTTCATACTGCCTCCATTCATTGCCCAGAGTCTTCTTCCAGTCGAGGTTGGCTTTGATGCCGTAGCCGTAGCAGATGTGAACCGCCGTTTTGCACTTGAGCCCCTGAATTGCGCGCTCGAGCGCGCGAACGCCCCAGCGCGCTACATCGTCCATATAGACATTGAACGCCGGCTCGTCAAACTGAATTGTATCCACTCCGTCGCGCTCGAGCGCGCGCGCCTCATCGTTGAGCAATTTCGCAAAGGCGAACGCCAGTTTCTCTTTGTCGCCGTAGTATCTGTCGGCTATGGTGTCAACGATTGTCATCGGCCCGGGGAGCGTGAATTTAAGTTTTCTTTTCGTATGCGCGCGCGCAAGCCGGGCCTCTGTTTGATGCACTCTGCCTTTGAGTTTCAGCGGCCCAATTACCACGGGAACCATGGCGTCGTAGCGATTATCGCGGATGCCCATTTTTACTTTGTGCTCGAAGTCTATTCCTTCGACGAATTCGAGAAAGCCGTGCACGAAATGCTGTCGAGATTGTTCGCCGTCCGTAACGATACCTATGCCCCCGTCCTCCTGCTCTTTAATCCAAAGTAGAGTAGCGTCGCGCTTCGCTTCGACGAGAGCGTCGCCCTCAAGTTTCCATTTCGGCCAAAGTTTTCTCGGTTCAGCGAGCCATGAGGGCTTCGGCAAACTTCCTGTGATAGTTGTTTCGAACATACTGTCGTTGCGATGCATCATAATACGAGGTATTTAATTTTACCAACCGGTTTTCCCTCGACACATCTTTATGAAATGTTACTATGTCGCAATTCACTCATATGCGCACAGCAAATTTAGGGTTTCCGAATGTTTACCAGTCGCTCATCAAACAAACTGTCGAGCGATTTTGGAAAGGCGAAGCGACTGAATCCGAGGTGCGCCAAGCATTTGCAGATGTCCAAAAATACAACCTTGCCCAACAAGATGGTCTTGACCTCATTCCAGTCGGAGAAATCGACCTCTACGACCGCATGCTTGCGACCTCCGTCCGGTTCGGGATTGTACCCGCGCGTTTCGGCACACCGCAAGATGCGATTAAATCGCTCGCAACTTATCTTTCAATCCCGCGCGGAATAAAAGACAAGCCGGCATCGCCAATGGTTAAGTGGTTCAACACTAATTACCATGTCGTCCAGCCCGAAATTGAGCGAAAGCCAAAGTGGCAGAAAGATGCGCCACTCCCAGACCTCTCGGACCCGCGCCACATCCTTCCTCTTATCGGGCCGTGGACACTGCTTGCGTATTCCATCAATACCACCAAACATTCTATTCCGGAGTTATTTAAGATTCTTTCCAAAGAATATCAAAAATTCATCAACTCACTCCCGAAGCACACGAAAGTCCAGTTGGAAGAGCCATCGTTCCTTACCAAGGGAATCCCGAAGGGATACGAAGATTTCCTAAAGGGAATAAGGCGGGAAGTTCACCCCGTTAGAAGTCGCGCTCGCGCTGGCGCGCCCGAAGGGCCTACGGGGCGGGCTATTTCTAACGGGGTTCACCTTCATGTTTACTTCGGCGCGGTTAATGATTTTGCCGCGAAACTTTTCAAGTTGCCTGTCGCAGGCATCGGACTTGATTTCTTTGACGGCGAGGAAAATCTCTCACTTCTAGCCAAGTTCCCTAAAAATAAAACCCTCATCGCGGGCGTTATCAACGGCCGCAACGTGTGGCCTGTCTCCGCGCGCACGAAAAATATTCTTGCCAAAATACGCAAGCAGATTCCCGACAACCGATTGTACATCTCGCCATCGTGCTCGCTTTTGCACGTCCCCCTTTCCGCCAAGGGAGAGAAGGCAGGATTTTCGTTTGCGGAGGAAAAAATTGCCGAATTGAAAGCGATTAAGAACGGGACGGCAAAATACGCTCCATTTCAGCATCAAAATACGGTACTTCCCAAAAAGCGATTCGAGAGAAAGCGCAAGAAATATTGGGTGAGCGATATCGCGTATCCGACCACCACCATCGGGAGTTTCCCGCAGACTTCGGACGTGCGCAAGGCGCGGAGTGATTGGCGCGCCGGTAGGTTGACAGATACCGCCTACGAGCGCTACATGAAGAAACTGATTAAGGAATGCGTAGAAAGGCAGGAAAAGCTCGGCCTCGACCTACTGGTTCACGGCGAATTCGAGCGCAACGACATGGTGCAGTATTTCGCGGAGAATTTTTCGGGCTTCACGGTCATCAAAGGGCCGGTGCAATCCTACGGAACGAGACACGTTCGCCCCCCGGTTATCACAGGCCCTGTCTCTAGGCCACGCCCGTTTACCGTTCCGTGGAGTAAGTTTGCTCAATCGTGCGCGGATAAATCTGTGAAAGGAATGCTTACCGGGCCAGTCACAATAGTGAAATGGGCATTTCCGCGCGAGGACATGGAGCAGGAAGCACACTTTTATGAAGTCGCCCGCGCGCTCGCGGATGAAGTGCGGGATTTGGCGAAAGCGGGAATCAAGCATATCCAAATAGACGAACCGGCACTCCGGGAAGCGCTTCCCATTGAACGCTCTCGCCACGCTAATTACCTGCATCACTCTGTGAACGCGTTCCGGCTTGTTTACGCGGCCATGCCGGACGAAGTGGTAATTCATACCCACATGTGCTTCTCGGAGTTCAACGACATTCTGGACGCGATTAAAGACATGGGTGCCGATGTCCTGCTCATAGAAGACAGCAAATCAAAAGGCAAGGTGGCGGCTTCAATACGAGGCTCGGGATTTCCGGCGTCAATCGGACTCGGCGTATACGATGTTCACAGCCCGCGCCTGCCGACTGTAAAGGAAATGCTCGCGATTCCCGCATCGCTCGACATGGACCCGCACCGAGTCTGGATTAATCCCGACTGCGGTTTGAAAACTCGCGGTGAAGAAGCATGGGCGCAACTTGAACTGATGATGGAAGCAGTGAAAATTCTACGGAAAGGTGTCGCAGAGAAATTCTAGCAGTCAGACTGCCCAAAGTCCATAAACTTCTTGGTGCAATAAGAGAGCGTGTCAAGAAACCTCATCTACTTTGTTGCAAACCCTTATATGCTTATTCGCGCAATAAGCATATAGCAACATATGTCCGGTTGCTTTTTGACTAGACAGTTGAATATGTGGTACAGTCGAATTGTTTGCAGGTAATGAAATTTTGTGAACACAGATAAATCTCCACTCCGAGAGCGCATTCATAATTTCTTCGAGAACCCCGACAGTGCTTTTGCATATTCTGTGCAGGGGTTTATTGCTATTCTTATACTCGCTTCTGTCGGGATTTTCGCAGTTGAATTCTGGTACAGTGAATTATTCCTCCGCTACCAATCGCTTTTTAATCTTGGCAACAACATCATCCTTGCTGTCTTTACCGTTGAATATATTTTGCGGTTTTCTACGGCTTCGCGAAAATTACACTTTGCCACCCGGCCATTCAGCGTAATAGATTTTGTTGCAATCTTTCCGAACTATCTTGAACTTCTCCTTCCGCTTGTAATAGATACCACCGAGCTCCGGGTACTTCGACTTCTCCGATTTGCCCGTCTCTTGCGCGTCCTTAAATTTCTTCGGTATGGGAGCATTTTTAGGAAAGTTTTTCTCTATCAAGGAACTATTCTTCAGAAAATTACTCCTATCATCCTTTTGTTTGCCTCGGCGAAGGGAATTATTTGGGTACTGGAGTCATACAATCTTTGGATTCCCGATTCCCAGTTGGGGACTCTTTTCACAATTATCGGTTTTGTGCTAGGCATAATTCTTTCCCAAAAAATAGGCGTTAGCTATGGAAAATTCATCGAAGTGGGCGAAGCGGTTGTTCGTATTCGCGCCAGGCTGGGGTCACTGGAAACGATGCTAAATAACGCAGAGAAGGGACTGGGAACAGGTGCTTGTACGGAATGGGGCAGGTCATTTTATTTGCTTTTGACACATCCGCAAGAACAGGATGATACGCGGCGGATGGGCGAGGCGAATGCCAAATTGCACGAAGCTGTTTTAATGGTTGAGAAGAATGTCAGTTGGATAACCATATTTATCATAGATATAATTCAGGATGCTCGATTTTGTTTAAGCAAGAAGACTAGGCTTGTTCCAAAACCATACGATACTCTCCTTCATCAGTCGACAATGCTTTATCTGGCGCTTGTGGTTATATTTATACCTGGAATGGCAGGCATGCTCTCGGCTCTTGTCGCAACATACACGCTCTACGGAATGTACTACTTGACTCAAGATTTTGACTCGATTTTTGGGGGCGAGTTTGACTTAATAAACATCAATGTGTCCGAACTGGAAGAATACTTGAAGATACCCGCGGCTAAAAAAACGCGGTAGAAATTCCCCGGGTCCCTGGCAGCCAGACTGCTAAAAGTTGAACAGGGGAACTCCGAAGGTTTAACCTTCGGAGACCAGACATGGACCCTCACCGAGTTTGGATTAATCCCGACTGTGGCTTGAAAACGCGAGGCGAAGAAGCATGGGCGCAACTTGAGAGAATGATGCAAGCCGTGAAAATCCTTCGTAAAGGTGCTGCAGACAAGAAATAAAACGGCCTAGACCACGCCCAGTTTTTCAGCGTATACTCGCTCATTGCAGATTTTGCGGGGGGGGTATCATCGCGCCTAGACCATCGGCACATTGGTGGCGGTAATAGAAATTCTTTTTGGTAACCAGGAGACAATGATGCCATTGAGCCCTATGTTCGACCTAGCAAATGCCATGACTCTTCCCGAAAGGGTTCAGAGAGCTCCAAAACTGAGGGACATTCTCGAATGTGCCAGTAATGTAAAGACTGGCGTCGAGAAACTCGACACGCTACGGTTAAATGTCATCGGTACGGCCGTTGGCATGTTAAACCGGTCGATACAAAACGAATCGGGAACAGCGTTCTATGCCTTCAATCAATGCATATTACTCATCCTGGATCTCGGTGAAAGCAATGAGCAGCACATGGCGGGGATACTGGCGCAAAAGCGCGACCAATAATTTGACCTTTCACGATTCACCAACAGCCGGACCTTGGAGGTACCGGCTGGCTTCATTTTCCAAACTCATCTCAAACCTTCAGGGAGAAGACATGGTAGTTTCTAACGGTTTGAGTGATTCCTCCGTTAAAAACTGCCAGGTCTTTGAGCGCCCACTCTATACGCCCGCTGAATACGAGGGTAGAATAAGCGGAATGAATCCCGTTAGAAGTCGCGGAAGTTCAAACATGTTACATTATATGCATGTCATACAATGGTCGAGTTCTTACAATATCTAGCTTTCAAGTCGGAAGCGCGAGTTTCCTACTTCTAACGGGATGAAGATTACAGATTTAGTCAAGCAATCATCGAAGCCGTTTATCTCGATTGAGATTATTCCGCCGCGCAAGGGCGTCAAGCTTGAGACGATGTTCGCGGAACTTGAGGCGCTTATGCGCCACAAGCCGGCGTTCATGAGCGTTACTTCTCATGCGCATGAGTGGAGCATAGAAAAAGTTGATGGCAGGGATGTAGAAAGAATGAAGCATAAGCGGCTAGACACTAATGCAATTTGCATAGCGGCGCAGGCGAGATTCGGAGTTGAGCCGACACCGCACATTATCTGCCGTGGGTTCACCAAAGATGAAACGGAGGATGTGCTCCTGACACTCAATTTCCACGGTATTGAAAACATTCTCGCTTTAAGGGGCGATGGGCCGCCAACGCGCGGAGGATCTGCAGATGCTTTTGCAAACGAACGTGCCGCAGATCTTGTCGAGCAAATTCAGCTCATGAACCAGGGTGTTTACTTGGACCCGATAGAAAATGCCGACAAAACAGATTTCTGCATCGGCGTGGCGGGCTACCCGGAAAAGCATTTTGAGGCCCCAGATATGAAAACAGATCTCGCTAATTTGCATAGAAAAGTTCACGCGGGAGCTCACTTTATTATCACTCAAATGTTTTTTGATAACGAGGCGTTCTACCGATTCAGAGATGAAGCAAGCAAAATCGGCATCAATGTGCCCATTATTCCGGGCATCAAGCCGCTCTATAAGCGCGAGCATTTAGATGTGCTACCGAAAATATTCCACATCAAAATTCCCCAAACAGTGCGAGATTCAATCGAGCGCTTTAGCAATCCGGATGATGTGTACAAGGCCAGCATCGAGGCCAGCGTCGCCCAATGCAAGGACTTGCTAGCACACGGCGTGCCGGGCATTCATTTTTACAGCATGAGCGTCGCGAAGCCCACGTCAGATGTTCTGAAGGGAATAAAGAGTTAGCTATGATAGGACTTGCGCAACATCTGAATTGTCTTTGCGAGGCTTTGCCGAAGCAATCTAGGGTTAGAGCCGTAGTCTCTGGATTGCTTCGCTCTGCTCGCAAAGACGGAAATCCTAGGTTTATGCTGTCTTTTGAGGTTCTTGCGTAGGTCCAATATGAACAGGATTTTTATAGAAAAATTAGTGCTTAAAGGAAAGCACGGCGTTTCAGACCGCGAGAGAGAAAGCGAGCAAGAATTCCTTATTGATATTTCTGCGGAGGCAGATGCAGAAACCGCGGGAACAACAGACAACATCTCCGACACCATAAATTACAAAGATTTCGCGGACATTACTCGAAAGGTCGTGGAAGGAGAATCCTTTCACCTTGTGGAAACAATCGCGCAAAAAATCGCCGAGCGGATTCTGGAGAACCCCAAAATCAAGACGGTCTCCGTTACAGTCCGCAAGCCGCAGGTTCTTCCGTCGGGAGTTCCAGGCGTCACAATTATTCGGATACGGCAATAAAATGGACATTTACCTTGGACTCGGGTCAAATCTTGGCGACCGCGAATCAAATTTGCGCCAAGCGCTTGCCAAACTACCGCCTGCCATAACAATAGACGCGGTGTCGCCTGTGTACGAAACTGAACCCAAATATCTTGAGAATCAACCGCGATTTCTGAACCTTGCATGCAAAGGGCAGACAGAAATGAGTCCGCGCGAGACGCTTAATTTCATCAAGAAAATCGAGAAAAATTTAGGGAGAGTGGAAACAGAGCGCTTCGGTCCACGAATAATAGACATTGACCTGCTGTTCTATGGCAAAGAAGAAATAAAAGAGCCCGGATTAACTGTTCCGCATCAGGGGATTGCCGAGCGAGCATTTGTCCTCGTCCCGCTTTCCGATATTGCGCCCGATTTTGCGCATCCAGTTCTTGGGATTACTATAAAAGAACTCTTGGGGAAATTGGGCGATAAATCAAAATAGGTACAGAAAACAAAAATACTGGTATGAACATGACAGTAGATAAGTCTAAATTCGAGTGGGGAAAACGAACCTACATAATGGGCATTATCAATACAACACTCGATTCATTTTCGGGAGATGGTCTCATGGCGCAAGGAAGTGATTGGGTTGCGGCCGCGGTCGCGCATGGAGTTCGGCAGGAGAAAGACGGGGCAAACATTCTCGATGTGGGCGGCGAATCAACTCGCCCCGGTTCTGACCTCGTATCTCTTGATGAGGAATTGAATCGCGTCATTCCTGTTATTGAAGGGCTTGTGCGGGAAGTATCGATACCCATTTCAATTGATACATACAAATCCGAAGTCGCGCGGCAGGCAATTCGCGCCGGAGCGAGCATGGTGAACGATGTGTGGGCTTTGAAAATGGATTCTGAAATGGCCGGAGCTGTTGCCGAGCATAAAGTCCCAATTATTCTTATGCATAACCGAAGTACTCCGAAAAACGCAGAGATGAAAAAGGGGTTGGGGAGCCGTTATATCGGAGTGGAGTATAAAGATTTAATGCAGGATATTAAAAATGAGCTGGAAGAGTCTATTGACATGGCATTAAAAGCGGGTGTAAAACGCGAGCACATTATAGTAGACCCCGGCATCGGCTTTGGTAAAACTGTGGAACAAAATTTGGAACTCATTTACCATTTGAATGAATTAAAGACACTAGGACTTCCTATTCTTGCAGGGCCGTCGCGAAAATCGTTTATCGGCTATACCTTGGATTTGCCTCCAGAGGAGCGCCTAGAGGGAACTGCCGCGGCAGTAACTCTCTGCATCGAACGCGGCGCCGACATAATCCGCGTACACGATGTTTTATCCATGCGACGGGTAGCAAAACTTACTGATGCGATAGTCCGCCGACAATCGTGACCGCCTATATATACGGTAATTGTACATATGTACAATTACCGTATATCAGGAAAGTGAACACAAACGAGTATGAAATATGATATTTCCTGAAATTAGATATGGTAATATATGAATTGATGCTTACAAGCAATTTTCGGGAACTGCTTGAAGGCCGATGGGGGCTCGGCAATTTTTTATGCGTTGGCTTGGACAGCGAACCGGAGAAAATCCCACAGTCTGCTCGGAAGGCGACCGCTCGAGAGACAATCTTAAACTTCAATAAAGCGATAGTTGATTCAACCAAGGACTTGGTGTGCGCTTTCAAGCCGAATCCTGCGTTTTACGAAGCGCATGGAGAAGGCGGATGGGGCGCTCTCAAAGATACCATCGCCTACATTCATGAATCTGCCCCAGAAGTACCTGTAATTCTAGACGCGAAGCGGGGAGATATCGGCAACACCAACATTGCTTACGCGCGCGGCGCTTTTGATGATTTAGGGGCCGATGCCATCACCGTACAACCGTACCTTGGAGGCGAGCCGCTCGCGCCATTTCTTGCAAGGAAGGAAAAAGGAATTATCGTACTTTGCCACACATCGAACTCTGGAGCTGGCGAAATTCAGAATCTTAAAACTGAAGATGGCGTGCCGCTATATAAAGTCGTCGCTCGGCTTGCTACAGAGAAATGGAATGCAAACAGGAATTGTTGCGTAATGGTAGGGGCTACGTATTCAGAAGAGCTTGCCGAGATACGAGCAATCGTCGGAGACATGCCGATATTAACTGCGGGCATCGGGGCGCAGAATGGCGACCTCGCGAAGACGATGCGCGCGGGTTTGGACAACAACAAGAAAGGCCTCATCATAAACGCATCACGCTCCATTATTTTCGCGTCTTCAGGAGAGGATTTCGCGCAAATCGCGAGAAGTAAGGCACAGGAACTTCAGAGCGAAATGCAAAAAGCGTTATCGTAGAAAACTAAGGAGTGAAAGGACTATAATTTTCACGACCCCTCTCCAATTTTGAAACATTGAAGAAATATGCAACACTATCATATCCAACCACAACCAGAACTTATTAATAAAACTGCTGGAGTTCAAAATTGGGGAGGGGTATAAGATTTCCTAATTCGCTTCGCTCATAACGAAACCTAATATATGTTAAATGGGGATCAGGTACTTGAGGTACTCCAAAAAGTCGGTGCGTTCCGGACGGGACATTTTGTACTTACCTCCGGAGCGCATAGCGACAATTATCTTAACAAAGACGCCCTATACACCGACACCATAGAAACATCGAGATTATGTCGCGCGATGGCACAGCGCTTCGCGAAGAACGGTGTCGAAGTGGTCATTGGTCCGGCAATCGGAGCGGCTATTCTTGCGCAGTGGGTTGCGTATCATTTGACAGAAATCACAAGAAAAGATGTTTTCGCCGCATACGCGGATAAAGACGGACACGGAGGCTTCGTTTTAAAGCGCGGATACGATACCCTTGTCGGGGGCAAGAAAATCCTCATTGTGGAGGATTTGACGACTACTGGCGGTTCCGTCAAAAAAGTCGTGGAGGCGGTTCGTATGGCAGGCGCCGAGGTGTTGGGGGTCGTAGTGCTTGCGAATCGTGGAGAGGTAACTAAGGAAAAGGCGGGCAATGTGCCAGTCTTTGAAGCACTTGTCGATATACCGCTTGAAGCTTTAGAACCCGCTGAATGCGAGCTCTGCAAGAAAGGGATTCCGGTAAATACTACCATCGGACATGGGAGGAATTTTGTCAATAGATGACTTTAGAATACCCGTGCTACAATCGTTCAAGTGTTATTTTAATAGTTTAGGAAAAATCTCATGAATAAAATAATTTTGTGGGTTGTTGGTTTGTTAATTATCGTGGGCGGTTGGTATCTCTTTACAACCGATTCTAATGAATCAGCGGACGCTGTTTCGGATTCCGCGCCGCAGACTGAACAGGCGCCAGTCGATGCGCCGGAGGCGGTTGCTACCTCTGCCCAAGAAGTAACGTTGCCGGTGGTCATTAAGTTCACGGATGCTGGCTATGTTCCTTCTTCGGTTACTATTAAAAAAGGACAGACAGTTAGATGGACTAATGAGTCCGGCACAAACACATGGCCGGCTTCAGCTGTTCATCCCCAGCACAGCGCATATCCTCAGAAGTCAGCCTCCGATTGCCTTGGGAGTTCCTTTGATGCATGCCGGGGTTTGGCTCAAGGAGAATCCTGGGATTTCAAGTTTGACGTCGTTGGCGAGTGGAAATTCCACAACCACTTGAATCCGACGCACAGAGGTTCAGTGACAGTTACTGAATAGGAGATAACGAATAAAGAGGAGAATCAAGGGGAACCCTTGATTTCAAGATGATTTAATAAAGAGATCAATGTCCTCAAGCGCTTTTACGGCATCGCCAGATGCTATGTTGTTCTGATGGTACTTGCCGTCGGTACAATCTCCAGCGGCCCAAACGCGTGATTCTTTCACGCTGGGCGCGCTAGCGCGTTGAGTTCGCGGGTCAACGATCACTTGTCCAATTTTATTCAACGCCACAACGTCGCCAAGCCACGACGTGTTCGGAAGCAGACCGATTTCAACAAAGATGCCTTCAACAGAAAGTGCATCTTCTTTTCCGCTCAACGGATTTTTCCATTTAATTCCTGTTACGAATTTATCTCCAAGTACCTCTACCGGTACCGCATTCTTGATAACACGCACATTAGGGTGGGCAAGTACCGAGCGCACAGTTATTTCATCGGCGCGGAACGAATCGCTTCTATTGAAAAGAGTAACTGTTTTGCAGTACGCAAGAAGTTGTGCCGCCGTTTCAAACGCGGCATTGCCTCCGCCGATGACAACAACGTCCTTTCCGTCAAATAATGGACCATCGCAGGTCGCGCAGTAAGTGAGCCCTTTCTGTTCGTATTCCGCCGCTCCTGGTACGTCCAGCTTCCTGCGCGCGGCTCCAGGCGCTAAAAGGAGAGCGCGCGCTTCCAATTTCTGCCCGCTTGCGAGCGTCACCGCCACTTTCTCATTATCTTGCGTGAGGGAAATCGCCTTATCAGGGAATATTATCGAAAGAGCATCTCCAGCGTAGCTTTCTACATGTTTGCGAAGATTCTCCGCAAGCTGTAGGCCGGAAATCGCGGGAGTGCCTATCCAGTTCTGTATCTCGCCGGATACATTGCTCTGTCCGCCCCACTCATGCACAACGAGAAGAGTTTTAAGCCGTTTGCGCGCGGCATACACTCCGGCCGAGGCGCCCGCGGGACCACCCCCGACAATGATTAAATCAAGCATGATTTAATCATTGTAAGCTCCAAGCCCAAAAATCCAAAATCCAACTTGTGTTTTTTGAGGTTTGGGATTTGTTTGAGATTTGACACTTTTGGAACTTGGAACTTCTTTTCTGCGCTATTTCTTGCGCAGAAAAGCCGGGAGCCCTCCCCACGCGTCATCTTCTTCGCGGTCGATTGTGGAAGAATGAGAATCAGCTGATTTTGCGGGAACTTTATTAGACCCATCTTTTGGGATTTTGGCGTGATGTGCATCGTACTCTTTCTCAGAATCGCGAGCGCTTTCCTTATGGGCTGGCGCATTTGTTATAAGGGGAACTTCGCTGTCTTTCTTCGCCGCGATGCGCGAAGAAGCGGCAAAAAGAGTTGAACGATTAGCAATCTCCGGAAATCCCGTGGCGATAACGGTAACGCGCACCTCGCCCTTCTTGAGCGAATCGTCCGTGACGGCTCCGAAAATTACTTTCGCGTCCGGATCGATTGCTTCCGTTATCACATTTGCGGCATCCTGGACTTCCAACATTCCAAGGTCATCTCCGCCGGCGATAGAGAAGAGTACGCCCTTCGCTCCGTGTATTGATACTTCGAGAAGCGGGGAATTGATCGCGTTGCGCGCGGCCATTTCGGCGCGCTTTGCTCCTGTAGCTGTGCCGATACCCATTAACGCGCTTCCAGCATTCTGCATGATGGTGCGCACGTCCGCGAAATCGACGTTGATGATGCCTGTCGTTGTTATAAGGTCGGAGATGCCCTCCACCGCCTGCTTCAAGATGTCGTCGCACATTGCAAATGCGTTCTTGATGCCCGTTTCGCGGCTTACTATAGCCAATAGCTTGTCGTTGGGTATAACGATGAGCGCGTCAACAGCCTTGCGGAGTTCCGCCATTCCTATTTCCGCGAGCCGCATTCTTTGCGCGCCCTCGAAGCCGAATGGACGAGTGACAACGCCAACTGTGAGCGCTCCCAATTCGCGAGCGATTTTTGCGACAACCGGCGAGGCGCCTGTTCCGGTTCCTCCGCCCATTCCGCATGTTATGAACACCATGTCGGAACCCTTGAGTGCGTCCTGGATTTCCTCGCGCGTATCTTCTACGGCTTGTTTGCCGACATCTGGATTCATTCCGGTCCCGAGTCCGCGAGTCAGGGTTTTCCCAATGTGGATTTTTCTTTTTGCTTTTGATTTATGAAGGTCTTGCCCGTCGGTGTTTATCGTGACGAAATCAACGCCTTGCACGTGAGTGGCGACCATGTGATTTACCGCGTTCCCGCCGGACCCGCCTATGCCGATGACTCGAATTCGCGCAAAAGACTCAACATCCGATTTCACCTGTTTGGTCATATTGGACGCATGATAGCACAGCGGATACAGGGTCAATCTTGACTATGTTTATATCCCGTATCATGGCGTTTACCACAAACTACTAACTACTTTCTACTAACTACTAACTGCTATGGAAGCATCGCCCTCATCGCCTGCTTTATTGATTCTCGCGCATCGCGGATAATTTCACCGAGCGAATGTTTCCCAATGGAAGTATCTTCCGCGTACGCCCATCGGCACAGACCATAAGCCACAGTCCATGTCGCGTCTGCGCTGCCAGTTCTCGTAAGATTTCCAATAAGCCCTATTTGCGAAGGCAACTTGAGAACGGTGCGCGCGATGTCTGCCGCGCTCGTAAGGCCGGAGCCGCCGCCAGTTATTATTATCCCCGCTGGCAAGAGTCGCTGACGGCCAATGGTTTTCAGATGCGCGTTCACTATCACGAACATATCTTTCAGGCGTCCCGCGATTATCGTACTCATTCTTCGAGGCGGAACGTCGCTTCCAGTGACGGCGCCGCGCTTCATCTGCTCTGCCTCTGAAGGCGATATTTGCAATGAGAGCGCTATAGTGTTCGTAATATCCGATGAGCCATTCGGGAATACTTTCACGGAAATTGGAACATTATTGTCAAAAATTATTACAGAAAGAGTTTCCGCGCCGATATTCGCAAGAATGACACCGGCCATTTTCTGGGCTTTTGAGAGAGCAACAAGGCTTGCGGCAAGCGGGGAGGCCATGACGCCTTCCACTTCGACTCCCGCCGCTTCCACGGCCTCTACGAGGTCGTCGTGATGCTGCGAGAGCATCGTAATGAGAAGAGTGTCTACCGCGAGCTTGGTTCCCTGCAGCCCGCTTGGCTGGCCAAGGACCCTTGTTCCGTCAACACGAAATTCAATCGGGATGGTATGAATGATTGTGCGATTCGTAAGTTTTGCGGATGCCTTTTTTTCGCTCTCGCGTTCTGCTCGCTCAATCTCGCGGGCGGTTACAATCCCTCCGGAGGGGGTCAAGGTAACTTCACCAGTGGAGCGTATCTCATCAAGCCCAAGACCTCCCAAGGCGACACGCGCGCTTTTAATAGAGACTCTCGCGGATTGTGACGCGCGAACGATTGCCTCCTTAACGCTTCTGGTTGCCTCGCTCGGGTCAATTATGTAGCCATGGCGCACGCCTCTTGATGAGGCGATTCCAGTGCCGATAATCTGCATCGGAAGGTCAGGATTTTCAGACGGCACGGCTATAACAACTTTTACATGATATGTACCGATGTCGATTCCAGTGTAATATCTGCGCATTAGTTTCCATTGTAGCGCGCATTTTCTACACACAAAGCGCAATCGTGCGTGGATAAAGGATGGCAAAGAAATTTGCAATTATCAATTTGCAATTTGCAAATAAACACCAAATTCGAATATCCAATCCCGCTGACCGTTTTGGTTTTGAAATTTGGAAATTAGTTTGCAAATTGCGAATTGTCAAATTGAGATTTAATCATTTGAAACCAAATCGTTTCAAGACTGTTCGCTCCTCCACCTCCATCTTGTGTCCATGCTTCATCCCACGCAGATGCAGGCATCCGTGTATAAATAAAAGCGCGACGCGTTCGCGCGCTGTAATTCCAAATTGTCTTGCTTCGCGTTCGGCCTTTCTAACATTCAAAAAAATCTCGCTCTCGCTTGATCCTAGAGGGAACGAAAGCACGTTAGACGGGTAATCTTTCTTTCTGTACGTACGATTGATGCGCCTGGCAAGTTTATCACCCGAAAGTACAAGCGATAAAGAATACTTCTTGCCCAAGATCTTTACAGCGATTTTCTCGAAAGGTATTTGAAAAGCATTCCCGCGCACCTTGCAGGTTATTTCTACTGTCATGGGAATTCAGGCTCTTAACGAGCGACTGGAGCACCTTCAGATGGCCGCGCTTGCTGGGATTCATTTGTTTGGGAAGGGAAGCGAGCTACATTTCCATGTCGCGTTGGCTCTTCGGTCGCTTTTCCTTCCTTGAGAAGCCGGCTGTATTCTTTGCGCCGTCTTATTGATTTAAGGGTACGTTTCTTCTTTACGATTTTGGACGCGCCTCTCTCAAAGTAGCGCTTATCGCGCACAATGCGGACGAGGCCGGCATTGCGCACCTTGCGGCTGAATTTCCGGATTGTAGAAATAGCGGTTTCGCTTCCGCTCTTTGATACTTCTGCGTTTATCATTGGCAGGACTATAGCACTGCGCAGTGTCGCGGGCAAGCCCTGAGGACTTTCAATTTATAACCTCAAATCTCAATTTGCAATTTGCAAACAAAATCTTAAATCATAATTTCCAAACGCATCCCATTTGGATTTTGATATTTGGAATTTCTTTGCAAATTGCAAATTGCAAATTTTCTATGTTGCCACCACCCTGTGCCGTTTGAGATAATTTGTAAGTTCCGGGAGTTCTACCGCGTTCTGGGAATTTGTCGCGACATCTCGAACAAGAATCGTGCCCTCCATCGCTTCCTTGTGTCCCATGAGGAGTATATATGGAACAGAGTATCGTTTCGCCTCTTCCATCTGATCCCCAATACGTTCTTGCAGAAGCGACTGATAGACTGGGATTTGAGCTTTGCGCAGTGTTTCCATTACGCCAAGAGACCGCCTGCGCGCCTCAGGCCCCAGATGCGCGAAATACAGCGACGGCGCCGCGCGCTCAACGTGTTTCGAGATTGTTTTTCCGCGTATCTCACACGCAATTGAAATAACTGCCGCTGGTACGCCGTCTACAAGTCCCGTCCCACCCGGCGGGACGGAAAATCGCGCGGCTAGCGGATCGTACCGCCCGCCGTAAGCGAGCAAAATGCGCGCGCCAGTTTCTTCGTCCACTCCCGCTATTTCAAAAATAGAGTGCACCCAGCAATCACGGCTGCCCAGAACATGCGGATTCAGTTCATACGGCATTCCGAAAACCTCCAAGTATTCCAACAGGTCCCAGAATTTCCTGCGTTCATCCTCCGTAAGATATTCCATTGATTGAGGCGCGCGCGGCGTTGCCGGATGTCCTCGTTCTATCAATTGGATAAGAACGCCGAGCGGGTCGTCGCTGACGCGCGGACGCAGTGTCGGCGAAATGCTTTCAATGTGTTTTCGCAAATACGCTCCTATGTCGCGCACGTAGCGATTGGAAGAATCTGTAGAGCCGATGCTGTTGATTGAGAGGACTCGCTGTTTGACGCCAGCTTGCGCAGCTATCGCATCGGCGACGATTATAAGAAGAGCTTCTGCGATAGCTCCCGATGAACCGACTACATGCAATTCCAAAACGACCGATGGGACATTGGATCTTTCGCGTGATACTCCTGAAAATTGTCTCCAGAGCAGGCGAGAACCGGTATCGCGCAAAGACGATACGCAACGTTTCGCCGCTCCGACGAGCGCGCGCTCGTCGCGACGAGCAAATGTCATTTCAGACTCGCATTCCGCGGCAGAGGGAATTTTACGCTTCTCGATTTGTTTCCCAGGCGCGCCAACCGCGTCCACCGCTTTTATTTGTGGAAGTTTTCCGACTTCTTCCAAAGATGAGAACCCGTAATATTCCGCAATATTTATAGCCGAAGAAAGAAATTCCGCGGTGTTTTGATGCTGGGTGTCTTTTAATCTAAACATATATAAGTTCCAATCTACGAATGATGCGAATGCTACGAATGTCTACAAATATAATTATCCCTCCATTCGTAGTTATTTGTAGATTGGGATACATTTGTAGATTGGCGCTTCATACATTTGCAAATTAGTCAGCGTAGTTAAATTTTCCCGGCACAACACTGATTTCTCCGAAAGGGAACAGTCGGAGGCCAACGCGACCACTGATATTCTTTTCCGGCAGATTACCCCATATGCGCGAGTCGGAAGAGACTTGCCTGTTATCTCCCATGACGAAGTATTCATTCGAGCCTAGTGTCCGTTCAAGTTTTTCGCCACTTGTCGCGTTTTTTGCCTCAACATAAGGCTCTTCGAGCGTGAATCCATCTGGATGGTTCGCATTAATTATGGTTATTTGGGAGCCGGAAATAGTCACTTTCTCGCCCGGCAATCCGATTACTCGCTTAATAAGTGAGCGGGAAGCGTCTTGTGGGAGAGTAAAGACGATTACTTCGCCTCGTGCGGGCGATTTCATGTTGTACACGACCTTGTCGATTATAAGATAGTCCCATCCGAAGAATGTCGGCTCCATTGATGGGCCTTCCACGATGTACGGAGCGGCGACAAAGAAGCGAATGAAGAGCGCAAGCCCGAGAGCGAGTACCGTGTAGCCGAAAAGGGAACGAGAAGAGGCGGGAGGAAGCTCCGATGATGAGATGTTACCTTTCACTTTCATCTCTGTATCATCCACCCCGTTAGAAGTCATAAGCAAAAAAGAATTTTAAATGCATTGAAAATTCTTTTTTGCTCAATCCTTGTCATATCGGTATGCCATGACTGTACGTTTCCCACTCTTATTTTTGACGCATGCCGTCCCTGACTTCTAACGGGGTCCATGTGCGAGCAGTCTACATCCCGCGTGCCGTTGACACCAAGTATTTAGCATGTCCCATGCGAAATAAAATTCGCAATTTTTAATTTGCAATTTGCAAACAAAATTCCAAGTCTCAATTTCCAAACGGAATCCCGTTTAATTTTTGATTTTTGTGATTTCTTTGCAAATTGAGACTTGGAACTTGCGAATTCTTCAGGTATGCTGAAGCATGGCTTGGATTTTTGTCGGATTAGGGAACCCTGGATACGAATATGAAGGCACACGGCACAACAGCGGGCGAATGGCGGTGGAACATTTTGCAAAAACAGCAAAATTTAGCGAGTGGAAGGAAGATAAGAAATCAAAATCGCTTGTGTCGCGAGGTTTGGTAGTGCCGCCTCCGCACAAGGCTTCGGCGAGCCAAGGAAAGACGCTAGTTGCGCTTGTCCTTCCAAATACATTTATGAATAAATCGGGGTTTGCTGTTTCGAAATTTGTGAAAACTGTAAAATCTGCGGAACGATTGGCTGTAGTATACGACGATTTGGACCTT
>MFLD01000007.1:38033-38143 GCA_001781465.1 Candidatus Kaiserbacteria bacterium RIFCSPHIGHO2_02_FULL_49_16
CAGGCGCTATCCGAAAACCGGAAGGAGAGAAAGTAGTTGTTAATTTTATTCTCACAAAATTCAAAGCGCACGAATTTGAGGAATTGAAAAGAGTGTTTAAGAAAGTTTCT
>MFLD01000007.1:38154-38990 GCA_001781465.1 Candidatus Kaiserbacteria bacterium RIFCSPHIGHO2_02_FULL_49_16
AACAATCGCGACTGACGGGCTCCCGCGGGCGATGAACCAGTTCAACTAACTAGTGGTCCGGAATGTCAAGGTGTCACCTTGACATTCGTACCGGCATTCACATCGCAACCTCGGAATAGTAATCTCGCGCCTCGCGCAACATTCTTTGCGGGGGAAGTTGTGTCTCGATATCAAAAATAGAACTGTCGAGAAGATGCCGGAGCAGATGGGTGTCTTTCTGATGTGCGCCAAAACTCGAATATGGATAATCCAGGAGCTTTCCTTCAAGTTCTTTTAGTTTTTGAACCCCTCCCTTTTTCCACAATGGTTCAAAGATTTCTGCAGGGTTGCAATGAATGTATTGAATAACGCACTGCAAGTATTCATCGTCCTTTATGTGTCGCGATCGGAACGGTCTAACGAATAAATTACCCGTGCGCTCATATTTGATATTAAAATACATCGCGTAAGCAGTGCCCAATTTGCGCATGAACAAGGAAATGCCCCCGGGACGGATTTCTTTGAGCAGGAGATGGAAATGGTTTGGCATAAGACAAAATGCGCCGATTCCGACTAATCGATCTTTTCTCTCTATCGTAAAAATCTCATCTAACGACCGACGAAATAAATCGCTTCGATGAATTGTCTCACTGTTGTTGCACACATAAAGAAGACCAAGAAATCGTTCGTAATCTATACGGGTCATGTATGTTCTCCGCTTATCTATTCCTCGCGTGAAGCAGTGATACCATTCATCGATTGCAAAAGGCGCGCGCTCCATAAGTTCAGTCTACCGCCAAAACATGTCAAGGTGACACCTTGACATGTTTGAGTGTGGATAAATGCAGATAAAACAT
>MFLD01000007.1:39016-39158 GCA_001781465.1 Candidatus Kaiserbacteria bacterium RIFCSPHIGHO2_02_FULL_49_16
TACCGCGCGCGCCGAGGATTGGGGGGCATGGACACGGCAAAACACATCCCGCCCCCTCGCGCACTCTTGGTGTGGGGCTGAGAAAACTGGATTTGACGAGTAAGTGCATAAGTGATTAAATATCACGATGGGAATTTCCGCC
>MFLD01000008.1 GCA_001781465.1 Candidatus Kaiserbacteria bacterium RIFCSPHIGHO2_02_FULL_49_16
ACGCAAACCACGCCCTCGCTCATAAAAGAAGAACTCGCGCGATTTGGCTTTCCAGTGCGTATTCTGTAAGATATCAGAGTGGCGATTCTTAAAACAACCAAGCAACTGTCGCATTGGGCGGGAGAACATGGCAATGCCTATGTAGACCGTAACCCGCACTCGCCCGCGCAGATGAACAAACTCTACAAAAAAGACTACGGCGTTACACGTACGTATATGAACGAAGAGTTTCTCGGCAGACTGGGTACAGAACTGTCAATCCTGGAATTTGGCGCGAATGTCGGCACGCAACTGCAGTTCTTGCGTGAAAGAGGTTTTTCGCGGCTGCTCGGCATTGACATCAATCAGCACGCGGTGAAAGTTGCAAAGCGCCTTCATCCTGATGTTGATGTTATCGCGGGCTCCGGTTTCGACGCGCCGTTTAAAGATGGTTCTTTTGAATTCGTATTTACCTCCGGCGTGCTTATCCATATCTCGCCCAATGATATTAAGAAGATAATGAACGAGATGCATCGCGTATCAAGCCGGTATATCTGGGGCTTTGAATACTATGCTCCGAAATATGCTGAAGTAACGTATCGCGGTAAGAAGGATTTGTTATGGAAAACGGATTTTGCCGGGTTATTCTTAAATGAATTTCCCGGTCTCAAGCTGGTGAAAGAGGCGAAATATCCCATGACCGACGGCGTGAACGTCAGCCAAATGTATTTGCTGGAGAAAATCAAATAAACATGGTTCGCTACTGCTCTACTTGCGTGATGCCTGATACGAAGCCCGATCTTTCGTTCGACGAAAAAGGCGTGTGCGATGCGTGCCTCTCGGCGGCAGCAAAAAAGACAATCAACTGGCAGGAGCGCGAAGCGGAGTTTAAAAAATTAGTAGAGCGATTCAAGCGGAAGGATTCTTCAAACTACGACTGTATTATTCCGGTCTCCGGCGGCAAGGACAGCCATTATCAAGCATATATCGCGCGGAAGTCGGGACTCAACCCTCTTTTAGTGCATTTTGAGCCGACCATGCGCACCGAGCTTGGCCTTAAGAATCTTGAAAACATTCGGCGGTTTGGCGACATGCTCGAATTGAAGAAAAATCCTAACGTTTACAAAAAGATGGTGATTGAAGGATTTCGCCGAGTGGGCGACAACGAATGGCCTAATCACATAGGCATTTTCACGTTTCCGATACGCGTAGCCGTAGCATACAAAATCCCGCTCATAATATGGGGAGAAAATTCTCAACTTGAATATGGCGGACCAAAGGCCTCTCGCATGAAAAACACGCTTGACAGGCGCTGGCTTGAGGAGTTTGGCGGGCTTCTCGGATTACGCGTTGAGGATATGGTTGGAGTTGAAGGCATCTCCGAGCAAGATTTAATACCTTATCAGTATCCGACAGATGAGGAACTGCAAGTGGCGGGCATAACAGGCGTGTTTTTGGGTTACTATAAAAAATGGGACGCGCGCTCACAAACCGAACTCATGCAAAAGAACGGATTTTCCATTAAAGAAGACGGCCTGGTGGAGGGAACATATACCAATTATGAGAATCTTGACGAAGCAACGGTTGGTGTTCACGATTATCTTAAATTTGTGAAGTTTGGCTTCGGAAGGGCGACCGACCACGCGTGCCTGGATATTCGCAATGGCCGCATGGCGAGAGAGGAGGGTGTTGCTCTTGTAAAAAAATACGACGGAAAATTGCCAAAAATCTCAATCGCCGATTTTCTGGCGTATTCGAGCATGTCGCGAAAGGAATTCGACAGCGTGATGGATTCATTTACCGATAAGGCGATTTTTATGACAGACGAGCACGGAAGCCCGCTTCGGGACAATGACGGAAATTTGATTAAGAAATATCAAGATTATTCCATTTTCACGCAGAGTGCCGCACAATCATAGGCCGATTGTATGACTCGGAAAGTATGAAAGTTTCAATCATCATACGCACATACAACGCCGAAAAGACGCTAGCGCGCGCGATCGAGAGCGCGCTCACGCAGGATTTTCCAACCGACCAATTTGAAATCGTGATTGTAGACGACGGCTCGACCGATGGAACGAAGCAATTGCTCGAGAAGTATCCGTCAAACTCGCGCGTTATATTAGTCAGGCAGGAAAATAAAGGGACCAGCGAGGCAGCCAATTATGGTATTCGGGTCGCGCGGGGAGATGTCATTATACTTCTGGACGCGGACGATGAGTTAATGCCCGATGCCGTATCCGCGTTGCTCGCAATGTTTCAAGAGCAATCAATAAACTATGTATACGGAGATTATTTTGAAGAATACGATGGAATAAAGAATCTTGTTCATCCAAAAGATCCATTCAAGGCTCCAGCGGGAGCTTTTGCGTGGCGGAGAGAAAGTCTCATATCGGAAGGAGGGTTTATCGAAAACACGATATTTCCAGAATATGATATTCTTTTGCGCACATGGGAGAGATGGAAGGGGGCCCGCATGCAAAAGCCTGTTTTTATTTACCATCGCAGTAAAAATAGTATAACGGGCAATGTTTCTCGCGTTGACGACTCGATTCGCATGCTTAAAGATAGATACCCTGAGCGCTCTCTTGAAATAGGCCGTATCCGATCGTACGCACTTCCGATATGACAGACGAAAGGAGTACAGAGTTTGTGTTGCGTCGCGCAACGATAGAGGACGCGGAATGTCTTTTCAATTGGCGAAATGATCCCGAAACGCGGAAACATTCCAAAAATAACGGGATAATTAATTGGGATGAGCACCTCGCGTGGCTTTTGAAATCAGTTGGAAACTATGCGCGCGGCCGCATGCTCTACATCGCGGAAACTATTGACGGAAGGCCAGTTGGGACAGTGCGAGCCGATATCTGTAAAGACGACTCGTATGAAATTTCATACACAGTTGCGCCGGAATTTCGCGGGAAGGGTGTAGCAAAAAGAATGGTTGTACAATTCGTACGCGAGATTATTCCGCAAAAGAGTCTTGTCGCGCATATACAAAAAGGACACGCGTCATCAGAGGGCGTGGCGAAAGCGTTGGGACTTCATCCCGTTTCTGAGAATCCTCTCCAAGACGGTGTTGTGATGACGGAATGGCGCTGATGCGTGTTGCGCCACGGCGTTACTGGTGGCAGGATACCTACATGTTCAAAATTGGCACGCGCGAGATTGGCATGGGACGACCTGTTTTCATCGTTGCCGAAATATCGGGCAATCACAACGGCAGTATAAAACGAGCTCTCAAGATTATTGATGCGGCGGCCGACGCGGGAGCGGATGCGGTGAAATTGCAGACGTACACGCCGGAGACGATGACAATTGATTCCGATAGAAAAGAATTTATCGTACAGAGCAATCCGGCGTGGAAAGGAAAGACGCTCTATCAGCTCTACGGCGAGGCCTCCACGCCATGGGAGTGGCACAAGGAATTGTTCGCGCGCGCTAAAAAGCGCGGACTCATATGTTTTTCCACGCCTTTTGACAATTCGTCCGTGGATTTTCTGGAGAAACTCAAACAGCCGGTATACAAAATTGCTTCATTTGAAGTGGTGGACATACCGCTTCTTGAGCGCGTTGGCAGGACGAGGAAGCCGGTCATTATGTCTCGCGGGATGGCTTCAATAGCAGAGATAACGCTCGCTATTAAGACACTTAAGAAATTTGGTACGCCCGAGATAATTCTGCTCCAGTGCGTGAGCTCGTATCCCGCAAAACCGGAGGATATGAATCTTTTAACGATTCCTGATTTACAGAAGCGGTTTAAAGTCCTCGCGGGTCTTTCAGACCATTCGCTCTCGCGCGATGTTGCAGTCGCATCGGTAGCTCTCGGAGCATGCGTCATAGAAAAGCACATTACTCTTGCGCGCGCGGACGGCGGCCCGGATGCCGCGTTTTCGTTAGAGCCACAGGAGTTCGCGGAACTCGTCAAGTCCGTACGTCTCGTCGAAAAAGCGATTGGTACGCCATCGTATAAGCGCTCGGAAAGCGAGAAAGAAAACATTGTATTCCGCAAGTCACTTTTTGTCGTGAAGGACATTAAAAAAGGTGAAAGGTTTACACAAGAAAACGTGCGTTCCATTCGCCCGGGGAATGGCCTTTCACCGAGATTTTATCGAGAGGTACTCGGCAAGCGATCTACCCAAGGTATTTTCCGCGCTACTCCATTACAATGGAATCTGGTCGCTGTGGCGAAGAAAAGGAGGTAACACTTCCCTCCATGCTCACGCTCATCTTAGTTTTTAGCGCGACTTTTTTCGAGGAGGTCTCTTCTGTTTTTACGAAGAAGGGAATATCGGACCGCCAAGAAAGCATATACACTGCCGGTTTTCTCAACTTGTTTTTTGTCACTTTATTCTTTCTAGCTATCATTCTGTATGGCGGTAATTTCATTTTCTCTCTTCAATCTCTTCCAGTATTCGGCCTAAGAATATTGCTCGAATTTGTCATTCTTACAATCGGACTTAGGGCTGTCGCTCTCGCGGACCGCACAACCTTCTCTTTCATCCACAGCGGTACGATTCCTCTTCTTCTAGCCATTGACATAGTTCTCGGTTACGCCATATCCCCGGCACAGCTCGCGGGCATTTTATTATTTTGCGGGATAATCCTAATTTTGGCGTTCAGCAAGGGTATAGAAAAAAGGGGTGCGTTGAATGTCGCGCTGCTTACATTGGGCGCCGCCGCCACAATATCTTTATTCAAATATGACATCACTCACTATAACTCTCTCGAGGCGGGACAGTTCATGGCCAATGCTATCCTGCTTGTTTATCTTTTCTTTTACAATCTTTTTGTACGCAAGGAGAATTCTTTCCGCGCTTTCAGAATGATTGGATTTTTCACGCAATCTTTCACGGCAGGCCTCGCGGCTGTCGTTGTTAGTTTTGCGTACCTTTACGGCGCCGCCTCTATCATCACCGCGCTGAAGCGCATCGGGGAAGTGTCGTGGTCGCTGTTGTCAGGGAGGATTTATTTTCATGAAAAGCATATTCTCATAAAACTTTTTCTCGTACTTATGCTCGGTGTCTCAATCGTTCTCATCCTGCCGTAAGCATTCTTGGGGCAAAAGCCACTGGAGTACCGCGCAAGTGTTCGGCGTGTTATCGTAACTCTCATATGAACGCGAACAAAAAGACTCAGTGGGCTCCCGATTTGTCCGCGCGAGGCGCGGATACAAATCGGCACGTCGGACAGAGACGTGCACCTGTAGACGGCAGTCCTGTATGGATAGCGGTATCGGGCGGATTTGATTCGATTCATGTCGGGCATCTGCGTATGCTCAAGAAAGCCCGCAATTTGGGGGACAAGCTCGTAGTCATTCTCAATAATGATAATTGGCTCCTGCAGAAGAAGGGATATATATTTATGCCGGCAAAAGAGCGTGCGGAAATCCTTTTGTCGTTTCCATTTGTAGATAAGGTTTATATTACCAAACACAAGAAAAGGAGTTCCGACATGAGCGTATGCGGCGCATTAAAGGCATTGCGTCCTGCGATATTTGCCAACGGCGGGGATAGAAAAGGAAAGAAAGATATTCCGGAGACTAAAGCGTGCGAAGAGCTTGGTATCAAAATGGCATTTAATGTGGGTGGCGTGAAAGTGCAATCATCCTCCTGGATGATTAAAGATGCGAGCCGTCCCATGGCGCGGACGAAGCGCCCATGGGGTGAATTTTATGGATGGGACCGCGGAAAAGAATGGTACCTCAAGACTGTCTACATTAAGCCCGGGAAGCGGTTGAGCCTCCAATACCATCATCGTCGCGCCGAATACTGGATGCTCGTAGAAGGGGATGCAACCGCGACAATCCAAAAAAAGGGCGAGGAGACAAAAAGGGTTCAACTGATGAAGGGCAAGGTTGCCCATGTTGATAGGAAAGCGGCCCATCGGCTTGAATCCAGGCGCGGCGGCATAGTCGTAGAAATAGCTTTCGGAAAGTTTGACGAGTCAGATATCGTGCGCCTCGAGGATGATTACGGGAGAATATGACCGCGCGTTGCAGGGCGGTGCTCATAAGGGTAAAGTAAGCAACATGAACGCGCACCGCGCCAAAAGTCTTTACTCGCATATCGCGTCTCTTGCGAAGGAGCACCCATCTCGGTCGGCGCTGTTGAGTTGCGACACGGAGGGAACAATCTCGCGCGAAATCAATTTCAAAAAGCTAAAGGAAGAAATTGAATCTGCCGCGGCGTACCTCTTCAAACTGGGACTAGAGCAGGGGGACAGGGTCGCCCTCGCGTTTAAGAATTCCCCCGAACTCTTAGTAATTTCCTGGGCGGCGTGGAGTACCGGCATTATTACTATTCCACTCGATACAAAACGCGATACCGGGGAACAGCACGCTTACAAAATAAAACTTAATGGCGCGAAATTAGTGATTTTACAGAAAGGCGCCCTTAAGGATGAGGACAGGGGCCATCTGCGGGGCGTGAACGTTGAAGAGTTTTCCGGCTTTTCGGTAGATTCACATGTAAAGATTTCTTGGGAGTCGGGCCTTTCCCATGAAGCGCTCGTTCTATTTACTTCCGGCACGACAGCCCACCCTAAGGGGGCCAAGCTCTCTCTCAATAATCTTATCGTTAACGCGGAGAGCATACGCGAGTGGCTCCGCATCACCGAGAACGACCGGTTCCTTGTGAATCTTCCGCTACACCACATCAACTCTACGACCTTCTGCCTTTCCACATTGCTTGCGGGCGGCTCCATCGCTATACCGCCCGCGTATTCCAATTCGCACTTCTGGCAGCAGATGGCGAAAACGGGTGCGACCATAACATCTATCGTGCAGTCTATTCTTTTTGACCAGTTAAATCGCGAAGAGGAGTATGCCGCCGCGAGAAAAGACATCAAGCTAAACAGAATACAAATCGGCTCGGCACCCGTCATCGCCACTACGGTGGAGGAGTTTAGAAAGAAATTCGGCATCCCGCTCTACCAGGGATACGGTCAGACGGAAACCGCGCTTCGCGTTACCGGTGTTCCCATGGGACTACCCGAGGAACTATATGAAAAACTTGTGGAAGAAAATTCTATCGGCGCTCCCATGCAGTGGGCGGATGTGCGTATCTCTGATGAGAGTGGGAAATTTCTCGGCGAAGGAGAAGAGGGTGAGATTATCGTCAAGGGCGAGGCAAATATGAAAGGATATGTCGGCGGGGAACCCGCGTTTCGCGACGGCTATTTTCTTACGGGCGATGTCGGATTTTTCCGCGTGGCAGATGGAAAACAATTCTTCTACCTGAAAGGACGCAAGCGCGAAATTATCATCAAGGGAGGAATAAATATTTCTCCAATTGCCGTTGAAAACTCGCTCAAGAAAATATCCCCAGACATCGGACAGGTTCATGTCGTAGCGGTTCCTGATGAACGCTATGGAGAAGAGACTGGAGCTGTCATTTCGTGGAAAGAAGGAACCGATATCGAAGCCGCTAAAAGACGGCTCAGACTCTCGCTTTTATGCGGTACTCCGCATTTAAGCGCGTACGAAACACCGAAATACATCACCTCGCTTACGGTTGCGGAATTGCCTACGACGTCAACTGGCAAAGTTCAGCGCACAATTCTCAAACAACAGCTTCCATACGAGCGTTTCGAATCCATCTACGGATTGTTTAAAACTCCGGAGTATCGCTTCACGGTGCTCCACCGGTATTCGCGCTGGGTCAAAGAATCGTACGAACTCTACAACCGATGCTGGGAGCCGCTCATGGCGGAAAAGAGCACGTATGAGAAAGACATCTCAAAGCAGGTAATAATTCTCGCGGTGGACAGCGCCGGTCATGTTGCCGGACAAATCGCGCTTGTTCGCACAGATCTCTCTAGTGACGAATTGCTTCACACGAAATACGACGAGCTTCTCACGCCGAAAATCTTGTCCGCGCAGGGAAAAAACCTCGTGTGCATTTCTATCTGCAGTGCCGATTACAAGCCGAGGCCTGTGCCGGCTGTTAAGAACATACCATCGGAGAAAGCTGTGCTTGCGTATGTTCCGCAAGACCCGGTTTTTAAGTTCCACCAGAAACCGAAAGCGGGACTTCTTGAAGGCGCGCACCTTGTCGGCCTGATTAAAGATGGACGGCCGGAAGATAAAAGTTCTCTCGGATACAACATGCTCCTTCAGTATCCCGAGCCCAAAAGCGATATGCGCGAGTTGCGCATCCACGATGACGCGCCCGTATCCCATCGCCTTATTGAGGCCGTTCTCGTACTCGCGCGCGATGTAGGAATAAAGAATGTTTATGCTTATTCGCGCCCCGGGGGTCTCGCTTCACACGTAGCGCATATTGAGGCACAATAGCCCGACCTGCCCGGTTAGAGGCCTTAAAATTACCTGTGAGGGATATAATTATATGATGCAAGCAAAACGCAAATCTCCTCTAACGGAGACTGCCTCTAATGGGGTGAAGAAAAACGATACCGTAAAAGCCCTCACAATAGACCTCAAAAAGGACGGGTGGGACAAGTCCAAAGGATTTTTTCTTCGGGACATTCCGATGCCGACACTCGATGAAAAGAAAGACCCTACCGACGCTACGGCCGTAATTTTGAAGGTGCGCTATGCGGGTTTCTGCGGGTCAGACAGGGGAATTTGGTATCGCAACGCATTTTGCGACATGATTCACGATTCGCTCGCCAAAGAGAAAAAGCCGATGCGAGTCTTGGGGCACGAGTTCGTCGGCGAAATTGTCGAAGCCGGCTCGATGGTGAAAACTCTTTATTACGACCCGGATAAAAATAATCGCGCAAAAATCGAGGTCGGGAGCTTGGTTTCCGGAGATTCTCATGTCACTTGCGGAAGATGTTACCAATGCCGTATAGGCGAGAGCCATGTATGTTTGAACGAATCTATATTGGGAATCTCGATTGATGGAATTTTTGCGGAATTCGTAAAAATTCCCGCAAAGAATTTGTGGGCGGTTGACGAGAGTCGCGTGCGGCCGGAAATCGCCACCGTATATGACCCATTCGGGAACGCTGTACATGCGACTACCAAGGTTGATTTTTGCGGACAGCGGCTGGCTATTTTCGGGTGCGGTCCGATAGGCCTTTTCTCAATATTGCTGGCGCGGAATTTCGGAGCCGCCAAAGTTATTGCTGTCGATTACAACGATGCAAATCTAAACATGGCCAAAGAACTCGGGGCTCACGAAACTATAAAGATTAGAAAAGAGACAAAGAAAGTCGAGTGGGCGCATGACGAGGGAGTCGTCGAGAAAATAATGGAAATAACATACGGCAAAGGTGTAGACATATCGATGGAAATGGCGGGCCCGTCTTCCTCGCTAAACAACGCGATACAAAGTACTCGCCGCGGAGGGAATGTCATCGTGTTCGGAATTAAGGACGGAAATATTACGATTCCGAACTTTTCCAGAATGATAGTAGTGCGAGGCCTCACTCTGCATGGCATTATCGGGCGCGAGATTTTCAAAACTTGGCAGATTGCGCAGAGAGTGCTTTCCGACAAAGCGAACGGGATTCAAGACGCAATTTGGAATGTCATGATGAAGCGCGGTAAGGGCACGATTTTGGATTTTAAAAAGTTTAATCCGGAAAGTTTTGAAAAAGCGATGGAAGCGAATCCCAAGATAATTTTTAGAGTGAACGGCTGATATAATGTACAACAACCTAAAACCAATTCTTGAATCAGAACTTGCCGCCGCGAAGGAAAACGGCACTTACAAGGTTGAGCGAGTGCTTGAATCGGCGCAGGGGCGCGAGATTAAAGTGGGAAGGAAGAAATATCTGAATTTCTGCGCGAATAATTATCTCGGATTATCCGGAACGGAATTGTTAGAAAAAGCTTCCGAAAAGGCCGTCAAAAAGTGGGGATTCGGACTCGCTTCCGTGCGATTTATCTGCGGTACGCAGACTGTTCACAAAGATTTGGAACGAGCTGTTGCTGGGTTGGTGGGGGCGGAAGATGCCGTTTTATACTCTTCGTGTTTTATGGCCAATGTCGGCCTTTTTCAGACATTCTTTGGCGCGGAGGACGTGATAATAAGCGACGAATTAAACCACGCTTCCATAATTGATGCCGTGCGACTCTCCAAGGCGAGCAGGGAAATCTACAAGCACATGGACATGAATGATTTAGAAGAAAAACTCAAAGCGTCGGCTGGCAAACGCCTGCGCGTTATAGCGACCGATGGCGTGTACAGCATGGACGGCGACATCGCGCCCCTCAAAGAAATATGCGACTTGGCCGACAAATACGACGCGCTTGTCATGGTGGACGACGCGCACGCCACAGGTGTAATGGGGAAGAATGGCGGCGGAACGCCGGAGCATTGCGGAGTCGTCAGGCGAGTGGATTTTATTACCGGCACCTTCGGCAAGGCGCTCGGAGGCGCGGGCGGTGCGTTTATCGCTACCCGCAAAGAAGCAGCGGAATACCTCCGCAATCGCTCGCGCGCCTATCTTTTCTCAAATTCATTGGACACGGCGGTTGCAGGCACATCGCTTTTCGTTATCAATCATCTGAAAAAACACCCGGAATTTCGCGAGAGATTATGGGAGAACACAAAACTTTTCCGCGAGCTTATGAAGAAAAACGGTTTCGCGGTGCCAAATGCGCAACATCCGATAACGCCCATCATGCTCGGCGATGAGAAAAAGGCGGTTGAAATGGCAAAAGCTCTTTTCGACGAGGGCATCTACGTCATCGGCTTCGCGTTTCCAGTCGTCCCTAAAGGCAAAGCGCGCATCCGCGTGCAGATTTCCGCGGCGCATACAAAAGAGGACATCGAATCGGCGGTTGAAAAATTCACCAAAGTCGGCAAGAAATTCGGCGTAGTCTAGATACGAGCGTTTTGGAGTTACACTAATTGTACATATGTACCATTAGTGTAACTCTTCAGCATGACGCAGTTCCAAGGGGAATCCTTGGAGGGGGAGTAAAAAAAGGCCGGCGGAAATCCAAATCCGTCGGCCTGGGGCTGTGACAAATGTCACTAAACAAATTGAATATTTGTTAGCCCTGCAGTAAGGAGCTTGTCTGTTATTAACCTAGCGGCACCTGTTAGCCGCTGGTACTGCTGAGAAGCAAGCATGAGCCCTTGTTCATGCGCCACTCCTTTCTCCTCCATCCAAATGGCGATCGCTTGACGGAGGAAACTGAAACATATCACTCCGTTTTTTTTGTAAAGGATGGCGGCGCCCGCCCGCAGACTGTCGCAGGATGGACGCAGAATCACGCAGAAAGGGCGCGGACTTGCGCAGATAATAAAAAGATTAAAAATTGAGCTCGAAGAGGTTGGTATAATGAGGCGATGAAGTTCGGTTCGCCGTACGGAATCATCACGCTGACCGATGAACGAAAGGCACACATATTTTCCTTTCATCCAGACGTTATACGCTGTCTCCCTTTCTTCGCGGGCACGTTGGCAAATCCGGACATCACCGCCATCTCTGCGCATGACCCGACGGTCGTCATTTGTTATCGCTTTATTGCGCGCCGAAAGAAGTATCTTGCCCTTGTCATAAAGAATAGCTCCCGCCCTTTTGTACTGACTGCCTATCTTGCGAGAAAGCCAAAACAAGATATCCTGTAGCTATGATTAAGTATTTTTACGATAAAGAAGCCGATGTGTTTTACTTCTCAAACGGCGCGCCGCGCGTGTCCGACGAGACAATCGAGGTTGGCGGCGATATTCTCATGCGTGTGAGCCCGCGCACGAAGAGCGTACGCGGTTTTACGATTTTCAACGCCTCTCGCCGCGCCCAAAGCGCGAAAATTCCCGCCTCGCTTCCGTTCTCGCTTGTCGCTACGGTTTAAGTTCGCCTTGACTTTTTCCCCCACGGGTTTAGTATGCATAAAGCCCCGCGAGGGGTTTTTGATTAGGGGGCCATTTTCCCCTCTGTAAACTGTCGACTGTAAACTGTAAACTATCCCTATGGGCTTTATACAATACCTCAAAGACACACGCGGTGAATTAAATCACGTCGCGTGGCCGACGCGCCTGCAGACAATCGTGTACACGATAATCGTCATTTTGCTTTCCATATTTATCGCCATGTACCTCGGTCTCTTTGATTACATTTTCACGACAAGCTTGAAAAACGCCCTTCAAATCTTACCCACCACTCCTCCCGTATCAATAGAAAATATCCAGTATTCCACCACCACTCCCGTTTCCACCACAACCAACCCGTAATTCTGTAAACTGTAAACTGTCGACTGTAAACTATCCCTATGTCCAAACAAACACACGGTTCAGAGAGGAAATGGTACGCGATTCACACGTATTCTGGCTATGAAGACGCGGTAGCCCGTAATCTGAAACAGCGCATTGAGTCGTTCGGCATAAAAGACAAGATTTTTAATGTCGTTGTTCCGTCGGAAAAGAAAATCAAGATTAAGAACGGACGCAAAACGGAAGTGCGCGAGAAAGTTTTTCCGGGTTATGTGCTCGTGGAAATGATTGCGACTGACGACGCGTGGAGCATCGTGCGAAACACCCCGCAGGTTACCGGATTCGTCGGCACTGCGAATCAAGCAGTTCCCTTGGAGCAAGATGAGGTAGATAAAATCTTGAAGCGTGCGGAGGGCGACACAGTACGACACGCAATTGACCTCGCTTTGGACGATGCAGTAATAATTGTTGATGGACCGTTTAAAGATTTGGAAGGAAAAGTGGGAGAGATTGACGAAGAGCGAGGAAAGGTTAAGGTGTTAGTTCCAATGTTCTGCCGCGAGACGCCGGTGGAGCTGGAAGCAGACCAGGTGCAGAGGGTTTAGGAAAATAAGGAGCGTAGCGACTATATTTTACTTAACCCCTCTCCAATTTTGAAACTTTGAATAAATATGCAATACTGTCGTTCCAAAGCACAAACAAAACTTATTGACATGAACTGCTGGGGTTCAAAATTTAGGCGGGTGTAAGATTTTCTAACTCGCTTCGCTCGTAACAAAATCTAACATGGCAAAAAAGGTAGTAAAACTTATTAAATTGCAGATTCCGGCTGGAGCCGCGACACCCGCTCCGCCAGTCGGAACCGCACTTGGTCCTGCGGGCGTGAACATCGGCGAATTCGTCAATCAATTCAACACGAAGACAAAAGCGATGGCGGGGAATATTCTTCCGGTCTTGATGAAAGTATATAGCGACAGAAGTTTTGATTTTATCGTCAAGAAACCGCCTGCATCACGGCTCATTCTTAAAGCCACGGGACTTGAAAAAGGGTCTGACAAACCGCACGCGAATAAAGTCGGCAAACTTACCAACCAACAGCTTGAAGCGATTGCGAAGGAAAAAATGGAAGACTTGAACGCAAATAATCTGGAACAGGCGAAAAAAATAATCGCCGGCACCGCGCGCTCAATGGGCATAACCACAGGATAAAAAGACCTCTAGGCAAATACCCGAGAATTTTTTGCTACCCCCGTCTTTCTTATAGGTATATTCCCTCCTTCGCATAAAGCTACGGGCGGACGCGGCGCGCGAATATGCCTATAAGGATGTGCCCTGTACTGCGTTTAAACTATTGTCTAATTCGTGAGAATTAGACAATAGTTCGGATAAGAAAAGAGACAAAAAGGAAAGTGTCAGGTAGCGCACACTAAAACTTCAGCGTTGCGAAATAGTCTTCAGATGTCTCCGCTCGGCGGATCATTTTGAGCTGACCATCAGCCGACATCAGAAATTCCGCCGAGCGTAATTTCCCGTTGTAGTTGAAGCCCATCGCGTGGCCGTGCGCGCCAGCGTCGTGGAACACCACGATGTCTTCCGGCTCCATTTCGGGCAGTTTTCTGTCAATCGCGAACTTGTCGTTGTTCTCGCAGAGGGAACCGACCACGTCGTAAATTTGGTTTTTCGGCTCGTTTTCTTTGCCAAGAACGGTGATGTAGTGGTACGCGCCATACATTGCCGGGCGCATCAAGTTTGCCATAGATGCGTCTAAACCGACGTATTTTTTATACGTTTCTTTGATGTGACGGACAGTAGAAACGAGATAGCCGTGGGGACCGGTGATGTAGCGCCCGTATTCCGTGAATATTTTCGTCGGAGCCATCAAGTTTTTATGTACCGCATCTTCGTAAAGTTCACGGATGCCGGCCGATATTGCCTTAATATCGATGGATTTTTCTTCGGGTCGATAGGAAATCCCTAATCCTCCGCCAAGGTTAATGAATTCAAGCTCCACACCAGCTTTCTCGCGTACCTCATGCGCCAGCGAAAAGAGCATTCTAGCCGTCTCAACGAAATAATCTTCCCGTAACTCGTTGGAAACAAGCATAGTGTGCAGGCCGAATCGTTTTATGCCTTTTTTCTTGGCGATTGCGTACGATTCCAGTACCTGCTCCTTGGTCATTCCGAACTTGGCCTCGGCGGGATTGCCAATGATTCGATTTCCTCCGCGCAGCGGCCCCGGGTTGTATCGGAATGAAAGTATTTTAGGAAGACCCGCGCTTTTCTCCAGGAATTCTATGTGCCTTATGTCGTCAAGATTGATTATTGCTCCCAGTTTGCGCGCTTTCACAAATTCATCCCTAGGCGTATCGTTCGAGCTGAACATAATGTTCTCGCCTGTAATGCCCGCGCGTTCCGAAAGTTGAAGTTCCGGCAATGAACTGCAGTCGGCGCCGGAACCTTCTTCTTTAACAATCTCTAGAATGGCGGGATTGGGCGTGGCTTTGACAGCGAAGTATTGCTTAAACCCCTCGTTCCACGAAAAGTTTTCAACAAGCTCGCGCGCGGTCTGCCGAATCCCGGCTTCGTCATAAATATAAAAAGGCGTCGGGTGTTTTTTGGACAACTCTTGAATCTGCTCTTTTGTGAACGGAAGTCTTTTTGTCATACCCATACACTAAGTTTGCCGTAATTCTGTGCCGAAGCAATTCCAGCACGGTTAGGCATCTCTCCAATTGTTGCAAAGTTATCCATAGTGATTTTATTCATGAGAGGCGACGGCAAACTTAATGTCTGGGTCATAAGCGTCTATTTTGCAATGGTACCAAAGTTTTCACGAATGGAGCGCACCGCTTTTTCTATATCTTCTCTATGTCCGAACGCGGATATCCGCATGTACCCCTCGCCGCTATTTCCAAATGCCACTCCGGGAGTCGTAATTACATGGGCCTTGGTCAGGAATTCATCAAACAATTCCCATGATGAGGTTCCTTCTGGGCATTTTAGCCAGATGTACGGGGCATTTACTCCGCCGAAAACGTTGAAGCCGACACTCTCGAGCGCCTCGCGGATGATGCGCGCGTTTTCCATGTAGTACGCAACTTGTTGGTGGGTTTGTTTTTGTCCCAGGGGTGAGAGAACAGCCATTCCTCCTTCTTGAACAATGTTTGACGCGCCGTTAAACATCGTCATCTGCCTTCGGTTCCAATATTGATTCAAGACGCCCTCTGTGCCATCTTCAGCAATCAAAGATTTAGGCACAATGCTCCAGCCAAGGCGCACTCCGGTAAAGCCGGCCGATTTAGAGAAACTTTGTATCTCGATTGCGCACTGTTTCGCGCCCTCAATCTCGTAAATGCTTTTCGGCATCGTTGGGCCATTTATGTATTCAGAATATGCCGCGTCAAAAATAATTATTGATTTGTTTTTCCGCGCGTAGTCCACGAACGATTTCAATTGCGCATGCGTTGCGACGGCGCCGGTGGGATTATTCGGACTGCAAAGAATCAAGACATCGACTTTTTCTTTGGGTATAGCGGGAATAAAGCCATTTTTCTCCGAGCATTCCATGTACATGATATTCCTTCCTGTGATAAGAGCGGAATCGCGATACGCGGGGTATACGGGGTCGCTTATCGCAATCAAACTCGCGCCAGAAAAGAGCGACAAGATATTGCCGCAATCGCTTTTTGCGCCGTCGCTCACGAACACCTCCTCGGGCTCAATGCCGATATTTCGTTTTCCGTACCACTCTGAGATAGCCTTCCGCAGGCGAGTGTCTCCCTGCTCATCGCCGTACCCTCTGTAAGTTTCTCGTTTGCTCAATTTTTCCACGCCCTCGCGGAGGCCAGCAATAACGGCGGGAACTAAGGGCTCGGATGTATCGCCAATGCCAAGCTTGACAATTTCAATCCCAGGATTCTCGTCAATAAACGGTTTCGCCCGCTTTAATGCTTCGGCGGAGAAATATCGTTCAGAAACGTTTTTAAAATTGGGGTTAACTTTTGCCATGTCTTAGATTTAATTAGTAAGCGAAGCGAGCTTAGTAAATCTTAGACCCGCCCAAATTTTTCGGATTACAGAAAAATTTAGGTGGGGAAAGAACTTGTAATTCACTATGCTCATCGGCAAACGAGGTGAGAGAAATGAAAACAGGTTTTCATTTCCGAGCGAGTGCTGCCGATATAAAGTATTCATACTTTCTATAACAATTTCTTTATATCAGCCCCAATGTTTTCAGGCATCTTTTCAGTTTCGGTTTGTTTTGTTTTTCCATCTGGACTAGCGGCAACCTGAAAGATTCCTCGATGAGTCCCATCATGGAGAGGGCGGTTTTTACGGGAATCGGGTTGGATTCGATGAAGTTAATATCCATGAGTGGCAATAACCGAAGATGAATTTCCCGCGCTTTTTTCCAGTTGCCGGCGAGTGCCTCTTGGCATAGCTCTCCGAACTCTCTCGGTACTTCGTTGGCTACTACGCTTATGCATCCGCGTGCTCCAATTTTCATCGCCGAAAATGTAATAGCGTCATCTCCGGATAGGGTAATAAATCCTTTCCGCGCGCCCTTAATGATGTCCCGCACTTGGTCGATATTGCCTGATGCCTCTTTCACGGCTACTACGCCGGGAACTTCTTTAGAGATTCGAATTATAGTGTTCGGCAAAACGTTGGAGCCGGTTCTAGACGGTACGTTGTAGAGAATGATTGGCAGATTAACGGCTTCTACGATCGCTCTGTAATGAGCTACTAAGCCGTTAGGGGTCGGTTTGTTGTAGAAAGGTGTGACATGCAATAGTCCGTCCACTCCCTGCGCCTGCGCGATTTTCGACAGCGCGATTGCTCGCGCGGTGTTGTTGGAACCGGCACCGGCAATGACCGGCACATAGCCGCCGATTTCTTTCACCGCGCATTTGATGACCGAGGCGTATTCTTTGTCGTTCAAAGTAACCGCCTCTCCCGTGGAACCGCAGGGGACAATGCCATTGATACCGGCGTCCAATTGACGCCTGATCAATCTTCTGAAAGCGAGGAAATCCACCGCGCCTTTTTTTGTGAACGGCGTGACGATAGCAGTCAATGCTCCTTGTAGAACAAGTTTCGCCATATTATTTTATGCCGTGCGCTTTCAGAACGTCATCAAAAATAAATAACCCTTTTTTACCATGGATGAATTCAGCGGCTAGGATGGCACCCCGTGCGAAGCCCTGCCTGTTGTGCGCGGAGTGAGAGATGGATACCTCGTCGGCACTGCTGTCGAAAATTACTTTGTGGAATCCGGGATTAACTCCCCCGCGCACAGACGCAAAATGCAATTCTTCCGGGCGGATTTTTCTGTCGAGCCGAGCGGTCTGAAGGGTCGTTTTAATTTTGGAATTCTGAAGTATTTCTTGCGCGGTTCGCAGAGCCGTTCCCGATGGGCTGTCTTTTTTCCCGGCGTGGTGAATTTCAAATCCCGACACATCGTATTCTTTGAATGCGGAAAATAGTTTTGTCGCGTTGGCCACTGCGCGAAAGAAAATGTTTGCTCCAATAGAGAAATTCTGCCCGTAAATAAGGCCAATTCCGCTGTCGCGCACGATTTTCTCTACTTCAGGCAGATGCTCCTGCCATCCAGTGGTTCCCACGACCATGTTTTTTCCCGCTTTTGCTATTGTCCTTATATCGTTCATCACAATTTCAGGCGATGTGAAATCAATTACAACATCAGCAGTTTCGAATCCAGCAACATCTATCGTGTCTTCAGGTTCTTTGAGGCCGATGATTGAAATATTGTGCGTACCATCAGCTCGAACAAGCCGCTCGATTTCTGTACCCATATTTCCATATCCTAGTAATCCGATGTTCATCCCGTTAGAAGTAGGAAGCTCGCGCTTCCGACTCAATGTTTAGATTCTGTAATAAATCGACCATTACAAATAATGCCGAGAACTCCTGACATTCATAACTTCCGCAACTTCTAACTGGATTCATACAATTAATTTTCCAAGAAATTATCATGCACCATGTTGGCCGCTCGCGCGACGTCTCCAGAGGGGATAACAAGACTAATGTTGATGTCTGAAGCCCCCATAGAGATCATACGCAAGGGTATTCTGTGTTTGCTGAACTGCGCGGATACGTCCATCATTATATCTTGCGCAGAAGCAATTCCTTCGCCAATTAACGAAATCATCCCGAAGCTGTCTTTGTGCACGCTAACTTTGGAGAATGTTTGAAGCTCTTTTATCGCGCCGTCGAGATGCCCAACATTATCCAGCGTAACCGAGACGCTTACCTCGGAGACAGAGACCAAATCAATAGAAATTTGATGCCGTGCGAATATCTCGAACATGCGGGCTAGAAACCCGCGGGAAAAGAGCATGGTGTCCGAATATACGTTCACAAGCACAACGCTTTTTTTGAATGCTATAGCTTTCAGTCCGATTCCGGTTGAACGCGGACTGACAAGGGTTCCCTGGGCATTGAGATTGAACGTATTCAATACTCGCACCGGAATATTTTTCTCAACGGCTGGCCTGATTGTCCGCGGATGAAGGACTTTTGCTCCGAACGCGGCCATTTCTGATGCCTCTCTGTACGAGATGTCTTCTATGATGCGCGCGTTTTTAACGACTCGCGGGTCAGCAGTAAATATTCCGTCCACATCCGTCCATATCTGAATTTCTTTTGCATCAAGGGAGCGCCCGATAATTGATGCGGAATAATCGGAACCCCCGCGTCCCAGAGTTGTGATGCGCCCGTCTTTCGTGGATCCGAGGAATCCTGTTACAACAGGTATGATGTTGCTCCTAATAAGGGGATAAAGTATTTTCCGCGCGTTTTTTTCTGTTTTTCTCGGCTCGAATTCCGCCTGAATAAAATTATCATCAGTAGAGACAATTTCCGTTGAGATTACTTGCCTTGAATCAATTCCGTGAACGACAAGAGCATGCGATATGATGAAAGACGAAATAATTTCTCCGGCAGAGACGAGTTTGTCCATTGTCTCGTGGCTAAATCGGCCTTTTCGCGCGACTTTTTCCGTTATCGCGAGCTGAGCATCAACGTATGCCATCACTTCGGCCAAATCTTTCTCCGATGAGAAAAGATCAGAGGCCAATTCTTGGTGCATTTTATGAAGTGCCAAGATACGCCTCCGAACCCCGCTTTTTTGACATTTGGCAAGTGCCAAAAGCCCTTCGGTTACGCCGCGAAGTGCTGAAACGACGACCACAGGCCTCGATTTACGGTATCGTTTCACTATCGCGACAATCGCGAGAACTGCTTCTTTTGTCGCGACGGACGTGCCGCCGAATTTTATGATTATTGTGCTTGGTGTTTGTTTCATACATTAATTTATCTTGCCCGCAGATATCCTTTGGCTTTTAGAAGTTCTGCGACGAGCACGGCTCCGCCTGCCGCTCCGCGTATCGTGTTGTGAGAGAGGGAAATAAATTTCCATCCCAAAATGGAATCCTCTCTCAGCCTGCCAATGCTTACTCCCATGCCGTGCCCTGTGTCGCGGTCTAATTTTGTCTGCGGCCTATTGTCTTCCTCGAAGTACGTTAGGAATCTTTTTGGCGCGGAAGGAAGCCCGAGTTTGTCGATAGGGCTTTTGAAACTTTGCCATGCTTTCTGAATCGCGTCTCTCGTTGGTTTTGTTTTGAACGAGACAGCGACGGAAGCCATATGGCCGTCGGTGACTGGAACTCTGATGCACGTGGCGGAGATTTTCGGGGTCGTAGCGAATTTGAATAAACCTTTTTCAATACGCGCCCATATTTTCATCGGCTCTTTTTCTGATTTTTCTTCCTCACCTTCAATGAAGGGGATAACATTTTCCACGATTTCCGGCATGGTTTCAAAGGTTTTGCCTGCTCCGGAGATTGCTTGGAGCGTTGAAACTACGACTTTTTGCGGTTCAAATTTCTTGAGCGCGTTGAGTGCAGGAATGTATGATTGTATCGAGCAGTTCGGTTTAACGACGATGAAGCCGGTTTTCCATCCGCGTCTTTTTTGCTGAATTGGAATCATGGCGAGATGGTCTGGATTTATTTCCGGCATAATCATCGGGACATCCTTGGTCCATCGGTGGGCAGAGTTGTTGGAAACTACCGGGACACCGCGCGACGCGTATAGCTCCTCAAGATATTGAATCGCGTGTTTATCCATGTCCATCGCGCTGAATACAAAATCCACGCGGCTTTTTATTTTCTCCACATCATCCTCAACCGAATAGACGAGCAAGTCGCGTACGCTTGAAGGAATAGGGGTAGGGAATTGCCAGCGGCCTTCAACCGCGCCACCGTAGGTTTTACCGGCGGAGTTTCGGGAAGCCGCGACAGCGCGCACTTCGAACCACGGGTGGTTTTCGAGAAGCGATACGAATCTCTGGCCAACCATGCCGGTGGCGCCAAGAATACCGACTGAAAGTTTTTGAGTGGATTTCGTTTTAGCCATAGATTAATCGATTATATTAATTGAAAGTCAATAATGCGCCATGTGCCGTATTCTAACAAGTTTTTAAGAGATATTGACAGGATTATACCATTTTGTTAGGATTATAACAATACGTGTCCCGTTAGAGGCCGCGGAAGACAAGTTTTCTTTATGTTGCATTTGTTTCGCGTATCGTTTAAGTCGATTATCAGCAATCTATCTAGGTCGGGAAGCTTTGCTTCCTGCCTCTAACGGGATGAGGACTGTAAGCCAAGTGGTTGAAGGAATAATACACCGTTCCCCCTTTGTTGCGGAAGCAATGGCGGAGGGGCTGGCCAACAACGCGCGAATTGCCCGAAGAATAAAACCCGAAGTAGAGAAAATATTGCTTGAAGAGGTATCCGAGGGCTCTATCGCGATGGCCCTGCATCGGATTTCGAAGAATTACAAAGACATTCCATATGGAACGCGATTTTTGAAACAGATGAGTGACATCACAGTACGCTCCAATTTAGTGCAATTCGTTTTTCCGAACTCGGCCGACCTATCAATAGTATTGGGGAAAGTGTCGCGCATCGCGAAAAATAAAAGAGGCGTGTTCCTGAATTTCTCTCGCGGATTGTATGAATCGCTTCTCGTCGTGAGCCACGAGATAGAAGAAGAAGTTGTTGTGTCATTCGAAAATCAGAAATATCTTAAACGCATCGGCGGACTATCGGCTATCACGATGCGTTTGCCGGAGCAAAGTTTGAATGTGCCAGGGCTGTATTACCCGATATTAAAGGCAATAGCGGAAGACGGTATAAGTCTTGTTGAAGTAATGTCCATCGGGACAGAATTCAGCACCATATTTGCCGACAAAGATATAGACCGCGCGTTCTCCGCCATTAAAAGAATCACGTCCTGATTGCATTAATACAAATACTTATAAAGCCCGACCGGGCTTTATAAGTATTTGGGAGTCCAAAAAGAAAAAGTTGCGTAATTGATATCGAGCACTACTTTCTACTAACTACTTATTACTGACTACCCATCAGCTCGACCATGTCCTATCTTTAGCGCATAATCAGCACATGAGTAAGGGTAAATTCATCGTCATTGACGGCATCGGCGGTTGCGGAAAGACGACGCACGCGAAACTCTTGCGCGCGCGAATGGAGAAGGATACTGTGCTTACGCATGAGCCTGGCGGAACTCCAATCGCGGAGAAAATACGGAAACTGCTTTTGCACGGCCTCATTCCTACTGCCGATGTTGCGACCGAGTTTTTTCTTTTTTGGACCGCGCGAGCGGAGCATATGCGCGAGAAAATCATACCGGCATTGCGCGCGGGAAGAAATGTTATCTCCGACAGGTTTGATTCCTCAACGTTTGCATTTCAGATATTCGGCGAGAAGCATCCAGAGCTTACGAAACTATTTTGGGAAGCGCGAAAAGTTGTTTTAGGAAGTTACAAGCCGTATGCATATATCATTCTCGATATTCCGGTTTTGGCGGCGGAGAAACGCCGCGCGGGGCGAAAACCCACAAAGGACCGTTTTGATGAAAAAAGTCGCGCATATCAGGGGCGCGTGCGAATTGGTTTCAAGGAATTTGCCAAGGCAATCGGACAGCGTGCGCATGTTGTGGATGCGAATAGTACGGCGAGAGAGGTTGATAAGAACATCTGGGCCATTGTGAGGAATGTATTGCACTAGCGCTCTGGTACAATTCCCAAATGCCAGTTGCCGAAACAATACGACAAGCGCTTGCGCGCTCTTTGGATGAAGCGGGAATTAAGATTTCCGCAGAGGAGGTTTTGCTTGCTAGGCCGAAAGAGCTTTCGCATGGTGATTACGCGACCGGCGTTGCTTTGCAATATGCCAAGCAGGTTGGTATGCCGCCCGTAAAACTCGCGGAGAAAATCGTTGCTGGGCTTGGGGAATTGAACGGTGTTAAAAGTGTGGAGGTTGTCGCGCCGGGTTTTATAAATTTCCGTCTCACGCCGGACGCAATCAATACCGTCTTGGGAGAAGCATCTGCGAATGAGGAAGCGTGGGGGAAAAATAATTCGCAGAAGGGTTCGCGCGTGATGGTGGAATACACCGACCCGAATCCTTTTAAAGAATTTCACATCGGCCACCTGATGAGCAACGCAATCGGCGAGTCAATTTCTCGCCTTGTAGAGTATTCCGGCGCGGAAGTGAAGCGGGCGAATTATCAGGGCGATGTGGGCCCGCATGTCGCGAAAGCGATATGGAACATGCGTGAAAATGAAATAGCCCAAGGAATGTTCATCCACACCATAGGGTCTACTGCAACCTCGTATGTATTAGGAGCAGCGAGATACGAAGAAAATCCTGAAGTAAAAAAAGAAATTGATGAAATAAATAGGAAGATTTATACGAAAGAAGACCCTGCAATTAATAGACTATACGATATCGGACGCAAGCAATCACTGGAACATTTTGAAGGGATATATAAGACTCTAGACACGAAGTTCGACCACTCTTTTTTCGAGAGCGAGACGGCTCCGTTCGGCAAGAAAGTAGTTGAAGAACATCCTGAAATATTTGAGAAAAGCGACGGCGCGATTGTTTACAAGGGAGACGAGAAAAAAGGATTGCACACACGCGTGTTCATCAATTCCAAAGGGCTTCCAACATACGAGGCAAAAGAGCTCGGTCTCGCAAAGATAAAATACGAAATCTATCCTTACGACAAGTCGATTGTTATCACCGGGAATGAAGTCAACGAATACTTCAGAGTTTTACTGGATGCAATGTCAAAAGTTTATCCCGAACTTGCCTCAAAAACTGTTCATATTTCGCACGGCATGATGCGATTAACTACCGGCAAAATGTCGTCGCACACGGGCGATGTGATAACTGGCGAGTCGCTCATAGAGGAACTCAAAGAACGCGCCACTGCACGAGCCAAAGAAAGCCGTGCTGATGACGCGGACAAACTCGCCGAGCAAATTGCGGTTTCTGCGGTGAAGTATCAGATATTGAGGCAGGCATCGGGCAAGGACATCATTTTTGACCGCGAGCGAGCGCTGTCCCTTGAAGGCGATTCGGGACCGTATCTTCAATACGCGCACGCGCGAGCGCATGCCGTTGTTGAAAAGGCGAATTCTCAAGGTGTCACCTTAAAGATCTTTGGAAATTCGGAACCAAATGATGTGTCACGCCTAGTTACCCGTTTCTCGGAGGTCGTCTTGTATGCAACGAACGAACTTGAGCCGCATCTTCTCGTCAATTACCTAATCGGGCTAGCGGGAGCGTTTAATAGTTGGTACGCGCAAGTGCATATTTTGGATGGGACAAAAGAAGCACCGCATAAAGTCGCGATAGTGAACGCAGTCCGCGCCACGCTAAAGAACGGCCTATGTCTATTGGGCATCTCCGCTCCGGAGAAGATGTAACCGAATAGTCTTATGGAAAAACACTTTCTTCAAAACTATGATGTTCACCGTAAACCAGAGGCTATAAAGGCTGTAAAGAAAAAGGAGCGTTTGGCAGGAGAACAAAACCTTGTAAGAGACTACGATGAACGCATCACTGCATATATAGAAAGGCTAGGTAAGATTTTTCTAGATCCAGGAAGAAAGGATAAAGAAAAGAACGAAAAGACAAGAAGAAGAAATCTCGAAATTCTCAAACCGACTATTTACAAAAATACGTTAGTCAAAAAAGAAGATTTCCCCGAAAGTTATTTTGAGCATCAAAAGTTAGAATTTAAAAATAGGGGGATGGGTGATGTTAAATTCAGCGCGCAAGACAAACAGCAAGAAATCGCCCGCGTACAAGAAGCCCAGAAAAAAAGTCTTGATGTCTGGATAGACCATCTCTCAAGCGATGACAGTCATTATCCCGACGACATTAAATATTTCGCTGTGCAGGGCATTTTGAGAACCGGAAGTTTTGACAAAGATAACTATCGCTTCAGCAAAAGAACTGAAGCTACCACTGCCCCTTTTTATCAAATAGACCACGAAGTTTTGTCTATGGTTATGGGAGCTTTGGAAGCAGTCCATTATCACGGGGACACAACTCACTATCATCGGGAACTGCTTGACCTTATTGAGCAGAACAAAGACTTCGGCAGTATGTACGCCGAGGCTATGCGACATTTGGATAAAGAATCGGGCAAAGACAAAGCGCTTGAAATCACCGACGGAAAATGGCGCGTTTTCAAGCAAGGAAGCGACCCGCAGGAACTCGTCAATGCTTTTGCGGGCAAGCGCGCATATCTTTGTCTCGGAAACATCGGAGACGCGAGCGGATATCTTTCACGCGGCGATGTGCAGGTATATTTTTCCAACAACCGCGCGGGTGTTCCAGTGTGGCCGCGTGTGGCGATTGCTGTCGAACCCGATAGTGGAGCATATGAAATGCGAGGGACGTATAACGCCAACGAAGATATTGATCCGGAAATCTCCCAAACAGATATTATCAAAAACAGACTTGTTACTGTGCCCAACGGTCAGTCGTTTGCGAAAAAAGACGCTGATATGAAACTAGTAACAAAACTTTACCAAAAATGCTTTAAGGTAGACAAGAATACGAAAGAAAAAACATATCTCAACCCAACACTTACAAAAGAAGAATTACAATTCCTCTACGAAATCAATGCGCTGATTGAAGGTTTCGGATACGAAAGTCGTGATCCGCGCATCGCGGAGCTCCGCGATGCGCGGGACACGAATGCAGATTTATCGATACTTTTTGATTGTGCGCCAGAAAATATTGCACGCGCTGTTTCTGAGATTTCTGAACATACTAAAGCATACATTGGGACACTTGAGCCTGGTATTTTTGATGCGTTACCCGTGACAGTTGAGCATATCTACACGAAGTTTCCCAAAGAACGAGTTAAGTTTCGGCATATAGAACTCGGCACAGGAATTACAGATGGCCCCACATTCCAAAAAGCCATTGAAGCACAGGGAATGAAGATATATCGCCCTGGGGCAGAAATGCTTAAAAATCCAGATTTCAAAGTCGTTGGCGAGCGCGTGAATGCGGAACTTGTTGAAGTTTCAGTGCGTTCGCTTGGTTTTGAAACGGCAACGCGATACGACAACATATGTGAGCGAGCTAAAGAACTCGGACTTGCCGTTTGTCCGGCTGAAGTCGGTCCACAGCTTCGTCTTCAATACAAAGACCAGCCCTTAGATGAATACTTAATTGTTGCGATGAATGCCATTAACGACTCGGGCGGCCGCCCGGGTGTCTTCAGCATGGGTGCGGAGGGCGACGGGCTGTGGTTGGGCGCGGCCTACGGGCGTCCCGGCGACGAGTGGGCTCCCGAGGATCGCTTCGTGTTCCTCCGTCCCCGCAAGAATTAGCCCTTTGAACTTAGGACACTTGGGACTTTTGCATTTTGCACTTTGGACCTTTGTCCTTTGAATTTTCTGCTATTATTTACAGCAGTCGGTGAATAGTCACCGGAGACCACGGTTTCCGGCTACCGACTAAGTATCCGTACACTGAGAGCGTGAGCGGTTAACCCAAGTAGGTCATTTTGCTAAATGAGGCTTCTCACGGAGGGTGTACGCCGTCTACAGGTGCATATAAGTACCCATAGGCAAAACTCAAAAAGTTGGTGATACTTGGTGCGGAGTGCTGGCGGATTAGAACCTCTTGTGGTTCGATATCCCAAATACTTGGCAACACCAGTCATACAGCCTTGCGATCGGCACGAGGCCTTCGAGAGGTGGAGATACGGATGGCACTTCGCATATAACGACTCGGACGGCAACCCTCATGTGTTCAACGTGAATCGGAACGACGACGGGCTGTGGTTGAACGCGAACAACGGGAAGCCCGTCCACGAGTGGTCTCCCGAGTACCGCTTCGTGTTCCTCCGTCCCCGCAAATCTCACCACATACTTTGCGCCAGACCGCCCTTCACAGGCGGTTTTGCGTTTCCTTTTTCATCCGGTAGAAGCTAGAATGAACGATTATGGCCGATGTGCATCTGAAATCTGAAACTGCGAAGCGCCCCGAGCCTTCGCAAAAATCTGCTACGGCGGGCAGGGAGGAATCGATTCTCGCGTTCTGGAAGGAGCGCAATATTTTCAAGAAATCGCTTGCCAAAAAGTCGCCCAAAGGGGATTTTGTCTTCTACGACGGTCCGCCGTTTGCTACGGGACTGCCTCACTACGGGCATCTTTTGCAGAGCGCGGTTAAGGATGTGGTTCCACGGTATAAAACGATGCGCGGTTTTCGCGTTCTGCGTCAATGGGGGTGGGACTGTCATGGGCTTCCAATCGAAAATATTGTCGAGAAAGAAATAGGCACAAAATCGAAAAAAGATATTACCGCGATGGGCGTAAAGAAATTCAATGACCTATGCCGAGAACGGATTTTCACATTCATTCACGAATGGGAGCGCATCATCCCGCGTTTCGGCCGGTGGGCAGACATGGAAAATCCGTATCGCACGATGGACTTTGCATACATGGAAAGCGAGTGGTGGGCATTCAAGAAACTTCACGAAAGCGGGCTCATTTACGAAGATTATCGTTCAATGCACATTTGCCCGCGCTGTGAGACGACCTTGAGCCAAGGCGAAGTTGCCGAAGGGTATAGGGATGTCAAGGATATTTCGGTAACAGTAAAGTTTGAATCGGTGGATGAACCAGGAACATATTTTTTGGCATGGACGACTACGCCGTGGACATTACCTGGAAATGTCGCTCTTGCAGTTGGGGCAGAAACTGAATATGTGAAAGTTCCCAACATGACGATACTGGGTATAGTCGGTCAGGTGCACACTCATATAGAAAAAGGGGAAGTTCTGAAACATTCAATAGTTACACCCGGGACTTATGTAATGTCGAAGGATTTCTTATGGCGAAACCTGCACTCAAATGCGGGCGCAATGGAAGTTCGTGATCTATTTAGCGACAGAGAACAGCTCAAGGAAGATGTCATCGCATACATTAACGACTTTGCGGGTTTCGCAAAGAAATATGGGATTGAAATTTTCAAGGGCAACAACTTGATTGGCAAATCCTATAAGCCACTTTTTGATTACTACTCAAAAGACAAATCGCTCAAGAATCGTGAGAACGGATGGAAGGTATATGCCGCGGATTTTGTGACGACGGAAACAGGCACAGGCATCGTACACATCGCGCCTGCGTTTGGAGAGGACGACATGGCCCTCGGCAAGGAAAAGAACCTACCGTTTATTCAGCATGTGAATATGGACGGTTCGTTCAAGCCGGAGGTAAAAGATTTTGCGGGGCTCGAGGTGAAGCCGATAGAAGACCCTACGCGCACAGATGTCGAGGTTCTCAAATATTTGGCAAAGAACGGACTTTTGTTTGCAAAAGAAAAAATCGAACACCCGTACCCCCATTGTTGGCGATGCGATACGCCTCTTCTCAATTACGCCACCTCTTCCTGGTTTGTTGCTGTCACAAAAATCAAAGACACGCTCCTGAAAACCGCCGAAAAGATTGAATGGTCTCCGGCGCACATAAAGGCGGGAAGATTTGGCGAGTGGCTTAAAGGCGCGCGCGATTGGTCAATTTCGCGCCAGCGTTTCTGGGCCAACACCATTCCCGTGTGGCGATGCGAGGCGTGCAAAGCCGACCGAGTTTTTGGTTCCGCTCTCGAGCTTGAAAAAGCGAGCGGGAAGAAAGTCACAGACCTTCATAAAGATTTTGTCGATGAGATTACGGTTCCGTGCTCACCCTCCTCCGCCGAGGCTTCGAAGGGTACGTGCGGAGGCCTGATGAAGCGAGTACCGGATGTCTTGGACACATGGTTCGATTCCGGGTCGGTGCCGTTTGCGATACTCCACTATCCGTTTGAATTTTCGACAAATTCCCAAGGTTCGACCTTGAATTCCCTAAAGGTCGAACCTTGGTCGAAAGCGTTCCAGGCGGACTTCATCGCGGAAGCTCAAGACCAGTGCCGCGCGTGGTTTTACTATCAGCATGTACTCATGGGCGCGCTCTTCGGCAAAGAGGCATTCAAGCACTGTATCGTGACAGGCATCGTCTTGACCGAGGACGGCAAGAAAATGTCCAAGAAACTAAATAACTATCCCGACCCGATGGATATTGTTGATAAGTACGGCGCGGACGCTCTGCGGCTCTATATGTTGTCGTCGCCGGTCGTGCAGGCGGAGAATCTCGCTTTTGCGGAAAGCGGAGTGGACGAGGTCGCGAAGAAAAATATCGGGCGGCTCAACAACGTTCTCGCGTTTTACAAACTATACGAAGACGGCACTTTACGGAGCGACACAAGCGCGAATATTTTGGATAAATGGATTCTCGCGCGTCTTGTGGCGCTCATCGGAGAAACTACAGAGGGGTATGAGAAGTACCAGCTTGATAAAGCAGTTCGTCCGCTCGCGCTTTTTATTGACGACCTTTCCGTTTGGTATCTTCGGCGCTCGCGCGACAGAATAAAAGAAGAAGGCGACGATAAACGCGCGGCACTTTCCACACTCCGATACATACTCCACACGCTTTCGCGCGTCATTGCTCCATCGATGCCATTTCTTGCCGAGCATTTGTTCCAATCAGTACGAAAAGAGGAGGATGAGGAGAGCGTACACCTCGCGTCGTGGCCGGAAATGCCGAAGCTTGATTTTGATGCTCCCGCAATTTTAGCTGTCATGTTGTTTGCCAGAAACTTTGTCACGATGGCTCTGATGCAACGCTCGACTGCCGGTATTAAGGTGCGCCAGCCGCTCGCGAGACTAACCATAAAGCACAGCGGGCCGGGAATTCCTTTTTGGGACGAAGTTGTACCACTTATCGAAGACGAAGTGAATGTAAAAGAGGTCATACTTGAAAGTGCGAAAGGTGATGCTTCCGCGGTGTCGCTTGATATTGAACTTACATCAGGATTAAAAGAAGAGGGATTCGTGCGCGAACTGGTGCGCGCGATTCAGGATGCGCGCAAAAATGCCGGCCTTAAACCGCGCGAATATGCGCGTCTCACAATATCAGCACTTGAGGCAAGTGAAATAATTGAACGTAATGTCGCCGCAATTAAACAAACAACAAGGGTTTCTGAAATTATTTTCGGCGAGACGAATACCGAACCCGTAGAAATCGGCGGCTACCGCATCGCAATTTCCCTAGATCCTAGAGCCTAGAACCTGTCTTTATTCCATGTATCAAAAATATCACACTGACGCACTGGTTTTGGGAAGCCGCGAGATTGGCGAGGCGGATAGAATGCTCTCGCTCTACACCCGCGATTTCGGGCTAGTGCGGGCGCGAGCAAGAGGAATTCGCTCGGCAAAATCTAAAATGCGATATGCCCTGCAGAATTATTCGGTCGCGAATGTTTCTCTCGTGAGCGGCAAAACGGGGTGGCGTCTTGCAGGAGCGGCAGCATTGGGGAACTCAAAGGTGAGGAACATGAAAGGCATGATGGCGTTCGCGCGCATTGCCGGACTTGTAGTGCGATTTGTCGCCGGTGAGGAGGCGAACAAAGAGCTTTTCGATATTTTACGCGAAGCACGTTCAGTACTCTCAGAAGAGAGGTGCGAAGCTTGGGCTACTATCGAGCTCGTGTGCGTGGCTCGCGTTCTCTATGCTCTAGGATATATATCGAATGAGGCCCTAAAGAGCGCGCTTCTTACGCACACCGCGTATGCGGATGAGCATTTGCGCGAAGCGGAATTAGTTCGCGATGAACTGCTCTCTTCCGTCAATCGCGCTATTTCGGAAACGCATTTGTAGCATATGTACTGACCCCGTAAAGTCGTTTCGCGACCACGGGGTTAGAAAAACTCTGATATTATTGAGCCCATGGTAGACCCGATGCCAAATGACGAAGAGAAAATGAATCGCTTGCGCCGCGCGATGTACTCGCGCTCGCTCGCTCCAAAATTGAAGGAACATCAAAGGCGCGCGCTAGAAGACGATCGGACTGATGTGTCGGAGGATTGGAAGAGGCAATATCAAGAACTGCAAGGCGCTACGGTTGCCCCGAGGATATTCTTGCGGTTGCGCAGTGTGGTGCGGTGGCTCGTCATCGCCCTAGTCATATTTCTGATTGGTGTTGCTGGATTTCTGACTTACTATTTTACGATAGGCGGAGGTGCCACGACTGCGACTTCTGGCAAGATTGGCATATCAATTTCCGGCCCCTCGCGTGTTTCGGGCGGTGAACTGACGGAACTTCAAATTACTATTTCAAATCGAGGCGAAACAGGACTTGAACTTGCCGACCTGGTCGTTATGTATCCCCCTGGCACGCGTATGTCGCCAAGCATTCCAACCGACGTTCCAGGCCAGAGAATTCCCATCGGGGCTATTAAGTCTGCAGGTGTCGTAAATGTGCCTATTCGCGCTGTATTTTCTGGCGCAGAAGGAGGGCAGGCCGTTTTGAAAGCTCGGCTTGAGTATCGAGTCACCGGCTCTAGCGCTGTTTTTGTCTCTGAATCGGAGAATTATTTTATCATATTCAGTTCCAGCCCTATTTCCGTATCTATTGAAGGGAATACCGAAACTGTTTCCGGACAACCGATAGCTCTAATCGTGAACGTTACATCAAACGCCACGGCCCCGATAAAAGATGTGATGTTGAGTGTCGGGTATCCATTTGGATTTGCGTTCTCTTCCGCAAGTCCGAAACAGATTCGACCAGGAGTCTGGGAGCTTGGCGACATAATGCCCGGAGCATCCGCTCGCACAATCACTCTCAATGGGACGCTATCCGGAGAACCCGGGGACGAGCGAGTCTTTCGAGTTGCTTTAGGTACCAGAAAATCAAAAGACAGCCAAGGAATCGACACGATTTTTTCGGAAACTCCGTTCCGCATGGCGGTGTCAAAACCGTTTCTCGGGCTCTCAATTTCTGTGAATGGCTCTAACGGCGGAAGCGCTGTTGTTACCCCTGGAGGCAATGTAAACGCAGTTGTAACTTGGAAGAACAATCTCACGACGGAAATCAGGGACGCGGTTGTGGTCGCTCGCCTCTCCGGTCTCGCGATAGACGGCTCGACCGTCAGATCTAACGACGGCTTTTATCGCTCATCCGACAATTCTGTGTTGTGGGACAAAACAACGACCTCGGGAACATTCGCGATTGTCTCAGCTGGGGCTAGCGGATCGGTTAACTTCAATTTTCAGATTCCACCGAGCGACATTTTACAAACAATAAAGAATCCAAGCCTTAATATCACTGTCCATGCCGCGGGAAAACGATTGTCAGAATCGGGAGTTTCAGAAAGTCTTCAGTCTACCGTTTCGCAAAAGATAAAAGTCGCGAGCGATCTTGGGATTGCCGCAGAAGGGTACTACCATGACAATCCTTTTGGCGCTTCCGGCACTCTTCCTCCGCAATCAGGAAAGGAGACAACGTACGCGCTACGTTTAGTCGTGACGAACACAACGAACAAGATAAAAAACGCGAAGCTTACGGCAGTAATGCCAAGCTATGTTCGTTCGCTCGGTCCTTCCATGTTCGCGCCATTTTCGGAAAAGATATCCTTCAACATAGGCGACGGTTCCGTAACTTGGAACATTGGCGACATTGAGCCTGGAGTAGGAGTGAATGGAACTCCTCCGCGTCAGGCGGCATTTGCCATAGGATTTACGCCTTCCACTAGCCAGATAGGGACACAACCGGTGCTGCTTCAGGATATTTCACTAACTGGAACGGATGTCGCGACTGGCGAGAGTGTCTCACGTTCAGCTCCTGATGTGACGACAAATCTTGTGAACGATTCCGGATTCAGTGCCACGGAGGCGGTGGTAGTTAGGTAGGAAAAATAGTATACAGTATTCGGTATACAGTATTCAGTATGCTCACGCTAGGAGATTCAGCGACAACAGTTCAATATACGGAATACAGTATACGGTATACGAAATACTGACTTTATGTCTGAAGTTACCATGGAGAAAATAGTTTCACTCGCGAAGAGGCGGGGGTTTATATATCCGGGCTCCGAGATTTACGGCGGGCTTTCCGGGTTCTGGGACTACGGTCCGCTTGGAGTTGAGCTTAAAAACAACATCAAGAATCTATGGTGGAAGATGTTTGTAAAAGAACGGACTGACATCTACGGAGTTGACGCGGCCATTATTATGCACCAGAAAGCATGGGAGGCGAGCGGGCATGTAAAGGGGTTTTCAGATCCAATGGTTGAGTGCAAGAAATGCAAGAGGAGATTTCGCGCAGACCAAGCCGAAGGTCCTGAGGGAACCCGAAGGGTGGGAGGGAAATGCTCGGAATGTGAAGGTTCATTTGGCGAGGTTCGGCAATTCAACATGATGTTCAAGACACATGTGGGAGCGACAGAAGATGAATCTTCGGTCTCATATTTCCGCCCGGAAACTGCCGGAGGCATATTCGTTAACTTCAAAAATATTGTTGACTCGTTCCATCCGAAGTTGCCGTTCGGCATCGCGCAAATAGGGAAAGCTTTCCGCAACGAGATTTCGCCGCGAGATTTTGTTTTCCGCGCGCGCGAATTTGAACAAATGGAAATCGAACATTTCGTCCGGCCGGATGAATGGAAGAGATGGTTTGTGGCATGGCGTGAAGAGATTTTTATGTTTTTTGAAACAATTGGAATTGCGCGAGATTTTATTCATGAATCAGAGATAGGGGATGGAGATCGCGCGCATTATTCTAAGCGCACGATTGATTTTGAGTTTGATTTTCCTTTCGGCCGCAAAGAGTTGTGCGGACTTGCCTATAGAACAGATTTTGATTTGAGGGCGCATACGGAAACTTCCGGTGTTGAGCTTTCCGTTATCGTTGATGACGCCACGGGGGAGAAAATTGTTCCCCACGTCATCGAACCATCGTTCGGAGTTGACCGCGCGATTCTCGCGCTTCTCACGAGTGCTTACACAGAAGATGAGTTGAACGGGGAGGCACGAACCTACTTGAAGTTCAATCCTGCAGTTGCGCCCGTGAAAGCCGCAGTGTTTCCTCTTCTTAAAAATAAGCCTGAGCTGGTTGCGAAAGCGCGCGATGTTTACGAAAAGTTAAAAACAGAGGTGTCGGAGATTGCGTGGGATGACAACGGCAATATCGGCAAACGCTACCGCAGGCAAGATGAAATCGGCACGCCTGTATGCATCACGGTGGATTTCCAAACGCTGGAAGATGATACGGTAACAATTAGAAATCGCGATACAGGCGGACAGGAACGCGTAGCTATATCGACGCTCGATTCCGTTGTTCGTCAGTAGAGGGGCGATATATCGGCTTTAGCCGTATTTTTTGAGTTATGCTAGGATTGTGGCAACGTGCCCAGTTAGAGACCGCGGTCGCTCAAAGCAAAACCGAGTTCTCCGCCTCTCTCTTTGTGGTCACAAAAATCCATGTCATTACAGAACGAAACACGACCGCGATCAGTCTCTAATGGGGTGTCGGAGCGTCCATTAAACATCTCCATCACGATGGGTACGGTCATAAAGACCGTTCTTGTACTTGTCGGCGCGGGGCTGCTTTTTTATCTGCGCGACCTTGTACTCGTAGTTGTAACGGCAATCGTTTTCGCGTCCGCGATGGAACCGGGGGTTGCAGGATTGGTCAAGCGGAAGATGCCGCGGCTTCTCTCCGTAATAATCATTTACATTCTCCTGTTTCTCGTATTTTTCGGGATATTTTACTTTTTCCTGCCTTCGGTCTTGGAAGACTTGGCCATGTTCGTATCCGCGCTTCCGAGTTACCTCGATGCATTCAGCCGTGTCGGAGCTTTTGATGATTACGCGCGCATTTTGGGCATAGCCACGCCAAGCGCTTTATCCTCAAGCGATGTCATGGATACAGTGCGCGGAGTATTGAATTTAGGCGGGACATTCGGCAACGCGTTCAGCGCGGTGAGCAATGTGTTCGGAGGAGTGCTTTCTTTCGTCCTCATAATCGTTCTCTCTTTTTATTTCGCGGTCATAGAAACCGGTGTGAAGGATTTTCTGCGCATAGTTACGCCGAGGAAGTACGAGACATACGTACTCGACTTATGGAAACGCTCACAGCACAAAATCGGCCTTTGGATGCAGGGACAGCTTCTACTCGCTGTTATCATGGGAGTGCTCATCTATCTCGGTCTCACGATTTTGGGAGTTAAGCACAGTCTCTTTCTCGCTGTCGTTGCCGCGGTATTTGAGATTATTCCTGTATTCGGTCCGACTCTCGCCTCTGTCCCCGCCATAATTATCGGATTTGTAGACGGAGGCGCAACGCTCGGACTACTGGTCGTCGCGTTGTTCATTATTGCCCAGCAGTTTGAGAATCATCTCATTTACCCATTGGTAGTAACTCGCGTGGTCGGCGTGCCTCCGCTTCTCGTCATTCTGGCTCTTATCGTAGGCGCGAAACTTGCCGGATTTTTAGGCGTGCTTCTTTCTGTTCCGGTTGCGGGCGCGCTTCAAGAATTCGTTACGGATGTGGAAAACAGGCGCACATTTGAGAGCGCGGAAGAATAATCTCCATGCAGAAGAATGCCTTTTATCTCACCACCACGCTTCCGTACGTAAACGCGGAACCGCACATTGGTTTCGCACTAGAAATAGTCCACGCCGATATTGCCGCGCGATATCACAAACTTCGTGAAGACGAAGTTTTTTTAAATACCGGAACGGACGAGCACGGAATCAAAATTTATCGCAGGGCGCTTGAAGAAGGAAAAGACACGCAAGAGTACGTAGATGAATACGCGGGAAAGTTCCGCGCTCTCAAAGATAAATTAAACCTGTATCCCGACTTGCATTTTATCCGCACCACCGATTCGCATCATAAGGAGGCGGCGCAAGAGTTCTGGAGGCGCTGTCTCAAAAAAGGCGATATCTACAAGAAAAATTACCAGATAAAATATTGCGTTGGATGCGAATTGGAAAAGACTGATTCGGAACTCGAGGGTGGACGCTGTCCCATACATCAAAATCTTGAAATTGAACTCATCAGCGAGGAGAATTATTTCTTCCGCTGGTCTAAGTATCAAAAAGAACTTCTTCTGCTGTACAAAAGGCAGCCAGATTTGGTCGTGCCAGACTTTCGTTTCAACGAGATAAAGAAATTTGTGGAAACGGGATTGGAAGATTTCAGTATTTCGCGCCTCAAGAAAAAAATGCCATGGGGCGTTTCCGTACCCGATGACGAGGAGCATGTAATGTTCGTCTGGTTTGACGCGCTAATTAATTACATCTCTACATTGGGCTGGCCGGAAGACGAAGTAAATTTCACGAAGTTTTGGGGAACTGTTGAACATCCAAACGGAATCCAAATGGCCGGTAAGGATCAGATACGGCAACAGGCGGCGATGTGGCAGGCGATGCTTATGTCGGCCGGTTTGCCCCCATCAAAACAGATACTAATACACGGATTCGTAAATGTCGGGGGACAAAAAATGTCCAAGTCGCTCGGAAATGTAATAGACCCGATAGCTATTGTCGATGAATATGGGGCAGACGCCCTGCGATACTACTTGGCGCGCCACATTCATCCGTTTGAAGACTCTGATTTCACGATGGAGAAATTCAAGGAAGCGTACAATGCCAATCTCGCGAATGGGTTGGGAAATCTTGTCGCACGCATCATGAAATTATCTGAACAATATTTGCCAGAGCCGGTCATCATTCCGCATGTTTCAGAAGGTCCAGCCGCAGTTCAATCAGAAAGTTATCTAAATTGGTATAGAGAAGCGCTGGAGAAATTTAATATGCAAGTTGCAGCAGATCAGATATGGGATCTTATCCAGACACTAGATGAGCAAATAACTCTGAATAAACCATTCGAGATTGCAAAACGAGATTTAAACGAGGGACGGGGCATCATTGCGGACCTCGTTGGGGATCTCCATCTGCTAGCGTATATGCTGTCTCCTTTTATGCCACAGTCGAGCGAATCGATAATAGATGCTGTCCACACTAACAAAAAACCGAAGAATCTTTTCCCGCGCAAAGAATAGAGCATGGACCAAACGACGTTCTACTGGACAATTGCCGCTACCATATTTGGCGGCATACAGCTATTTTTCCAGAAAGTTGTCGCGCAGGAGAAGCGCGACTCCGCTTTCAACGGTCTAATGATGTATGGCGTTTCGGGTATAGCAGTATTTATATACTTGTTTGCATACTACGGAATACCGAGCGAATGGCGCATTATCGTGGGTTTTGCGCTTGCCGGAGGCGCGCTTCACGGAATTGGGAATTACATTCGCATTGAAGCGCTCAAATACATTGATAGCGTTCTATATTTTCCTATCAACAAAGTGCTCGGACCGCTCATTGTTGTGATAGGCGGCATATTTATCTTAGGCGATTCGCTTACACCTCAGCAATACATTGGCATTGGGACGAGTTTCATCGTGCCTATGCTCTTGATTTCTTCAACCGAACATCATAGACAGAACAATCTGCGGCAAGGAATGAAATTCGTCGTTATTTCGACCATTTTTACTTCCGCATCTATATTGTTCACAAAACAGGCGACATCATACGAACAAGCGGTTTTGTTCGTATTTGTTATCGCCCAGATTGCCGGCTCGGCATCTTCACTGGCAATTCTCATGAAGCAAAGGGGATTCAAGTTTTCGGGCGGCCTCGCCCTAGACAGGAGAGACATGTATCTCGGTCTTATCGCGGCAGTTCTCGGAATTTTCTCGACATACACTCTTATCACGGCATTGAGTACCGGGCTCGTGAGCTTGGTCTACGTCATTCACGCGCACTACATTCTTATTCCGATTGTTCTTTCCGTGTGGTGGTATAAAGACCATATCAATCTTCGCAAAATACTCGCCATTGTCGTATCATTCCTTGCAATTGGCTTACTATATTCAGCATGAACCAGATGAAATATTTTGACGCACACATACGAACTTTGTCGCTTACAATGACGGCACCGGGGAAGTGTTGACCAATTAGTGACGAGATAGTAGACTTTCAACATGACTAAATACATAGCGTCAGACTCGATTATTGGCCTCAAAGA
>MFLD01000009.1 GCA_001781465.1 Candidatus Kaiserbacteria bacterium RIFCSPHIGHO2_02_FULL_49_16
CCCTGCTGTAATACGTACCCGGCTATGCTTGCGGTAATCATGGCAAAGACCGCCATGAACGCGAGGACGAGTACCACCGTTACTCCGCGCGCGCGGCCGTAGCGACTAGCCAATAGCCAATAGCCAATAGTGGAAGGAGTATCGTGTATCGTGTATCGTGTATGTTTCATATTTCTAGTGGCTAAACCCTAGTGGCTAATTACTATTTTAGGTTTCGGATTCCCGCGGAGGAGCGCAGAGTCAGTTGGTTCGGGAGTTTGTTCGGGTCAACATCCACAACTATATTAACCTGCACTAAGCGCACTTTCGCCCACTCTGCGTAGTTGGTTATTTCGGCTCCAGTTCCGTCATAGTAGCGGAAAGTTGAAACGCTTTGAGCAATATTGCGAACGAAGTCGGAAACTATTGATGTTGCTTCTGCGCCTGTGTACGCGGGCGGGTCGCCTGTTGTATTCACGATTCCCTCTATGAGATTCGTGCCAGAAATAAAGTAATGAACTTTTTCGATTAACGGGTCGACATCTACGTCGGCAAAAAATACAAACTCGTTCGCTCCGATTGATACGATTGGAAATGCCCCTTGGCTCGAGTAAGCAGATTCGCGGATTGTGCGGATTACCCTATCCATCCCCCGCTGTGACGAAGTGACGGCACTAGATTGTTCGATTGAGTAGCGATTCGTGCGATAGAAATATACTAAAGATATTGTGAGTGCTAGGAGAACGACGATAAGAATCACAATTCCAACCATTACTTCAAGCAGGGTCATTCCACGCTGGAAGTATCGTGTATCGCGTATCGCGTATCGCGTATGGCTCATACTGATTTGGCTAATTTAGTATTACAGAGAAGCGCGTCGAGCCCGAAACATCGACATTGGGCGTTGTGGAAGTCGCGTACCCAGCTTTTCCGACGGCGACCGAGTAATTCGCATTTGTGAGAGATGCGAAGAATGCCTGCCCGCAAGCATCGGACCTCTTACTTTGTATGGCGCTTCCCTTTTTCAGTTCCACATATGCGGCGGAGATAGGCGTTCCAGAATTGTTCTTCACATCCACTAGGAGAGAATTCACAGTGTACGGCGAAAGATATAACTGTGTCGTGACGGAAGTATTCGGAGCAAGTACGATTGGTTGTGTCGGACATGATGATGAAATGTCGTATCCAGTTGAGGCGGCGACTGTCATCGTGTAGGTGTCCCACTCAATGGTTGGAATTGAAAGAACTCCAGAAGAATTCGCCGTGAGCAGTTGGTCGTATTTGTAGACCGTTCCTCCGGGACCGCTTCCGATGGTTTTTATTCCGCGTATGGTGAATGGAATCGCAATCCCCTGCCCGCTTTCGTATGTCAAACTCCAGTCTTGTATGGAAGGCGACGGCGCAGTCGGGTCAAGCGGTACTAGATGCGACTGCAAAATCAAGCTCGGATACGCGTCGGCTGGAATGACGCTCAAGTCTTTGGTCGTTCCTGTGGAAAATCCAGTGCTGTTTCCGGGGAGAACCAAATCGGGAACCAGCGCTGAAGTCGAGCCATCGGAATAGTAAACATGATATGTAATCGTCGTGTCTGTCGGACGGGTATCGTTCCAGCTAAATACGCCCCACCGCGAAAGTGCGACCGGGGTAATCGTCTGCGAATACAAATCGGCAGGACCAGTCCACGGCTGATTGCCTGCAAGGCGCGCTTGATTGCCGGAAACCTCAATGTTTGTAGTCGTTTGCAAATTTATCTTGCTGTTATCCGTGAAGGAATCTGTCCAATTGTTCGTAGAAAGCGAGTATGTTGTTATTGTCATGCTCGAGAGCAAGTCTATTCGAAATGTTCCCGATGTAGTCTGATTGTTCGCGACTGTAAGCGGGCCCGGCGTGGGGCTGGTGTTTTGCGGAGTCGCATTGTATGTACCGTCTGTGCTGTATCCCGCTTTCGTGACAGTAACTTGGTATCCGGTGGCAACTGGGGCTCCGCCGATTGCCACGTTTCCGCTTGTATTCGTGTAAGTCGTGATATCAATCGCAGGATTAGTCCCTGTGTTCACGACACGAACCTGCGCGTTTGAAACCGGTTGTGTTACGGCGTTGTAAACGGAAATCGCGAGCGTACCGCATTGTGTACATGCTGTTTCAATGCCATTTGGCGGTTCAACCCTGGTAACCAGGGTGATGTGCCGAGCGCCCTGGCGCGAGTCCCAAGCTACATCGACTCTAACTACTTTGTAATCAAGAAAAGTTGGCGCGGATGCCGGCAGTGTGTCCGCGGAACCTATGCCGTCGTAAGGGTCATCGGCGTAAAGAACTGTCGTGCGGCGAGTGTACGAGATTCCGTTTAGGGCAACTGTCTCCGATTGCGCGATTGTTCCGGAAGGAATCCCGCCTACAGTGCCAATTGACGAGTAATCTCTGGAGCGGACGTATTCCATTCGCTCGTCGGCTAGAGCGATTGCTCCCGCTCGCGCTTTATTGTTCGACACGATATCAACACTTAACTTGAAAACTCCAGAGATTCCTACGAAAACAACAAGCAGAAGCGCGCTCCCGACTAGGGTGTCGATGAGGGTGATTCCGCGCGAGCGCGAATAGTGATTAGCCACTAGGGTATAGCCACTAGAAATTCCGTTTCTTCTTTTTTCTGCATTCATATTCACTAGTGGCTAGTGGCTAACCCCTAGTCACTACCCAATGCTTTCCGACAGCGAATAAATCGGGCTTATCATCGAGACGGCAAAAAAGCCCACTCCAGAGGCGATAAATATCATAAGGAACGGTTCTATTACAGTCGACATGTCTTTTGTCTTGCGGTCTACTTCGTCTTCATAAAATAACGCGAGCCGTTTCAACATTTCTCCTGTTTGTCCGGTTTCCTCGCCTACCGACATCATCTCTCCGACAAATGTCGGATACAGATCCTCGCGTTTTGCGAAAACCGCCGACAATGGCTGCCCTTGTCCGACAGCGACTCTCGCGTCGCGGATAACTTCCTGAAAGTAAGAGTTCTGCACCACGTCGGCGACAATTTCAAGCGATGAGAGTACATCCACTCCTGATGTGAGAAGAGACGCGAGAGTGCGGGATGTGCGGGCGGCGTTAACCTCGCGCACCAATGTGCCTATAATCGGCAAACGCAAAGATACGAAATCTCCCACGCGCCTTCCGATAGTAGTGCGGAGCGCGAAATAAATCGCGGCAACCGTTCCGAAAATCAGTCCGAGCGCAAGAACCGTGTACTGCACTAAAAAGTCGCTGATTGAGATAATTAATCGGGTCGAAGCCGGCAGGGCGACTTTCATTTCAATAAATGTTTGCGCGAGCGTTGGCACGACCTCTATCATCATTAGTATGGTGATGCCAACCATTGCGATTAATATAATAGTGGGATAGATAAGTGCCCCGCGGATTTTCTTTTTCAAGTTGTACATGCGTTCCATCTGTTCTGCTACCACGGCAAGCGATGCGGGCAAGTCGCCTCCTTCTTCGCCTGCATGCACCAAGGCGATAAGAAGTTTGCTGAACACGCCGGGGTGTTTCGCAAGAGAGACGTTAAATGAGTTGCCGCGGCGGATATCGCTCGAAAGTTCAGAAACAATCATCGCCATTTTCGGGTTTTTTACTTGCCTCTCCATCACGGATAAAGCGCGTGCGAGCGACAAGCCGGCGCCAAGCATCGCGCCCAGATTCCGCGCGAATAAAATCTTTTCGTATTCGCTAACGCTTCCGAGCTTTGCGTTCCAATACTCAAGGCTAAACTTGCCGCGATTCTGTTCCTCTGAAATGGCAATTATGTGCGCCCCCTCGCGGCGTATTATTTCGTAGAGTTCAAAGCGGTCTCGCGCCTCCGCAATTCCCTTATAAACTTCCCCGTCATTCTTTTCGGCAGTGTAAGTGAATCGCATGCAATAAGTATACCGTGCAGAAGTCGAGTATCGGGTATCGTGTATGCAGTATCGTGTATAAATCCTAGCTCTTGTCAGAGGCAGACCGTGCAAGGCCGGAGATAAGCCGCATCGTCCACTCCGAATTTTTAAAGAAATCCGAACATATATCCGCAGTTGCATATCCGAGGTCGCGAGCGAGAATTATGTGGTTCTGCAATTCTGTTAACGATCCTCTTGCCATTGCATAGAAATGAACTTTGTCTTTTTTCGTATTTCGGCTGAATCCTTCTGCAATATTAGCCCCGATAGATGTAGCGGCACGGCGGCTCTGGCTTGTTAATCCGAATATCTCGTCACGCGGATACTTTTGGGTTATTTTATAGACCGCAAGCGCTATCTGATGCGCCTGTTGCCAAGCTTCCAAGTCGCTGAAATTCCGTATCATACTTGATACACGATACTCGATACTCCTCTATTCCGTGATAACGCGGAGTACTTCTTCGATAGTGGTGACGCCTTGCGCCGCTTTAAAAATCCCGTCTTCGCTCATGCTAAGCATCCCTTCCGAACGCGCCTGTTTATCAATCGCGTCGCCGGAGTTATTTCCCATCATTAGTTCCTTGATGGTAGATGTTACGGGAAGAACTTCGTAAATCCCTATGCGTCCGGAATATCCGGATGGACTCTCTGTCGTTTCTTTCGGCCGATAGAATGGGATATTTTTCCATGTCGCGTCTTTCGCTATCGCTTTTTCTTCCTTGAGCGCCCGTAAAACAGTACCGGCATCAATCTCTTTTTCAAGCTGAGCCTGTTCTTCCCGAGACAGCTCATATTTCTCCCGGTCGGGAGATAGCTTGCGCACCAGGCGCTGGCCGATAATTACTCGCAGTGTTGAAACCAGAAGAAATGGCTCTACTCCCATGTCGAGAAGCCGAGGAATCGCTCCTGCCGCTGAGTTCGTATGCAAGGTCGAAAGAACGAGGTGGCCGGTGAGCGCGGCGTTAATCGCGAGCGACGCTGTTTCTTTGTCGCGGATTTCCCCGACCATTATGATATCCGGGTCTTGTCGTACAAGTGAGCGCAAGCCGTTCGCGAATGTGAAGCCGATTTCGGGGCGCACCTGCGTTTGATTTATGCGCGCCATTTGATACTCGATAGGGTCCTCTATTGTTGAGATGTTTACATCCGGCGTATTGATAATATCTAAAAGAGTGTAAAGAGTCGTAGATTTTCCGGCGCCCGTCGGCCCGCAAGAAAGAATCATTCCGGTCGTACTTCTCATCGATTCGTGCATGCGCTCCAAGCCGCTCCCGTGGAAGCCGATTGATTCCAAAGTAAAGCCGGAGATGCTGTCGCGAAGCAAACGCATTACGATTTTCTCGCCAAAATATGTCGGTAGGATGGAAACACGAAATGATATTTTCTCGCCGCCCGATTCCGCGCCGAAGCGCCCGTCCTGCGGCAGGCGGTGTTCGTCCAATTTCATATTCGCCAAGACTTTTACGCGCGCGGTGATGGCATTCGCGGCGTGTTTCGGGAGTTCCATCGCGTCGTGCAAAATACCGTCTATGCGATAACGGATCAGAAGCGATTCCTGTAGCGGCTCGATGTGGATGTCGGAAGCGCCCTGCGCGTTGGCATGGCGGATTAGAGTGTCGACAATCCTCACAGCCGATACTCCTTCGGCCACCTGGCGCAAATCTTCTTCTTTCGCGTCTGGAGCGGATTTGAGAAGGGCCGCGGTTTCCCTTTGAATGACGTCGCCTAAATTATCCTTCAAAGACTGCTGGTATTCCTTTAGCGCGAATTTCACGGATGCGACATCTGTGAGGCGCGACAAGATTTTGAGATGCGTTTTCTTTTTTATGAAATCAATCGCCGCAAGGTCGTCTGTGTCCAACATCGCCACCTCGAGTTCATCGCCGCGGCGGTTGTAGGCGATAATATTGTTGCGGCGCGCGACCGGTTCCGGAATCATAGAAAGAGTTTCGTACTTTATTTTCTCCGTGGTGAGAGATACAAACGGAATCCCAAGAATATACGCGTATGTCCTGCGCAACTCGTCTTCGCCTATGGCATTTTTCGCGATAAGTATGTCACCTATTGTCTTCCCCGCCGCTTTCGCTTCTTGTTCCGCAACATCAAAATCTTTCTGCGAGACCAGCCCCGCGTCGGCGAGAAAAGTTTTCAAATGTGTGTCGCTTATATACATAGGGACTAGCCACTAGGGTTTAGGGTTTAGGAAATTCAAACCCAAACTAGCGTCATGCGCACTAGAATTATAGCAGAGGAAATTCTGTATATTCCGTTGTTCATCGTTTATAGTGTACGGGTATGCGCGACCTGCTCACAGACCCGCTCTGCCGGCCGGAGGACATGGGTACTCCGATTCCGCCAACGCCATACGGCGTGTCGGTATGTCTGCCAACTTGGAGCTCCGTCGTGGGGTATGAAGAAAAAGACCCGGCGGTTATCAATAAACTGCAAAGCGGATATCCGCGTTTTTTCATTCACCCGACCGTGGCAAAACTGATTGAATCAGTTGAGAAGGAGGTAGCCAAAGAAGGCGAGCGCGCGTTGGTTTTCCCGCGCCGCATTCACGCGGAACGATGCGCGCAATTTATCGAGAAATACGGCAAGAGCAAAACTCGGGTTATGGAATATGGCAAAGAGAATCTTGGTGTCGCCCTCTTCTCAAAAGGCGACTATGAAACCGCGCGCCAGTATTGGAATTTTTGCGGAGAAATCTTGAGCATGAGGCAGGCCGAGGCCGCACTTCTCGGAAAACCGATTGGGCGCGATTTGGCCGAGAACGGCAAAAAGGCCGTTCAGACAATAAAAGAGCGCCTTGCGGCACTATCGTGGCAGAATGCTGAAGATGTGTTTTTATTCCCTTCAGGAATGGCCGCGATTTTTGCGGTGCATCGAATGCTTACATCGCTCTCCCCCGGACTCAAAGCGGCGCAGCTTGATTTTCCTTTTGTTTCCACGTTAAAGGTACAGCAACATTACGGCGCAGGCGTGCATTTCTTGCCTTTTACGAATGATGGCGATTACGACAAGTTCCGGGAAATCATTCGCGCCAAGCCGCTCGCGGGCATATTTCTGGAACTGCCAAGCAATCCGCTTCTGAAATGCGTTGATGTTCGGCGCGTTGCTGAAATGGCAACAGCCGAAAAGAAAAAAGTTCCTATTATAATTGACGACACTATCGCGACATCCGTGAACATCGACGCGTTTCGCATTGCGGATGTCGTGGTAACAAGTCTGACCAAGGCATTCTCCGGAGTCGGAGACGTTTTGGCTGGAAGTGTTATTCTCAAAAGAGATTCAGAATTTTATTCGGCGTTCAAGAAATTCCTTGATGAACATAACGATAACGAACTGTGGCCTTCGGACGCTATCGTTTTGGAGGAGCACTCCCGAGATTTTACAGAACGGGTGCGCACAGCTAGCAAGAACGGCGACGCGCTCAATGCATTCTTGTCCGGCCATCCTAAAGTTGCGCGCGTCTACCATTCATCGAATGACACGAACGGCGTCTACGATTATTTCCGCAAACCAGAAGGCGGCCACTGTCCGCTCTTATCTTTCCTCTTAAAAGATAAGTCCAAGACGCCGGCGCTTTATGATTCATTGGAATTTTGCAAGGGCGCGAGCTTGGGCACGAATTACACTCTCGTCTGCCCATACACCCTGCTCGCGCACTACGACGAGCTCGGGTGGGCTGAAAGTTGCGGCGTGAGCCGCAACCTCATCCGCGTCTCGTGCGGATTGGAACCCACAGAAGTAATTATTGAGCGAATGAAACGGGCGCTCGACCAGATATGAAGATAACGGAGGAATTGTCTTTTGCTCCGCGGTCGCGCCTAAAGATATTTGCGGCTCTGATATACTTTGTTAATGATGGAACTAGAGGCAAGAGGGGGGGGTACTAAAATAGAATCGGCAGTCGAGAAACCTCCTAAGAGGGTCCTTGAGATTGGCGCTGGAATAAATCCCATCGCGCATCTTTTGAAGAATGTAGGATCAGGAATAGGAAGCGTCATAATAATTGATGCCCAGCATGAACTTCGTGAACATCTGGGGCTCAACCGCAAGAAACCCGAGGATGTCCACAGAGTCCTGGGTGTCTCGTACAGACTCCCTTTTCCGGCTAATTCATTCGATTACATTCTCGCCAACAATTTCTTTGGAAACCCAGTTATGAGGATTGCGGACTATCAGAGTTACGGACATCGAATGTACATAAATGCTGCGGCTTTGAAATATCCAGAATATTTTAAACACCTGGATCCGTTCTTTCGCGAGTTGTCGAGAGTTCTTAGCCAAAATGGAGAGATTTGCATTGTAGAAACTGCCACACCCGATGTGGCAGAGAAGTTTCTTGAATTATCAAAAGAAGCATGGGGTAAGTACTTTATTTACTCTAAAAAATCCACTCTGATTAGCCCTGGCGATTCAGATGGTGAGGCAATTGGTTTTAAATCTTTGAATGCGGGCAGTAGTTATGCTGAAATTTGCGCGCTTAAGAAGAAATAGCTGTCCACGGCTAGGTTACAAATGAACTTCAAAATCCAAGGGGTAGGAAATGCCTTGCTTCTTTTCACAACCTTGCGTCTTCGAGTGTCCTCTACTTGGAACTTTCAACTAAAGCAATTTGTTTACCAAGTGCATTGGCGACCTTGCTCAGTGTGTCTACAGAAACGCCGTGTTCACCGCTCTCCAGGCGCGCGATAACAGATTGCTGCATTGAAGCTTTTTCTGCGACATCTTCTTGTGTCATTTTCTTTGCGATTCGTGTTTCGCGGATTCTTGCCGCAAGTTTGATGCGCGCCGACTCTTCTTTGTATCCTTTCTGGAATTCTTTAGTCGCGGAGACCTCTCCGAAAACTTCCTCAATGGTGTGCCATTTGAGGTCTTTTCTTGTCAGCGGAGTTTTTATTCTACTTTTTCTTGTTGTCATAGAAGTTCCTTATTTCATTAACGTATAAACTTGTTCGGCATACTCGATTTCTTTTTTTGGCGTTTTCGCGCTTTTCTTTGGGAAGCCGCGTACGAAATACAATGCGTTTCTAATTATGAAGTAACTGACGCGGTGCCTGCCGACAATAAGTTCGCGAATTTTGCCATTGAGCGTCTTCGTGTAGACCGAATCGAAATTGCCGAATTTCATTGCGTCCATATCGGCTTTAATCGCGCCTTGTTCCGATTTGCTCAAGTTATCAATGTACTTCCGCGCAGATTCCAGGATGAACACTGTGAATCGCGCGTCTTCCATATCGCAATACTACTACAGCTATCGACCCGCAGGGAAGTATAGCGAAACTGCTATATTTGTCAAGGGCACGAGGGCGGCGGATTGCATGGCTTCCCGTCTACGGGGGCACATCTCTACATGATGTGCCGTTAAAAACTACCTGCCCTTCGAGTCACTCATCCATCAGGGGCTTTTTGATGTCCACGTTCGTCGTTCTGTACACCCAGTTTATCCAGTTGGAATAAAACACCTGCCCGTTCGCGCTCCAATTTCTCATCGGTGTTTTTGTCTCGTCGCCTTTGGGAAAGTAATTGCGCGGCGCGCAGTTTGTTATTCCTGCCGATTTATCGCGGGAATATTCTTCCGCGATGTCGTTCCGGTAATATTCCGGATGTCCTTGCGTATATACCTCCCTGCCTCCGCGCCCTATGACCAAATGCGGTCCCGCCTCTTTGCTATCAATAAGAATTTGGAACTCATCGCGCCGCGCGAAATCCTTCGCTTCAGCTCCGCGCCAGCGCGAATGCGGTATGGCCATCTCATCATCCATTCCCGAAAGGAACGGCGACCCGGTTTCGTGCCGCGCTTGATGCTGGAAAATCCCGAGCATCTTTTCTTTGTACGTATGCGGAGAGATTTTGTACTCATGGTAAAGCTTCGCCTGCGCCGCCCAACAGCTATAGATAGTTGAGGTGACACTTTCATGCGCCCAATCCATGAGCGCGGTCAATTCTTTCCAATAGTGCACATCTTCGAACGCGCGGTCTTCAAGATTCGCGCCCGTGATGATGAGTCCATCTAGTCCTGCTTCTTTCACTTCGCTGATAGTTTTGTAGAACTCGTCAAAGTGGTCCTGCTTGGAACGGGACTTGTGCGTGTCGAAGTATATGAAGGTCGGGCGGATTTGGAGTGGTGTGTTGGCGAGCATACGCAAGAGCTGAACTTCAGTTCTTTCAACGACCGCGCTTGGCATGAGATTCAGAATCCCGATTTCCATCGGGCGAATATCCTGCCTCTCCGCCTCGTCGGTTGCCATCTCCAGAACTTGTTCGCGTTCCAGATAGGTGTAGGCCGGAAGTTTTTTGTCGATTATGAGTGTCATGTTAGTTTTTCTTAATGAGTTTACGAGTTTAGAAACAACTTACACCCGCCCAAATTTCCTGCAATGCGAACTTTGATATGTTAGCTCTCGTAAGAAAACTTGACTTTGTATTGGAATTCTTCATAGGTTGACGGAAATTTAGGAGGGTAAAGAATTTGTAATTCGCTTTGCTCATAACAACTTCTTTAGAATCTGAATTATAGAGGTTTTTCTGGCAAACCCCAAGCGGGTCAATTGGCGCCGTTTGACCCGCGTCTGCGTACATCTGCGTGAGTGCCTGCGTCTTTGCCGATAGGTTTGGTATCGGCAGGCCAAGCCACGAATCTGCTGATTCGCCTGTAGACGGTCTGCGCGTTTCTCAAACCCACGAAATCTGATACAGTGTTTCAATGAGGTTCAAGACAAAACTTATACATACGGGGGCGAAAAAGGACACAACATTCAACTCGGTTACGATGCCGATTTATGCTACTTCTACTTTCGCTTTTGACGAACTCGGCAAAAACAAGGGTTACGACTACACGCGGAGCGGAAACCCCACGCGCGCGGCGCTGGAAGAAAATATCGCGGCCTTGGAGGGCGGAGTTGGCTGTTCCATAACGGCGACCGGCATGGCCGC
>MFLD01000010.1 GCA_001781465.1 Candidatus Kaiserbacteria bacterium RIFCSPHIGHO2_02_FULL_49_16
TATCACGCCGCGGCTAGCAAATTCTTTAGTATTTCCTACAGACTACGTACTACTAACTACTTACTAGTTTTATATACTCACAAACTTCCCGACCATGATACCGATGAATATTGCGGCGCCCGCAAGAATAGCCATTCTTAACCCGCGGCTAAACATCCCCGTTTTAGTCACCTCTCCACTGATAAATCCTAAAATAAACAAGGCGACAATAGACGCAGCAATGGAAACCATCACGGCAGTTTGACTGAAAATAAATATGTAAGGCGCAATTGGAATGAGACCTGCCAAAACAAATGAGAAAAACATTACAATGCTCCCAATGATGGATTGCTTGAAAGGAACTTTTTTAAGCGAGAGATATTCCTCCGTGGCTTCCTCCGAAAGAAAACTGCCGACAGCCATAGAAAACCCTTCCACGAATATATATACGATGCCTGTAAGCAAAATTATTTCGCGAGATGTTTGGCTGGCAATACCAGCAAGAAGGCCAACTGTGGAAACCAGACTGTCTTCCACACCGAAGATGATATTTCTTATATAAATCGCTTTTGTGGCGTCCATGGCGTTAATGCTACCACCTTCCCGCCCAATCAACCCGTTCCACATTCTAACATTTTGCAAAATGTTAGAATGACGTTGTGCTGATTTCTCTATGCTAGTATTTTGCCCTCCAGAGGCGGGCAGGCAAAACACTAGCATAAAAAAATAATTCGCCAATTTCCTGGCGCGAAATACGCGAAACTTCCGAGGAGACACCTTGCAAATGCCAAGGGGTCACCTCGGAAATGTGAGAGACCTCGTGCATTTGGAATTATTTTGGGATTTCTTTTGCAAATTGCAAATTGGAAATTCCACAGCGATGCTATTGACATCGCTTGTGCATGCTGTATACCAATACTATCTACAAGAGAAAAGATTTAACGATAGAAAGATAAAGTGACGAAACAAAAATTTAACGGAAGAATTTTGATTGTCGGTTTTGGAAGCATCGGGCAAGGGGTCCTTCCGCTTTTGCTTAGGCATCTCACCGTACCGCCCGAAAAAATTACCATCGTTACGGCCGACAAGCGCGGACGCGCGGTCGCGAAAGAATTCGGCGTGCGCTTTATTCTTGAGCCGCTCACGCCCGATAACTACGAAAAGATTATTTTGTCGCACATTGAGAAAGGAGACTTTCTCTGCAACGTTTCTGTCGCAGTTTCCTCCACCGACCTTATAAAGCTCTGCCAGGAAAAAGGCATCCTGTACATCGATACCGTCGTTGAGCCATGGGCGGGCTACTACACAGATGCCTCGCTCTCTATGTCGGAGCGTTCTAATTACGCGCTTCGCGAAAAGGCGCTCGCTTTGCGCAATTTGCCTATCAATGGGCTACGCGCCACGGCCGTCGTCGCGCACGGAGCAAACCCCGGCCTAGTATCACACTTCGTCAAAGAGGCGTTATTGAGAATCGCAAAAGACACCGGAGAAAAAGTTTCCGAGCCGAAGACGCGCGAGGAGTGGGCAAAGCTTGCGCAACATCTCGACATCAAAGTCATCCACATTGCGGAGCGCGATACGCAAGCGCCGAAAAAGCCGAAGCAGATGGACGAGTTCGTCAACACGTGGTCGGTGGACGGCTTTTATTCTGAAGGATGCCAGCCCGCAGAAATGGGCTGGGGCACGCATGAAAAGCATATGCCGGAAAAAGGCGGGCGTCATGACTTCGGATGCCAAGCGGCGATTTATTTGGAACAGCCGGGGCTCGCGACGCAAGTGCGAAGCTGGACTCCGATTTCGGGGCCCCAATACGGATGGGTCATCACGCACAATGAATCAATCTCGATTGCGGATTATCTAACCGTTAGAGACGGGAAGCGCGTTGTATATCGCCCGACCGTTCATTACGCGTATCACCCGTGTGATGGCGCCGTACTTTCTCTTATCGAAACTGCGGAACGTGGAGGAACGTTGCAAAATATTTCACGACTGATCAGCAACGAAATCCTGCCGGGCGGGGTAGACGAGCTTGGCGTATTATTAATGGGTCATAGAAAGAACGCCCTGTGGTACGGATCACGCCTATCGATAGATGAGGCTCGCGCGCTCGTTCCACACAACAACGCGACCGGGCTTCAGGTCTGTGCTGGGATTTTGGGCGCGATGATTTGGGCGATACGGAATCCAGAAGCCGGGATTGTTGATTCCGAAGAACTTGATCATCATGTAGTAATGGAAGCCGCGCGCCCATACCTTGGAACAATGCTCGCGGAATACACCGATTGGACGCCTCTAGCTCAGCGCGGTGAATTATTCCCAGAAAAATTGGACAAGAAGGACCCGTGGCAGTTTGATAACTTCTTGGTTTCATGATTCTTAATTGGTTGTAGAATGAGTGGTAGAATGGCATTTGATGCAAGATATTTCGATTCTGAAACCAGAGGACTTCCCTCCTCTCCTAAAAGAAATTCCAGATCCGCCGAGGAAACTTTACGTGCGCGGGAAGTTGCCAAGCACTGATTTGAAGTGGCTCGCGGTCGTGGGCTCTCGCGCGATGACGAGCTACGGGAGGCAGGCATGCGAATATTTGATTGGAGGATTGCGCGGATACCCTGTCGTCATCGTTTCTGGTCTCGCGTTCGGCGTCGACGCCGCCGCGCATAAGGTCGCGCTTGAGGCAGGACTTCCGACTGTTGGCGTGCCAGGTTCGGGGCTAGATTGGGGTGTTTTATATCCGCGAGCAAACGTGGGACTGGCGCGTGAAATTCTAAAATCCGGCGGGGCGCTTCTTTCTGAATATGAACCGGGATTGAAAGCAGCTGATTACACTTTCCCCCAGCGCAATCGAATCATGACAGGACTATGCCAAGCCACGCTTATGATTGAAGCAAAAGAACGTTCCGGTTCTCTCATTACGGCGCGCTTGACTGCGGAATATAATCGCGAATTGCTTGTTGTACCTGGTTCAATTTTTAGCGCTGAAAGCCGTGGCACGCATCAGTTTCTTAAACTAGGCGCGACGCCTGTTACTTCGCCGGAAGACATCTTGCGTGCACTCGGAATTAACACTGAAGAAAAATCAAAGGTGGCGCGCGACGATCTGTCTGAAAACGAGGCTCGGGTGCTTCAAATTATCGCAAATCCTTGTCCGCGAGATGAGCTTATGGAAGCGCTCGAACTTCCGATATCAGAAGCAAATATTTTGCTTTCCACCATGGAGATTAAGGGATTAATCGTGGAGGAGTTGGGAGTTGTGCGCGCACAATAATGTGCGCAAAAAAACAGACCGTGCTTGACACATGGTAGTCTATTGGGATATTAATGCGTACTCATATGACAAAACTAGTCATTGTTGAATCCCCCGCGAAAGCGAAAACTATCGAAAAGTATCTTGGCAAGGGTTTCCATGTGCGCGCATCCGTGGGGCACATTCGCGACCTGCCGAAAAGCAACAAGGACGCCGTTGATATTGAGGGCGGATATATTCCGCGCTATGTCATCGTCAAAGAAAAACAAAAGATAATTGATGAATTGCGCGAGGCCGCGAAAGACTCCGACGAAGTAATACTCGCGACAGACCCCGACCGCGAGGGCGAAGCCATCGCGTGGCACATCCAGCAAGTGCTGGAAATCAAAAATCAAAAATCAAAAATCAAAAAGGGATTCAAGAGGATTGCTTTTCATGAGATTACGGAACGAGCGGTACAGGAGGCGCTGGCGCATCCAAGGATGATTGACGATAACCTGCGCCGCGCCCAGGAGGCGCGGCGCGTTTTAGACAGACTTTTCGGCTACGACCTCTCCGGGCTCATATGGAAAAAAGTCCGCTATGGCCTTTCGGCTGGCAGAGTTCAATCTCCCGCATTGCGAATCATTATGGAGCGCGAACGAGAAATTCGCGCGTTTGTTCCCGAGAAATTCTGGGTAATTACCGCCGATTTGTCCACCGGAGGTGAATCCGCCTCCGGCGGAAAAACAGAATCGTTCACCGCCACATGCACTGAAGAGCCAAAAACCGAAGATGAGGCAGAAAAAATATTGCAAGCCGCGAAAGCTGGCAAATGGAATGTTGTCGGCGTAGAAGAATCAGAACAATCCCGCTCGCCTCGCGCGCCATTCACCACCTCGACTCTCCAGCAAACTGCATCCACGCGCCTCGGCCTGTCTCCGTCTCGGACAATGGGCATCGCGCAAAAGTTATATGAGTCTGGATACATCACTTATATGCGCACCGACAGCACAAACATTTCTAAAGAAGCGCAGGCAAATCTGCTCGGAACCATAGAGAGCGAATTTGGAAAAAAATATCTCGCTCCGCGCGCGTACAAAACAAAATCCAAAAACGCCCAAGAGGCGCACGAGGCAATACGGCCGACGGACGCAGACAAAAGGAGCGCAGGCGTAAACGAAGAGCAGAAAAAACTTTACGACCTAATCCGCGCACGCGCGCTTGCTAGCCAAATGACCGACTCTCGCTCGTTGCGAACAAAAATATCGACTGGTATAGATGTCCAAAACGCCCTTGTGACAGGAAAAACAACACCAGAGGCAAAATCTCCTTATCCACTGTTTACCGCCAATGGATCTAGGGTGACTTTTGACGGCTGGCTAAGAGGTGACCCAGGAGCGCGCGGAGAAGATGTTGAGCTTCCCAAAGTTGCGCAAGCCGATCCACTCTCGCTAGTGGACGCTCGTCTTGAAGGAAAAGAAACGCAACCACCGGGCCGTTACTCTGAAGCAGGATTGGTAAAAGAACTGGAAAAGCGCGGAATCGGCCGTCCATCCACATACGCCTCAATAATAAGAACGCTCGATGAGCGCGGATATGTGGAAAAACAAGGCCGAACACTTCTCCCGACCGCCACCGGCGATGTGGTGTCCTCGTTTATTGAGGCAAACTTCGCGGAATACATCAGCGACACTTTTACGGCTGAAATGGAAGACGAACTGGACGAGATAGCGGATGGAAAACGCGAGTACGCAAAGACACTCAAAAGTTTTTACACGCCATTCCACAAAGCCGTAAAAGGAAAGGACAAAATCGCGAAAATTACTAATATGGGCGATGTGCCAGCAGAATTCCCATGCCCAATCTGCAAGGGCAAGATGGTATACAAACTGTCAAAAACGGGACGCTTCATGAGTTGTGCCAATTTCCCAAAATGCCTCGGCGCGCGCAGAGAAGACGGCAATGAAATCGTCCCGCCAAAGGAGATAGGTGAAGCGTGTCCCGACTGCAGTCAAAAAACTGGCAAAATGAGCGGAGGCCAGCTCATCGAGCGAGAAGGAAGATTCGGGCGATTTATCGCCTGCAGTAATTACCCCAAATGTAAATTTGTAAAACAAGACCCGATAGAAGCGGAGCGCGCAAAAACCGGCGTCATGTGTCCTACGTGTAAGACAGGCGAAATGTCGGAAAGGCGCGGACGTTTTGGGATCTTTTTTTCCTGTTCTAATTACCCAGAATGCAAAACGGCGATAAAGGCGCGCCCGACAGGAAAAATCTGTGAGCTATGCAGTTCTCTCATGATGCAAGGTACCAAAACAATTCCTGAAAGATGCTCAAGCAAAGCGTGCGTCAATCATCGCCCCGATAAACTTAAAACATGACGCGATGCCGCCTTGCGCCTTGATAAATCAAGCTCCGGTCAGAAAACCTAAGGGTTTTTAGCCGCTTATTGCGAAACGCCAAACCTCGGCGTATCATCAATAAATGCTAAAGCCACGCCCGCTTTCAGATATTCTAGGAGCTCTGTCCAGCAAAGACGTGAACGACATCGCGCTGGTCACAAAAGCATACGAATTTGCCCAAGTGGCGCACAAAGGCCAAAAACGATACTCCGGCGATCCGTATTTTGTGCACACGGCCGAGGTCGGATATCTTCTTGCTACCGCCGGAATGTGTCCGGAGGCCACTTCAGCCGGACTATTGCATGACACGATAGAAGATGCCGGAGTAACTCCGAAGACGATAGAGGAACTTTGTGGAAAAGAAGTTTTGTCGCTCGTTCAGGGAGTCACAAAATTGGGAGCCCTGCGATATCGCGGGATGGAACGCCACACAGAATCTCTACGGAAACTTTTTGCGGCAACCGCGCAAGATATTCGCGTCCTCATTATCAAGCTGATGGACCGTCTCCACAACGCGAGAACATTGGAGCACGTCCCGCGCGACGAAAAGCGAAAGCGCATAGCGCTTGAGACGCTGGAAATTTACGCGCCCATTGCCGACAGGCTCGGTATGAGCGTCGCTAAGCAGGAACTGGAAGATGCCGCGTTTCCATACGCTTATCCAGAGGAGTACGAGAAAACGCGGGAAGCGTTCAGTGAGCGCAAGAGCGAGAACGAAAAGCGATTGGAGAAAACCGAACATGATCTCAAACGCGAATTCGCGGAAGCTGGCCTGCGAAATTTCCGCACAGAAGCGCGTATTAAGGGCATTTACAGTTTGTTCAAGAAACTGGAACGCAAGAAATGGGATTTCTCCACGATATATGACATGCGAGCGTTGCGCGTGATTTTCCAGACGGTCGCCGAGTGCTACACAGCGCTCGGTATCATTCACGGACATTGGCGGCCTGTTCCGGGAAAAATCAAGGATTACATCTCGTTCCCGAAGCCGAACGGTTATCAAAGCATTCACACGACCATATATACAGGAGATGGCGGCGCATTGGAAATTCAATTGCGAACCGAGGCGATGCACCGCGAGGCGCTCTACGGAATCGCGTCGCATCTGGCGTACAAAGAAGTCCAGAGTAATCCCGCTCAGAAAAAAAGCGGAGGTATTGAATGGATACGCCAGTTTTTCCCGCGTCTTGGCAAGCCAAAAGAGTTAACATCTGCCACCCAAGCCGGCAAAGGCCCTGTTGACGCTCCGTCGTGGGTGAAGGAACTCGCCCACGCGCAAGGGGGACCAGGAAAACCAGGGGAGTACATGGATACGCTTAAAAGCGATTTTTTCAGTCACCGCGTTTTCGTTTTCACCCCGAGGGGCGATGTCATTGATCTGCCACTGGCCGCGACACCGATTGATTTTGCCTATGCTATCCACTCCGACCTCGGCAACAGAATGTCGGGCGCGCTCGTCAACGGAAAAATGGTCTCGCTCGACACGGCACTGCGCAACGGAGACATGGTTGAAATAGTTACAAAAGCATCCGCCCACCCCTCCCGAAAATGGCAAGATATCGCAAAGACAAGCATGGCAAAAAAACATATCCGCGCGGCGCTCGCGGCGATGAAGAAAATTTAGAGAAATCTACACGGTAAAATTCTTGATTGAATATAGATCATCTTGTTCTTGTTGTTCCGGTGCGGGTTGGGGCGCGGCGGGCTTATCCGCTTCCGCGATGATGGCTGGGGTATCCGTTGCCGCCGCCTGCGGAACGGAACTCGCCTGCAACGACTGTTGGCGAGTAAATACCTCTCGTATGTGAACGAGGTCGTCCACAGAGAAGAAATCTATAAGAACTTTCCCGCCCTGGTCTTTCTTTTCTATACGGACGCGCGTTCCGAGCTTCTCCGTAAGTTCTCGCTCAAGCAATAGTAATTCTGGAGTTAGATCAGTCTTGCGCGCGCGTTCCGTCGCGATTCGCCGCGCCACCTGTTCGGCATCGCGCACGGTGAGACGCCGTGTGATAATTTCCTGAAACAGAGTCTTTTGCATCTCCGGGCGGTCAACTAGCATGAGCAAAGGCCGTGTGTGTCCCTCGCTAATCTCGCCTGCCCCAAGGGCGTCTTGCATCTCCTTGGGCAAAGCAAGGATGCGCAGTGTGTTGGAAACATATTCGCGGCTTTTGCCAACACGCTTTCCGATTTCCACGTGCTTTAACCCGAACTCTGTAACAAGGCGATTGAATGCTGTCGCGCGATCAATCGCATTCAGGTCCTCCCGCTGTAAATTCTCTATAATCGCAAGTTCAAGCTTCATGCGGTCGCTGTCTTCCGATGTTCGAATGACCACTGGCAATTGCAAAAGGCCGGCCAGTTTCGCGGCGCGGAGCCGGCGTTCTCCTGCTATAAGTTCATATTCAACAAAAATCCCCTCGCCTGGGCGCTCTATTTCCTTGCGCGTTACTGTAAGCGGCTGAAGAACTCCGTACTGGCGGAGAGATTCGGCCAAGGAAGCAAGCGACGCCTCGTCGAATACTTTGCGCGGCTGAAAAGGGTTCGGCTTAATGCGGTCAACCTCAACCCAGAATATTGAATCGCTATAGTAGCCGGACATAAGTTAAGTATACAGTATTCAGTATGCCGTATACAGTATCAATTACTATGTAAAATACATGGGCTTACAAAATGAGTTCTAACTAGGTATGATGTTCATTGTCGCTGGGATGGCGGAATTGGTAGACGCAATAGACTCAAAATCTATTGTCCGCAAGGGCGTGAGGGTTCGAGTCCCTCTCCCAGCACAACACAAGGTAATTAAGAAATGCCAGAAAACCTCTTTTATTTAGCATCGTTCATTGGCGATGTATCTTTTTTACGTGGTAACTGTCGCCGTAGGACAGAAATTTGCTGATTAATTACCTTATCGAATAAATCTTTAAATTCTTTAGGATCTTTGTAATATTCCTCGTTTTTTGCTTTAAATCTATAATACCATCCGATTATCCTCTTCTCCGCATTCTCTTTGTCACTTTTACTGAGTTTTATAGATAGAGTGTCTGATTTATCAAATTCACTGGTTTCTATAAACAACTCATCTAACTTATCCAACCATTGATGTAGCAACTGCTCTATGCCAATCTTTCCGAGTCGTATCGCCTCAATCTTTTCATTATTCTCTTTTAATGCGCCCAAAAATCCAATCTGCGCACCAAGAACCTCTTTGGATTTAAAAGCCTCATGTCCCTTTACTAAGGTCATGTCTGGTCGTGATGGTTTTGGTTTTTCCTCCGATAGCTGATCTAATGCTGAAATAGCACCAATAACAGCGGCCGCGCCAACTGCCGCAATAAGACCTTTTCCACTCCCGTTCCTTGGTTTTTCTTCTAATGACATTGGATTATTCCTAATTCAATAATAAAAGCTAATTATAAGATGCAGTGCGTCAAGCACAAGGAGATGATTGCGCATTGGTGCTTATCGTACATTACTGTACTGTGGAACCAATGAAAAAAAGGCAGAAAGTGGTTGTTATTGTAGGCCCTACTTCATCCGGCAAAAGCGCGCTTGCGGTCTCTCTTGCGCGCAAATTTAAAGGCGAGGTGATTTCTGCGGATTCGCGGCAGGTATATCGCGGATTAGATATCGGGACGGGAAAAATAACGAAGCGCGAAATGCGGGGTATCCCCCATCACCTACTCAATGAGATGTCATCTCATTGTATATTCACCGCGCATGATTTTGTCACTCTCGCAAAACAAGCAGTCGCCGACATTTCCAGCAAAGGCAAATTGCCTCTAATCGCTGGGGGCACGGGATTTTATATTGATGCGCTGGTTGGCAAAATTGTTCTGCCGAATGTCCCCGTCAACGTGAATCTTCGAAAACGATTGGAGCAGATGGACGTGGAGAAATTATTTGCCATTCTGAAGAAGCGCGATCCACTGCGAGCAAAAAACATTGACCGGCACAACAAACGCCGCCTCGTCCGCGCGCTGGAAATTATCTCCGCCTTGGGCCATGTACCTGCATTTAGCACCAAGGATGGTCCTTGGTGGAATGTGCTTTGGATTGGAATTTCGCGCGATAAGAAAGAGCTTGAGAAACTAATTCGCGCGCGCATGCACGCGCGGATGAAAGCCGGAATGATTAGTGAGGCAATCAAACTTCACAGGAAAGGTCTCTCGTACAGAAAAATGGAATCATTCGGGCTTGAATATCGCTCTCTGGCATTATTTTTGCAAAAGAAAATGACGCGCGAAGAATTGGAGGAAAAAATCGTGCGCGACAGTCTAAATTACGCGAAACGTCAAATTACATATTGGAATCGAAATCGTAAGATTATTTGGTTCGACATGCGTTACAAAGCAAGAATTCTCAAGATTGTATCAAATTGGCTCAAAAAATAATATTCCCTATCCTACGCTATAGCGTAGGATAGGGAATATAAAGAAATTGGTCTAGAGAATGACTTCCGGTCGCGGATCTTTCTACTTGTTCTTCTTTAACTCCTGCAAAATGTCACTGGCGAGAAAATAATATCCTTTCTTTTTCTTTGTGAGAAGTTCCGCTATGGTGTTCCCTGTTTCGCAGGCTTTTTTTGCCGCGTCCCACAAAGAAAGCCCCTGCGCTAAATATCCGGCGCACAATCCGGCGAGGACGTCTCCTGTGCCGGCTTTATCCAAACCGCGGTTCGTTTTTCTTTGGCGGAACTTTTTCGCGCCGGAAAGAATTTCTGTCGGCATTCCTTTTTTTATTATTACGTTTTTTTCAAGAAGTCTTTTAATATCACAGTTTTCTTCTAACAATATCCATTCCCTAGAATTGGGCGTTAAAATCGCATTTGAGATATTGCTGTCTCGTAGCGCTTTCAGCGCATCTGCGTCAATCACCTTCTTTCCCGGCCATTCGCAAAGCGCGCGCATCAGAGCGGCGGTGCCTGGCCGAATCGTCGCACCGTTCCCTAAAACAAGCACGTCGGCAGTTTTGAGTTGTCGTACAATCTCCGCTCTATGCGAAAGTGCTAAATATTTTCCGCGCAATTTTCGCGTCACTAAATCTGGCGAAAGCGCGTTCACTGCCCAAGCAACTTTTTCAGGAGCCATCACAATAACCGACTCAGCGCCTAAGCGTAGAGCGGATATTCCGGCGAGGAATACAGCCCCCGAATACTCTTCCGACCCGCCAACGACAAGTGCCCGTCTCATGCACACATTATACGCCTGACATAGAGGTATGCATTCGCATTCACAAACATTCCAACATTCTGCAGAATGTTGGAATGTTCTTCGCAGGTTTAACTTACGGAATTTATTATAACTTTATCCGTAAATCACAGCGCCAACAGCAACCAATAGATTTATAATCATCCAAAGTGTGTAAGTAATCATTATAGGGGGTTCTTTATGAACTAAACCGTAAATAATCCATGGTATATCAAGAACCGCCCATCCAAACCAAGTTATTGGTGAAAGGCCGGTTGCGTCTTGACCAACATAAACAAGAAGAACCTGTGGCAAGGCCATGATCGGACCAATAATGCCAGCGGCATACACGACAGTATCCAGCAACCTTTTCAATGAAGATTGCGCCGGATAAGGCTCTGTCGCCCTTTTCATTCTTTTATGCAAGTGAAGATGCAACATCGCTTTGAAGTATAACTCACGAACTCGGCGGGCCCACAAGGATTCGAACCTTGGTCTTCTCTTTTGGAGAGAGAAATTCTACCACTGAACTATAGGCCCAAACGCTAGTAATTAGACACTAGCGACTAGCCAATAGTAAATCAATTCCCCTTTATTCGCTAATTCCTTTTGCCTTTTGCCTAGTGCCTACTTTTTTGCTTCTTTATGTTTTGTATGAGCGCGACACCACTTGCAGTACTTCTTCAACTCAATTTTGCGCGTGACAAGCTTGCGGTTCTTGCGCGACCAGTAGTTGATGCGGTCGCACTTTGAACAGGCAATTCTAATGAGTTGTTCCTGCGACATATTCAGTTAGTGTCCAAGACTATATCGCAGAAATTGAATCGGCACAACAGCAGTGCCATGCCACAAATTTGCAAAACTCAATTTGCAATTTGCAAACAATATCCAAGAATCCAGTTCCTAAACGATGCGTTTTGAGTTGTAATTTGTAATTTCTTTGCAAATTGATTTTTGGAGCTTGCAAATTTCTAAGGTCTCACCTCAAAATGCAGAATCCCAGAGGAGAGACCTTGGGTACTTCTGTACTGGCTGTTGCTGATTTTTAATGCATAATATTGGAATGGCTAAACGAAGCGAGAAAATTTCCCTGGAACCTTACAAGGGCGTGCGTGATTTCTATCCAGAAGACCAGTTTGTTTTGAGATATCTCTTTGAGCACATGGAACGCGTGTGCGAACTTTTCGGCTACGAAGAATACGGGGCGTCTGTTCTTGAACCAAGCGAACTCTATCGAGGCAAGACCTCTGAAGAAATTGTCAATGACCAGACCTACACATTCGTAGATCGTGGGGAACGCGAGGTGACATTGAGGCCTGAAATGACGCCAACCTTTGCGCGCATGGTCGCGAGCAGGGCGCGGGAAATATCGCTTCCCGCCAGGTGGTATTCAATCGCAAATGTCTTTCGATATGAAAGGCCTCAGCGCGGGCGCTTGCGCGAGCACTGGCAATTGAACGCGGACATCGTCGGGGCATCAGGTATTGAGGCGGACGCTGAGATTATCACTCTCGCGCACAGTGTTATGCGCTCTATGGGCGCGGATGAAAGGAACTTTGAGATACGCGTTTCCGACCGCCGCATTATTGACTCTATCTACAATTCAGTTGGCATTGAAGCGGACATGCACGCGGAACTTACGCGACTCCTGGATACTCGCGCGAAAAATCCGGAATTTGGAAAGAAAATTAAGTCTCTCATTGGCAACAACAAGGCGGAACAACTATTGGAACTTTTAGAGAGAACAACCAGCACGGCATACCTGGAGGAACTTCGCACACAACTTGAGCTAATGGGTGTGCGCAACATGGTTGTGGATACAAAGATAACTCGAGGATTCGATTACTACACAGGAATGGTTTTTGAGGTTTATGATACGGATGAAAATAATAAGAGGTCGATTTTCGGCGGAGGACGCTACGATAATCTGCTGTCAATATTCTCTTCCGGAGGAGGATCCGCCTCCGGCGGAGGCGATTCTTCCTTTCCTGCCGTGGGATTCGGAATGGGCGATGTGACCGCGCGAGACTTTCTTGAGGCACATAATTTGCTTCCAACGTACGCTCCTGCGACAGAGCTTATGCTTTGCATAATCGAGAAAGATGCGATGCCGCATGCCATGCGTCTTGCCCAAGAACTGCGTAGAGAGGATGTGAATGTAGCCGTAAATTTCTCAGGTAAACGAATCGGAGACCAGATTCGCCAGGCGGATAAAATGAAAGTGCCGTTCGTCATAGCCGTGGGGGCGCAGGAGCGAGAATCGGGACGCTACACGATAAAAAATCTAGCGACCGGTAGTGAGCTTACTCTGCCATCCGACCG
>MFLD01000011.1 GCA_001781465.1 Candidatus Kaiserbacteria bacterium RIFCSPHIGHO2_02_FULL_49_16
GTAGACGTGATATTCAAGAACTTCGAGGACACCTTCAGGTTTGTTAATAATCCGCGGTGAGATAAAGCGCTGGAGTCTCTGACACCTAAGTGGCAAAAGAAAGTTCGTTCAACACTCGGTGTTTAACACCGAGTGTTGAACATGTCGAACAGGGCGTTGGATGGATATGGGCTAATTGACTTAAAGTTCTTTAGGCAAGGTTTCTCCAAGTTCTTCACGGAGCAGTTTCGCGCTACTTTCGCGCACGAACTTCCCGTATCCGTTTGCATTTGCAGATTTTGTTCTGTCCAACACCGAGTGTTGGACAGATGGTGTCTTGAATTGCTCCAATATTATCTCCGTGGAAAGCAATTCGCCCCACCGATTCTCACCGATGTAGTCCTGGTAGCTCGACCACTCATACGTTTGCTCTTTGTTTTTCCAGTGTTGTAATTCCCTCGGATTGCGATGAACATAAGTGGAAAGATACAGAAGCTGTTCGTTATTTTCCACATGTACTGCCTTGTATGGCCCTTGAAACAAGTGCCCGGACACCTCGTATTTAGTGTTGTAGTATTTCGTATACCCATTTAAGACGCGCTGCATGTATCGCGCGATGCCATGCTCCCGAATCTCTCGGAGAACAAGATGAAAGTGGTTTGGCATGAGGCAGAAGGATATGAGCTCGACATACCGACCGCGTATGATTTTCGATGAATCTGACGCATCAATGTTAAACACTCGGTGTTTAACAAAGTTGCTAGCAAAGGCACTGACGTAGGGTGATAGCGGATGGAACACAAGCGGGGATTGGAAGAATAAAATGAGAAAAAGAAATCGCGCGTAATCCGCCGTGTCGTGAAAGATAATTTGTTTGCGGACGCCGCGATTGTACACATGATAGTACTCGTCGACACTTATCTGAATATTACGCATGATGCTTCATTGTCGCAGGCGCGTGTATTTTTGTCCAACACCGAGTGTTGAACAAGTACGATAGATACTCCCCGTTGTTCAACACTCGGTGTTGGACAAGGTGTTGAACCCTTAAGCCCGGAACAATCTATCGATTCCAGATTGGCTCCAGCGACCAGGCGGGGAACGCCTCGACGCTTCCCGTGCGCACCATCATTACCCCGAGGCAGACCGAATCAGTCGTAGACGTGATATTCAAGAACTTCGAGGACACCTTCAGGTTTGTTAATAATCCGCGGTGAGATAAAGCGCTGGAGTCTCTGACACCTAAGTGGCAAAAGAAAGTTCGTTCAACACTCGGTGTTTAACACCGAGTGTTGAACATGTCGAACAGGGCGTTGGATGGATATGGGCTAATTGACTTAAAGTTCTTTAGGCAAGGTTTCTCCAAGTTCTTCACGGAGCAGTTTCGCGCTACTTTCGCGCACGAACTTCCCGTATCCGTTTGCATTTGCAGATTTTGTTCTGTCCAACACCGAGTGTTGGACAGATGGTGTCTTGAATTGCTCCAATATTATCTCCGTGGAAAGCAATTCGCCCCACCGATTCTCACCGATGTAGTCCTGGTAGCTCGACCACTCATACGTTTGCTCTTTGTTTTTCCAGTGTTGTAATTCCCTCGGATTGCGATGAACATAAGTGGAAAGATACAGAAGCTGTTCGTTATTTTCCACATGTACTGCCTTGTATGGCCCTTGAAACAAGTGCCCGGACACCTCGTATTTAGTGTTGTAGTATTTCGTATACCCATTTAAGACGCGCTGCATGTATCGCGCGATGCCATGCTCCCGAATCTCTCGGAGAACAAGATGAAAGTGGTTTGGCATGAGGCAGAAGGATATGAGCTCGACATACCGACCGCGTATGATTTTCGATGAATCTGACGCATCAATGTTAAACACTCGGTGTTTAACAAAGTTGCTAGCAAAGGCACTGACGTAGGGTGATAGCGGATGGAACACAAGCGGGGATTGGAAGAATAAAATGAGAAAAAGAAATCGCGCGTAATCCGCCGTGTCGTGAAAGATAATTTGTTTGCGGACGCCGCGATTGTACACATGATAGTACTCGTCGACACTTATCTGAATATTACGCATGATGCTTCATTGTCGCAGGCGCGTGTATTTTTGTCCAACACCGAGTGTTGAACAAGTACGATAGATACTCCCCGTTGTTCAACACTCGGTGTTGGACAAGGTGTTGAACCCTTAAGCCCGGAACAATCTATCGATTCCAGATTGGCTCCAGCGACCAGGCGGGGAACGCCTCGACGCTTCCCGTGCGCACCATCATTACCCCGAGGCAGACCGAATCAGTCGTAGACGTGATATTCAAGAACTTCGAGGACACCTTCAGGTTTGTTAATAATCCGCGGTAGGTGGCAGTAAAAGTAAATAGTAGCGATAAGCAGAAGTATGATAAAATGTGGCGATGTCTGCCATAATAAAACTGGAAAATGTAGACCTCTGGTACGACAAAGGCAAGCCGACTGAAGTGCAAGCCCTCAAGAACGTGAGCCTTGAAATTGAAAAAGGCGATTACGTCGCCTTTTTCGGACCCTCTGGATGCGGGAAGACAACGATTCTCTACGCTCTATCCGGCATTGACCATTTGAAAAACGGGAATATCTTTGTAAATGGAACAAATATCGCCGGGCTTTCCAATACGGAACTGGCTATCTTCCGGCAAACCAACATAGGCATTATTTTCCAGCAGTTTAATATTCTTCCATCGCTCACCGTTCTTCAGAATGTCGCGCTTCCGATGTCGTTTGTAGGTAAAAATCCGGAAGAAAGCGAGAGAGAAGCCAGGATACTGCTCAAACGGCTCAACATGGATGAATATGCCGACAGGTACCAATTTGAACTTTCCGGGGGACAACAGCAGAGAGTCGGCATTGCTCGCGCCCTTGCGAACAATCCGCAGGTAATTGTCGCGGACGAGCCCTTGGGCAACCTTGATTCCGTCAACGCGAAAAACGTGCTGGAGTTTTTGAGAGAGTTGAACGAAAAGGATGGCAAGACCATTATCATGGTGACTCACGAGGCATGGAGTTTGCGGGATGTAAAAACAATACATTACATGAAAGACGGAATAGTAACCGGAACGAAGAAACAAACGTCTCAACATACGAAAGCCGACGCCATCTCGGCGCATCTGGCGAATGAGCTCGATCCCGCCAAAACGGAGATGGCTCTCCTTAAAAACGAATTGTCCGCGCGCGTGCTTTCCAACTTTCTTCTGCGAGGATATTCAATGGACGAGATCCGGCGCTTTGAATTTCATTTGAAAGAGCGCCTGAAAGGAAAAATAAAGACCGATGAATTCGAGGAGATACTGGACAGGCCGTTCAAAGAGGGCGGTGTGGGATTATGGAAAGGAAAGGCGAAGCGGCTAGCGCAATACGTAGAGGGCATCGTAGAAAAAAGGCACGATATTCACGCGGTATATCAAATAATTGAAAAATATCCTGAGTTGCCAATACGCGACGAGGTCAAACAGATCCGAGACTGGATTCTGCTTGATTACAAAGGCGCGGTGTCTCATGAACAAGCTTTATCGATAGACCAAGCGATATCAGACCGCATGAGAAACTTCATTTCTTCCGGGCAATTCACACAAGTACTTGACATGCCGGAGAGGAAACATGGCGTCGGACTTTCATTTAGAACGGCGGAGAGATTATCAGAAAAAATGGAGACCATAATGAGCGGAGCGGAAACGATTGCCGGGCCCCTCGCGTCTCTCTGACGTATTTAAATCATGGACACGTCTCAACATAGATTGAAATTAAGAGAGCTGTTCCGGCTCTCATTGCGCACATTCCGCGTTAAACCTACGCGCGCGATTTTAACGATAGCCGGCATGGCGGCAGGTATTGGTACCGTTCTATTTTTAGTATCTCTTGGTTACGGTCTCCAATTTATTCTCATAGGCAAACTTGTGACTACCGAGGATTCTCTAATCACTATGGAAGTCTCCTATCCGTCTGAGGTCAACGTGGTGATAAAAAAACCCCAACTGCTCGAGTTGAAAAACGTTCCCGATGTCGCGGAAGTCAGCCCCGTCGCGGAATTTCCGGGAGAAATAAAGAATGAGAAGGCGAGTGGAATTCTTGTGGAAACGCGAATTGTAGAACCTGGATATTTCAGACTAACCGGGATTGTTCCGGACATTGGAGAGGCGCTTTCCGAAACTAGCCCCGGGCTCGTTATCTCGCAACAAGCCATACTCGCGAGTAATTTGAAGGCGGACAAGAGTCTATTGGGGACTCCTCTCGCGTTGAAGGTTTTCTTTCAGGATGAGAGCGGATCAGGCGCGCTGGAGGAATCGGGCGCGAGCGAATCATTGCCAATAGTGGGTATTATAACGGATGAATCACTGCCGCCGACTGTCATTATATTGCCGGGGGCGGTATCAAAAGAACCGCCGTTTTATAGAAAAGCATTGGTCAAGGCGAAAGACATAGATAGCGTTGAGGAAGTGCGTGACAGCATGATAGGCCGGGGTTTTTTGGTTTCCGCGCGCATTGACCTTGTTAATCAGGCAAGAAAAATAATGAATGCGATCACGACGGTGCTGGGCGTGTTTGGCATTACGGCTCTTATCGTGTCCGCGATAGGAATGTTCAACACGATGATTGTCGGCTTTCTTGAGCGCATTTACGAAGTAGGTATTCTGAAATCAATCGGCGCGACGGACGACGATGTGAGGGACCTGTTTTTGATGGAAGCGATGATGATGGGCCTTTTCGGAGGCATCGGCGGCGTGGCGCTGGGATTTTTTGGAGGAAAATTCTTGAATGTAGTGATAAGCGCGATAGCCGTGCGGCTTGGAGGAAAGGCATTCGAATTATTTCTCACGCCATTATGGTTCATTACGTTGGTACTGGGACTATCGGTATTGATTGGCCTCGCTTCCGGGTTCTGGCCGGCGCACCGCGCGGCGGGGCTCTCGCCTAAAGAGGCGTTTACGAAAAGATAGTCAAGTAGTTAGTAGTTAGTAGCGGCCAGTCGGCGTGATTTGGTCGATGAGAAGTTTGCGGAGCGCGGGCGCGATGCTTGCGTTGAACGCGCGAGCATTGCCCTCGATATCTCCTTGCAGAATGGACGCAAGATCGACACCGCTTTCTGACGCGATATTTCTATTAATGTAGCTAAGCGTTATCGCGTGAAGGTCGCGTTTGGCAGTCGTCTCTCCCTCGCTCGTGGTTGAGATAATTCCAACAAGCCGTCCCCACGCATTCATTACGGCGCCGCCAGAGGAGCCGCTCTGGGCTCCGATAACTCCGCCAAGAGAAATGGCGTCCACGGTTTTATTGTCGAATGTCAGCATCTTTTTAATTGTTGTTATAGAAGTGGCGGGATAAAGATTCAACTGCGTGGCGATACCCCCTACAAATTCCGCGGGATAGCTTGCCACTAGCACGTCATCGTCCTTAAAGGCGATTGTTTCGCGCGTATCAATTGGTACATACGCGATTCGCGGCAACAACGGTTGTCCGTTGATCGCCGAGGTTACGCGCAAAAGAGCGTAATCATATTCTCCAGTGCCAACCGGCTGTGTTTTTATTATGTCGCTAGCGTGCCGCTTGACCCAGCTTGGCGGGATGAACAGCACCTCGGCATTCCACGACGGGTACGCAGGCGAGCCAGCGCGTATTACGCAAGAAAGGTCAACTGTCGGATCGCTTGAAAGGAGAAAATATTGAGCGACATGCGCGTTCGTAAGAATGACACCCCGAGGGTCGATTATTACCCCGCTTGCCGATATAGGCCTGAAAGTTCCACTGCGCGCGCCGCAGAGGATGTTGACCAAGGCCAAGCGCGCCTGATTGTTGATTACTTCGAAAGATTGGGGAGGGAACGGATAAGGATTCGGAACGCGAGCAACCTGCAAAGTATTTGACGTGGTCGCGCTCTCGGGCGAGGATAACGGCGGTATTGCGGAGACTTGTTGCGCTACTGCGGCGGATTTTGGAGGGGTGTTCGCGATTTTTTTGCTATGGGCAGGCGCTGGTAATTGCGCGCTTGTGGATGGAGATTTTACCGTGACAATGGATGTCGCAATTATGTTGGCTGGTGCTTCCGTTTTCCCATTGACTTTTATAGATTGCTCAAATCCTACCCATTGAGGGTGAGTTAGGACAAGAATGGTTCCAACGATGAGCCCGATGGCGCCGATGTTGGCGAGGAATGGTTGAATGCGCGGCGGCATTGCCAGAATATACTTTGCATTTTGCGTTAATTCAAGAGTCGCATAATAAATCAAATATTCCCTATCCTACGCTATGGCGTAGGATAGGGAATATTGTTCAACACCGCGTACTTATAATATCCGGTCGGATATTATAAGTACGCAAGAACTTTCAGGATTTTATCTGCGTAAATCTGCGAGCCTCCGGAAGGGGCTAATGAAAAGTTTTCTAAAACGAGGTACACTGCACGACACGTCCTCCTTCGCTAAAGCTACGGCGGGACAAAGCGGGATTAGTTTAATGGCAGAATAGGAGTTTTCCAAACTTCTGGCACCGGTCCGATTCCGGTATCCCGCACAAAAGGCATGAAAAAGAGACAGAGTATTAGGATCTTAGGTGTCCACAAGCGGACCTCCGAACTCGAATGATAAAATCGATAAATGCTACACTTAATGGACACTATTCCTTAGACGCAAAAAAATGGACAAAGGACCCGACTTAACCAAAAGACAATCTCTTCAAAAATTGGCCAAGTTAAGTGTCGTAGGTGCAAGCGTCTTGCTTGGCGTCGTCAGTCAAGTTGCTAGCGCTACAGGCAATGAGCCCAAAGCAATTGAGCGGGGGCAAAAACCAGAAAAATCAAGAACCGAGCTTGCGGAAGATTATAAAATCGCAGGAATAGAGAAGCATATCTTGAATCAATTTGATGCACAGGATATTCAGGACATAATGGGCGGCTATGATGTTAAAGACAGCCACTGGCTTTCTAGAGAACCGTATCGTACGCGTCTAGACGCAAAAATAACGGCTTTAATGGCTCTCGCATTTGGTGCTATTCTCTTCGCACTTAAAGAACTACTTGGAATAGCACCGCTAGTGAAAGATGAACCACATGTTAAGACGGGGGCCATAATCGGAGCTTCGGCCGGGACGGTAGCCCTGTTATATTCTGCGTGGTTAGATTCAGATCATCATCCCACATATAAACGAGAAGACCTTGACATCGTAGCTAGAGAAGTAAAGATTTGGCTAAATGATGGACGCAAAGCAGGTCTTTTTGTCACAGAAGCATCGACCAAGCGGGCTATTGCCGAAAGAATCCGTTTCCTCGCACAGACCCAAAACAAAATTCTTACTGTATTGAATTGAATGTAATTTGTCTGAGTCAAGCCAATCTGGCGTTTAACTTCTGTTACTCGCACCAGAAACCCAAAACCCGCCACATGGCGGGTTTTGGGTTCTCGAGAGCAGTCTAAGAAGATTATTTAATCCTTCGACTACGCTCAGGATGAAATAACGCTCTGCGTTATTTCACAGCGTCTTTCAAAGTCTTTGAAGCGCGGAATTTAGGAACGCGCATCGCCTTAATCTGGATGGATTCGCCAGTTCGTGGGTTGCGTCCTGTGCGGGCCGGCCTAGTCTTTGCCTGAAAAATGCCGAGGCCTGCGATAGAAACTTCCTCGCCTTTCTTCAATGCTTCAGTGATACCAGCGATAACCGCCTCAACGGCGCGCTCTCCGTCTGCCTTTGTGCAGCTTATCGCGCCCGCGACTTTCTCAATCAAGTCTACTTTGTTTGCCATAAATATATACTGATTTTGTTAAGTAATAAGAATAATTTGTGCTCGACCTTAGTATCCTACCATTTTGAGCGCTAATATCGCCCTGTCAACACCTCCGCGAGGCTAACGAGATTATTTGTGGATAAGTCAAAAACACAGTTAGTAGTGAGTGGCACGCAGTCTGTAGTTGAATGCTCTGAATAAAAATCGAAAAGACTCTCCAGATAAGCCAAAATATCAAGGCCTCACCTTGATATTTTGGCTTAAAACCGGCATGGAACATCCTTTCCCCAAACATTGACGTTGACATAGTAAATTACTAGATTACTATTATCCGCATGGTTGTAACGATAGGCAAAATAACGAGAGCAGGGCAGATTACTCTGCCGAAGAGAATCCGCGAGCGCGGGGCGTTTGCGCTCGCAAGAGCGGTGACAGTTGAAGAACGAGGTAATGAAGTAATTATTACACCGATACGGCCGCTCCGCACCGAAGAGGAACATCTGCCTGTCGTTGAACATACAATGCGCGACTGGCTTGATGCGGCAAATGATGACCTGTTTGACCTACCGGATAAGTCATGAAGCAAGGAGATATCGTGATGATAGAGTTTCCATTCTCAGACGCTTCGGAGAAAAAGTTGCGGCCTGCGGTTGTGCTTTCCAACGAGCGATATAACGAATACGCTAACGTGCTTCTTGCGGGGATTTATGGCAAGAAGCAACCGCTATCAGTACGGGTTACTAATGCCGACTTAGAGAAAAAACGACTGCGCAAAGTGTCATATATCAGCATGCAAAACGTTTTCAGCGCGCAGAAGTCCATAATCAAATATACGATTGATGCGTTAACGGCTCGCGCATGCAAGAACATTCTTGCCGAGTTCGGGAAGTATCTTTGATTTTGTTCATCCTCCTTTCAATTTATCGGCTGAATGATACGATTTCCGCATGATACTAGATAGTCAGCGTGATAACCGCGATAAATTTACTGAAAATATAGAATCTTTGCAGGGTGAATATAGGAATATGTTTGGTGCATTGATTAATTATGCCATGAACCGTACAGATGTTGATCGTCTCGCGGATCGACTTCCGGTTGGATTCCAGGAAACATTCAAAGCGGCCAGAGAGGCATTGCCTGCGCTGAATAGCTTCAAGCACTTAAGAGACACTATCAATGTAATTCCCGCAATGCCTCTGAGTTTTAAGCAAACGATTCGGGAAATTCATCAATGCAAGAGGTTCCTTATAAATAAGACATTCTCTATTCCTGATGACCTATCGAATTTCTATAGATTGTTGCGCGATCAGCATCAGATTATGTTCGGGGACGCGGTCTCACATGCGGTCGCCGAAATGTACACAGTACAGCCTCCGAGGTCTCATTCGCTTGTTTCTCAATTAATCTACGCACAGGCAATGTCAAACGCCCTATTTTCTGAGGTTAAGGACCGTAGGAATTTCCAAGACCGTCTGGTTAGTCGCAAGTCATCATCCCCAAGAAGAGAAAGGAGGAAGGAAAACACAGATCCGAAAAACATACAATTGTTGCGCATGTTGCAGGAGGATTTTGATTTACTGACCACTTTGCAAATAACGGATGATTACCAGCGAATTGGTTCCAGCCAGGTGCGTTCGAGATTTAAGGCACATTCTACCTGGCCAATGCCTACAAATGCATTTACTACTTGGGTGATTGCAAACAAGTCTCCAACAAGCGCTCTTTATGACATACCAGCTCTTAGTCATTTCTATAAATACGTGCCAAAACTTGAGGCCACTCTCGACGGTCAAAAACTTATTACGAACTATCAATCTGAGTTCGATTTCATCCAATATGTAGCGGATTGGAGCGTCCTCAGAAACATTCTGCGATATAGGGCAGGTGTTATCTTCAATAAAAAGACGCTCAGTAACATTAATAGTTTGCAAGATAGTAACTGGGATACCATTCATTTTTCTCGCGAGGTGCCGTCATGCCAAAAAGTTTTCTTTGACGAAACCTACCCTCTGCTGCTTTGTATAGATCCAGCGCCGAGCAAGGCATATGTTGCAGCAGCGAGTGTAACCAGCATGAATCTATTTTTGGAGCTCGAGAAAAGAGTTGGAAGTTCTCAAGCGGCGCGAGATCTGATCAATCCGCTCAGAAAACCGTTTCTGCAGATTAATTATACGCAAAACATGGACGGCCTAGCGTTTTATGTTCGTAAACAAGATGGGGAACTTTGTATGTATGGAGATTCAAACCAATTGGCGCGAACGCAGCTTGGGGAGTTTTATGAACCATGTAAGGGTCTCATACATAACGCTCTGTATAATCTTACGCACGCTGAATATGTCGAAGGAGTGGAAAGGAATGGAGGAAAAGATAGTCAAGACGCCTCCGTTAGTCCACCTGCACTGCCTACCGAAAGAGGCATCCCAGAGCAACCAGCAATGCGAACTATTTCATCATCAGCCTCAAAAGAAACTGGGCCGAGTAGAACTTTTCGTGGGAGAACCGGTCATACCCGATTGCTTCCATCTGGTTGGTTACCGAGTGTCCAAGCATGGGAGAACGCCTGCAAGGCGAAGGAAACGCTCACGCTGTATGCAAAGATTTTCAATAATAATCAGATAGCAGGAGAAAGGCAGCTCAACCTACAGACTGGCGGGTTCAAAGAATTCCGCTCACAGTTACTTGAGCTTATTGGCGAGCATGGAGACAATGTTAGGTTTCAAACCTATGTTTCTGAAGCGACAGGTACCAACGAATCTATCTCGCGTACTCAATCACACGAGTCTCGCGAATGACAGAGACTTTTATTTCTCCCGGGTACTGCAAGTCGGCTTCGATTTTGTCGGCGATGTCGCGCGCCAGTTTGCGCGCATCAAGGTCGCTGATTTCCGATGGCTTTACTATGACGCGCACCTCGCGGCCGGCGGCTATGGCATAGGTTTTTTCGACTCCTGGCATTTTGTTTGCTATCGCTTCAAGCTCCTCAAGGCGCTTGATGTAGTTTTCTACGGAATCACGGCGAGCGCCTGGCCGGCCACCTGAGATTGCATCTGCCACCTGCACTATCATTGATTCGGGAGTCTCGTATGGATATTCCTCGTGGTGCGCCTGCATCGCCTTAATTACTGGTTCGCCCACGCCGAATTTCTGCAGAATTCTTCGGCCGATTTCCACATGCGTACCCGTCACTTCGTGGTCTACTGCCTTGCCGATGTCGTGCATTAAGGCGCCGGCTCGCGCGACGGCTGGGTCTGCACCCAATTCTTCGGCGAGCATTCCAGCCAGGTGCGCCACTTCTACGGAATGGTCAAGAACATTTTGTCCGTAACTTGTGCGGAAATAAAGACGTCCCAATATCATGAGAATCTTCGGGTCAAGATTCGGTACGCGCGCCTCGTATGCGGCGTCAGTGCCTTTCTTTTTAATGATGTTGTTTATTTCTCCCTCTGCCTTTACGACCGCCTCTTCGATTTTTGCCGGCTGGATTCTGCCGTCAAGAATTAGATTCTCAAGAGCGATGCGGGCAATTTGCCGGCGAATCGGGTCGTATGAAGAGAGAGTTATCGTGCCTGGCGTGTCGTCAACGATGACATCCACACCAGTCGCGCGCTCAAACGCACGGATGTTGCGTCCTTCTTTGCCGATAATTTTGCCCTTGATTTCATCGTTTGGAAGCGACATCGTCGTTGCGAGCACATCGGATACAACTGAATTACCGAGGCGATGCACGGAGACCGTGAGAATTTCTTTCGCACGCTGTTCAAGTTTCTCATTGCCTGTTAATTCCAATTTGCGCATACGGCCCTCGATATCGCTCTCGTAGCGTTTCTCTATGGACTTGATAAGCTCGTTTTTGGCCTCGTCAACGGTGAGGCCGGCCGTTTTTTCAAGTTTTTCCTGCTGGGCACGCACCAATTCCTCGGCTTTTTCTCTTGCCTTTTGGACCTCCTCGGCCTTTTTGCCTAGGACTTCCTGTTCCGCGTCATTGTTTGACTGGCGCTTATCAAGAAGCTCCTCTTTTCGGACCAGGCGTTCCTCTGTCTGCTTCAATTCTCGCTCCCTCTCTTTGAATTCGCCGGTTTTCTGCTCCGCTTTTTCTGCGACCTTCCTTTCTGCCTCTTCAATGATGCGCTTAGCTTTTACTTCAGCATCCAAAGTCATCTGCCGGACGAGCAGTTCCATCGATCCGCGTTTTCCTAAACTGATAATGAATCGGAGATAGTATCCGAGTCCGATGCCGACCGCGCCCGCGAGGGCGATGAGAAGAAGTCCTATTTTTAATTCCATATACGCGTTGGTTGCCCCAGCGCGCATCTGCAATGCTTAGACTACGACTACTATTGAAAAGCTGTGAGAACTCTTAATTAGCACAGACATAGTTCTAATCTTCAATGCGAATCCAGATGCGTGGCGAGGATGCAAATTCATAAATATTAATTGGTGTACCCGCATAATATAGCACAAAAAGCTACTAGGGGCTAGCGTCTAGCTTCTAGCGTGGAAATACAAGTACAAAAAGCGCTCCAAGAACGTGCGTTTAACCTATAAGCTAGTCCCTAGAAGCTAGAAGCTAAACAAGAACTTTATCCACGATTCCGTACTTAACGGCTTCCTCGGCTGTCATGAAGAAGTCGCGGTCCACGTCGGACTCGATTTTCTTCAATGGTTGAGCCGTATTTTTAGCCATCATTTTGTTCAAGCGGTCGCGGGTCGCGAGGATGTGCTGGGCGGTAATGGCAATGTCCGATGCCTGACCCTCCGCGCCTCCCAGTGGTTGATGAATCATTACTTCGGCGTTCGGCAATATGAATCGCTTGCCTTTTTCTCCCGACGAGAGAATCCATGCCGCGCCGGATGCCGCCATACCGACGCACACCGTGGAAACCGCCGGCTGAATGTGGTTCATCGTGTCTATCATTGCGAGTGTCGCGGAGACAGAACCGCCGGGGGAGTTGATGTAAAGTGAAACTTCTTTCTTCGGGTCTTCCGAGGCGAGAAAGAGAAGTTGTGCGATGACGAGATTGGCAACTTCGTTTTCGATTGGACCGCCTAAAAATATAATGCGCTCTTTGAGGAGCCGTGAAAAAATGTCGTAAGCGCGCTCGCCGAAAGAACTCTTTTCAACTACCATCGGAATAAGCATTTGCGCACGTGGAGTATTTTGTTCTTTCATACAGATATCGTAGCAGATTTGTCTTTAGAATCAAATTCACTCGCAATGGAATCATCGTTTTTCTCCAAAAATTTCAGTACTGCCTCATTGCGCATCGCGTGGGCTATGTGGGCTCTTAAGGCCTCGGGGGTAGCGTCTTTATAATGCTTTTTCGCGTGTTCAACTTCTTGTTTGAGCGCTTCTTCGTCTGGCTCTATTTTTTCTACACGCGCGATTTCTCCGAGAATAAGGCGCGTTTTCGCGCGCGCGTCGGAAGGAGCTTTCCATTCGGCAAGAATTTGCTCCCAAGTCTTTTTCATTTGGGCCAGATACGTTTCTAGCGTCATGCCAGCGCCTGCGAGGTCGTCTTTCAAGCGCGCCTCCATTTCATTTATTTCATATTCCCTCAGTATGGCAGGATAGGAGATTTTGGAATTCTTCACCAGGTCTTCAATTATTGCTTGGCGCCGCACATCCTTTGCTTGCCGCTCCTTTTCCGTTTTCATGTTTTCGCGGACTTTTGTGTGAAAGTGAGCGATGCTTTCATAACCAATGCTTATCGCGAACTCGTCATCAAGTTCCGGCAAATCTTTTTCACCTATTGCCTTAGCTTCCTCGGCGGCCTCTGCGGGTTTTTTGCCTGCCTCAACTTTTTCGATGCGGGCTCGCTCTCGCTTCAGATGCGTCATCGCTTTCGCATGCTCTTCATCCGAAACCTCAAGGCCTTTTCCTTTAGCTGGAAGATGTTTCTTCGCGATTACCTTGTAATCAGCTAGTTTGATTTCAGGAGCAAGCGCCGCACGCGCCGAGAATGTGAGAGGCATACCCCTCTCCGGAGCATTAATATTCACATGTGGAGTTTCCACTATGGGCAATTTTTGAGAGGCAAGAATTTCCGGCAATTCGCGCTGGACAGCGTCTTCCGCGGCGCGCCGCAGGATTGCCGGTTCGCCGTAGACTCGAATTATTTCAGATTCGGGCGCGTGCCCCGGACGGAATCCGTCAATTTTCGCGGTCTTTTGAATTTCTTTTACGGCATGCTCCCGATATGTAAGAATAATTCCAGCGGGAATCTCGGCTTCCACCAATACCTCCCAACGTTCCGCGTCGCGCGTGATTTTTACCGTGGTTTCTCGAGGATTATTTCCCACCTTAGTTTTTGTTTCATCAGACATCGGTATTTCTTATCACACTTTTCCAACTTCAGCGAGGGGACGTTATCTTTTCGCTCCCGAATCAATCCACGAACGTATGTACGACGTTTTGTCCAGCCCCACTTCTTTGGCGCGTTGCTCCAATAGCATATTTTGTTTTGGAGTGATGCGTAGCATGAAATGTGCTGTCGGCTTGTTTTCGTCGGCAGGTACTACGGATTTCTGATAACGTTTTACTACACGCTCGAATTCGAGGACGTTTTCGAAGGCGAGTTCGAGCTGTTAGCGAAATGCCTCCAAGAGGACTCTCTGTCTTGCATCGATTGCTTGGTCGCCAACACTGAACAAAACAACTCCCGTAGCTTTGCCCTGCTTCAAGCGCAAAGGATATGCGATACCGTGTTTTGCTCCCACGAGACGCTGAACTGCCGCCGAGACCATTTCATTAAGTGCGGGCCGCGCAAAATCGTAAAGATGGTCGCTTTCCTGTTCTTCTTTCCTCTGCACGGCCTTGACAAGAAGATTTGAATACTCATCCATGGAAACGCTGAGCTCCGAAAATTTCTTCGGGTACAATTTGTTGACCGCGTCAAAAGCGCGCGAAGAGAAAGCGTACGCGTACAAACGATTCTCATCGGCGTGTACCCGAAAAATCGAAGCGCTCAATATCCCCTCGCTCTTCAGCTCCGCGGTCATGAGATTTACCGCGCGTTCGGCAAGTTGACGAAAATCCCTCGTTCCCAAGAAAACGGCATTGATTTTCTCAATGACATCAAGATTCTCTCGCTGAACTTTCGAATATAAAGCCATAAGTATTTTTCCTTGACAGGTTGCCTCTATATGTGATATTTTAGTAGGTATCTGAAAGATGTCAAGGTATCTGAAAGATACCTAATAATCCTGAAAGGTCTTTAACTTTTTTAGAGGAGTGCGATTCATGGACTGGCTTAAAATTATGGCTCTGTATCTCGTCATTTCAGTGATAGGAGGGAGCGCCCTCATGTCACTTTTCCTACTGTGTATGAGACTTGGAGCCGGAATTTTTTGGAATTCCGTATCCGTCACGATACAGAATAACTTGAAGAGTGGAGCCATCACGTTGGCAATGTTGTCAGCGTTTCCTTACATGGTGGCACTCATCATCAACCTTGACGAGTGGGGCTCGGTAAAATGGTCGAGCTTTGAGTGGTCGTCGTGGGGGCTGGCAACACGACTGGTTTTCGTGTCGTTCATTTGCTCCGCGATGTTTGTGTTTACGGTAATCGTAAACATAATCCTCGAAAATAATACAAAAGAACACGGTTGATTCAAGGTTCATTAAAAAAAGCACGCGCCTGCCACCCGCGTGCTTTCCATTTTCTCAACTTCGGCGAGCCTTTTTAGTTTGATATTTCTTATATTCCCTGTTCTACGCTATAGCGTAGAACAGGGAATATTGGATTTATGCAAGAATTCCCCTTGAGACAGATATTAATCCTCTCCAGATTTATCTATAAGAGACCTGATGAACGAAGCTTTGTCCATTGATGCTTGTTTAGCCAATTTGTCCAAGGCACCATTCTGCTTCGGAGTAATGCGCAATGTAAATCTA
>MFLD01000012.1:0-9911 GCA_001781465.1 Candidatus Kaiserbacteria bacterium RIFCSPHIGHO2_02_FULL_49_16
GACTTCTTTTATCAGCGCGAGATCGTATCCTTTCATCGCGCCGTCGTTATCAATAGAAGTAAGCAGAATCTCGCCCGCGCCGCGCGCCTGCGCGTCTTTCGCCCACGCGACAACATCTTTCCCTGTCCCGCGCTTTCCGCCACGCGCAAAGACTTCGTATCGATTACCAACGCGCTTCGCGTCTATTGAAACAACGATGCATTGGTTTCCGAAACGCCGCGCGCCCAGAGATATGAGACCTGGATTTTCAAAAGCGGCAGTATTTATAGAGACCTTATCCGCCCCGCACGAAAGCAGGAGCTGGACATCCTCAAGCGTACGCACGCCGCCGCCGAGCGTCACGGGCATAAAGCATTCTTTCGTCACCTCTTTCAGGAGTCGCGGCAGAATGCCCTTGGCGCCGGCGTCTAGGTTTAGAAATATGAGCTCGTCCACGTCGCGCGCGTTAAAAACGCGTACCGCGGAGATATAGCTCCCGATGTTGCGGTGATTCTCAAAGCGCACGCTTTTTACCAAGCGCTCGCCTTTTATCGTAAGAACCGGTATGACGCGCGTTTTAAGCATGTTAGCTGTGGAGCGATATGAAATTCTTTAGCAGTTGAAGTCCTCCCTTCTGGCTTTTCTCGGGATGGAATTGCACCCCGAAAATATTCTCCGAATGTACGGCGGCCGCAAATACTTCTCCGTATTCGCATGTCCCAATAATCAGTTTCGAGTCGGTGGATTCAATGCAATACGAATGCACAAAATAAAAATCATGCGATACAACGTTGTGGAATATCGGAGAAGTGGAAAACTCTACGTCGTTCCAGCCGATATGCGGCAAGCGATACGTTTTCTCATCCACACGGAGACGACGAGTGCGGCCTTTAATCCATCCCAGACCCGCTGTTTCTCCTCCTTCTTCACCAATGTCCGCGAGAAGCTGCATGCCGAGACATATTCCAAGAAACGGCTTTTTCTTTTCAATAACTTCACGAGTCAGGGAATCAACAGCGCCACTCTCTCGTAGACCGCGCATGCCGTCCTTAAATGCGCCAACACCCGGAAGAATAATGTGCGTGGCTTCCGTAAAATCTTTCGGGTTGCGCGTCACGCGTCCTTCTGCCCCAAGCAATCTAAGGGCATTCTGAACCGAACCAACATTCCCCATTCCATAATCAACAATGGCAATCATAATGTTACTGCATGTTTCTGGTGGTCCGCCTCCCGAAAGGCGTTGATTGCGATAAGCTCGGGATGATTATCTAAATAGCGAAGAGCTTTTGGCACATCAATAACTGAATCGGGTTTTTGAAAGTGTGCGTATATACGCTTGGTGAGTTCGTAATCCTCTGCATAATCGAGTGTAAGACGATATGGCCGCCGATACTCGTGAGAAGATTTGATAATGGGACCTACCGAAAAGAGGTTTTTCTTATTTTCCCAGATGAACGGCATAACGTGTTCGCGTTCGTACGGCGCCTTTGCATCTCTATCCGCCCGTTCAAGTGCGACAGTTGCACATACCTCAACATCTAGGCCGCGCGGAAATGTGCGTTCTCCGGGCGCGCAATTGCTTATATAGTCATAATGGCCTTCTAGAAACGTTTCAATACAAAGGTCGATTACGCTTGGGTCAATGAGCGGACAATCGCTTGTGATGCGCACGATTGTTTCGCACCCGAGCGCATGGGCAGCGCCGATATAGCGCGCCAATACGTCATCAAGCGGTCCGCGGAACAGAGCGATGTTCCGTTCTTCGCAGAGCGCTGCAATCGGATCATCGGATGGATCGGTTGATGTCGCAACGGCAACGACATCGACAAGTTTGGCACTTCTTACTCTTTCCACAACGCGAACCAAGACAGGCGCGCCAGCCAAATCAAGCATTACCTTCCCGGGAAGACGGGATGAGCTCATGCGCGCCTGAATAATCGCGGCAATCATACGTCTATTATAGTGGGAACTATATATTGCGTGCGTCAGAGTACAAAGGCAAAAACTATTCGGCAAGCGCAGAGACGAGCTCCAGTACGACTTTCTTCTGTTCTTGCGGAGTCATCGTTGGATACAGAGGAATAGAAATCGCGGATTCCGAGAACGCCTCGGCTTGAGGACAGAGACCATCTCTATATCCGAGAGACTCATAGTATGGGTGCCGATATACAGGAAAATAGTGGACTTGAACCCCTATCCCCGCGCGCCTCAGCGATTTAAATACGCGATCGCGCGCGCGAGCTTCTACGCGAATGACAAACAGGTGCCACGCGGAATTATTGAGGCCCGAGCGCGGCGGGAGTTTAATTCCTGGCACATCTGCGAGAAGTTTGAAGTAACGCCTCGCTGCGGCTCGGCGTTTCGCGATGAATCGGTCAAGCTTTTTCATCTGGCTCACCCCAAGTGCCGCCTGAATATCGGTAAGCCGATAATTGAAACCCAGCATCTGCACCTCCTGATGCCACGCGGCATAGCCCATGTGCTTGAGCTTTCGCGGGTCCTTCGTTAAGCCGTGCGAGCGAAACATTTTCAAACTCTCGTAATATGCCTTGCTATTTGTCGCGATCGCTCCTCCTTCTCCCGTGGTGATTGATTTCACCGGATGAAAACTGAACATGGCCATATCCGCATACGCACCTACGAAGCGTCCCCTGTATGTTGCGCCAAGCGCGTGCGCCGCGTCTTCTATGAAGATGAGTTTATACTTTTTCGCAAGTTTCCGTAGAGCATCGAGGTCGGCGGGTAGTCCCGCGTAATCCACGGCAACAATTGCTTTTGTTTTCTTCGTTATCTTCTTTTCAACTTCCCTTGCATCCAAATTCCCAGTCTCCGGATTTATATCTGCAAATACAGGAGTGGCGCCCTGGGCGAGCAGCATGTTTGCCGTGGCAGCGAATGTGATGGGCGTAGTTATAACTTCGTCTCCCGGGCTGATTCCAGCAACCGCATACGCGGCATGAAGAGCCGCTGTCCCAGAAGAGAACGCCACCACATATCGCGCGTCGCACGCATTGGCAAGAGCCTCTTCAAATTCCGGTACATTAGGCCCTTGCGTGATAAACGCGGATTTCAAAACCTTTACGACCGCATGAATGTCATCCTGTCCGATAGTTTGGCACGAGTACGGAATGTATGTCGGTTTAGCGGCCTTCTTTCGCGAAACCAGAGCGCTCATACTTTTACTTTCAGTACCCGCTTGACGTGTTCAGGTGAAAGCAAAAGCTTTGGATTATTGCTGGTGTATTCCATGTCCTTTGGAAACAATTCCTTTTTTGCGAACGAGTCTTTTGACGCCCATGCCCTGAAATCAGGGAGTATGACGTACATCGAACCGATATTGTGGCATCGCTGCGCCTCGTGCTCTGTTATAAGCTGTTCGTTAAGTTTCTCCCCAGGGCGAATTCCGGTTGTCTTTACCTTGCACTTGGGCGCCAGCGCTTTCATTACATCAACAATGCGCAGACTTTCCATTTTTGGGATAAATATCTCTCCGCCCTCCATGATTTTGAGAATCTCGGTAACCAGTACCATAATCTCATCAGTATGTATCCAAAAACGCGTCATGCGTTTGTCCGTGAGGGTAATAACGCCGGTGGGACGCTGCTTTTCAATGAGTTCGATAAGGCTTCCACGGCTTCCAATCACATTGCCATAACGAACAACGCTGATGAGCGTCTTTCCCGTAGAGCCCCGATATGCGTTTGCGGCAATAGCAAGACGCTCAGCGCACATTTTCGTCGCGCCATAGAGATTGACCGGTTGGACGGCCTTGTCCGAAGATATGACGAGTACTCGTTCTACATCGCGGTCATGTGCCGCGTCAATTACATTTTTCGTGCCCATGATATTCGTTTCAACCGCTTCGGTAGGGTTGTATTCGAGCGCCGGAACTTGCTTTAGCGCCGCGGCATGAATAATGATATCAATATTGTTGAATGCTCGATGCAAACGCGCGGTATCGCGGATATCGCCGAGAAAGAATCGGAGGCGCTCGTCGGGAAACTCGCGGCGCATTTCGCTCTGTTTATATTCGTCGCGCGAAAAGACGATAACGCGGCCCGCCTGCGAAAACGACAGGAGATGCGCAACCATGGCACGACCGAAGGTACCGGTACCTCCAGTGATGAGTATGGATTTTCCTTTGAGGTGAGGCGCGGACATCGCGGACTTATGCTACAGGGTCTTTGGATTAAAGTCCACCATTTCGCTTCGTCGATTACGACTCGGCTTCGCGGCGCGCGTACTATTGGTCAAGATTTCAAAGCGCGAAGCTTTTCGCAGGTATGAGAAGCCATTATTTGCATATTCTCTTGCGCGGTATATCGGGGTTTCTCCTCAAGTTGATTTTCCAGATACGCTCGAATGCTCACTGTTTCAAACGCTTTCAAGAAGGCGAGAAGGTTTTCCTTCGGCGCGCGCGCGCCGTTTTTTATCTTTTCCAACGCCATGGCGCATGTCTCAACCGAATCTACTCGAAATATATCGGGGCAATCGCGATACCATGGTATGCCAAATACTAATGGGCGCTTCCCGCGCAAGAGCGCCTCCCAGCCGGATGTTCCCGTTATCACGGCAACGGCCCGCGCTCTCTCCGTTAATTCAAATGTGTCGGTAGAAATAGGAACGAGACGCACTCGCGGGATTTTGGCAAGACGCTCGTAGTAGCCGGGGTACCGCACGCTCGAGTAGCGTGTTTTCCCCCGCAACCACCATTGCGACGGATGCTCCTTCACATATATCTCCCATCCATCTGGGAGCGCTGAAGAAAGTGTTTCCACAACGAGATGCTGGTCGTGATAAACGCCCCCCTGCGGACTCGTAGTTCGTTCGGGCTGAAAATGAAGTGGGAAATAAACGAACGGAACATTCCAATCGGCCCGCTTTATTACAGATTCATAATCTTCCCTCAAATTCTTTTTCCCGAGCCGCCGCATATACCCAAATACGAGCGAAAGAAGGTTTCCCTCTCGCAGCGCTTTTAATGCGATTTGGACGCGGTGTTTAACAAGTCCCCAGCCCTCTCCAATTTCGCGTTGAGGCGCCATGTAGACAGGCGCCACGCGCGATTGGGGCTGCATATGTTCTTTCCAGTATTCGCGAAGCTCTTCTCCGAGCTCGCTTTCTGTTACAACGCGCTTCGAGACGCGCTCAATCTCCGCGCGCAATTCGTCGCTTCCTTTTCTATAATCAGAATAGGAAAGCATGCGGCGCGCGACCCATGTCTCTTCAAGGCAGAGCATGGGAATTCCTCGTTTCTGTCCGAGGTCGTAGATAATGTTGCTATATATGCTGTGCGGAATTGTATTAAACACAATCGCCTCGGGCGCCACCTCGTCAAGCACATAATTCCAATAACCTAGCATGGTGTAGTAGATATGTTTGCGTTCGTCGACATACGACGAATCGTAGCGCTTGTTCATCAGGGTTAAAACGGATGATTCCGTTTCGTACATAGAAGATACAAGTTCGGCGCTCACAGGAAGAATGGGCGCCTGCCTCAACGCAGGGGCTGGTTTCGCGTCCCATGCGTCAAAATGGTCATGGAAAATGGCTTCTTGCGGACAAAGTTTCTTATCGCCGCGCGTGCCTATCCAGTACGCGACTTCATGCCCTTTTTTTTTGAGCGTATCAAGCAGAATCTTCACCTCTGGCTCATCACTCGGCCACATTAGCATTATCCGCATAACTAGTGTTATTGATGAATTCCGCTTACGTACGAGAAGTACGACGCGGTATCCTTGAGAAGCTCCGCGGGGGTTCCAATCTCTGCCACACGCCCCTCCTTGAGCGCGACCAGAGTATCGGAATCCATAATCGTGGATAGGCGGTGGGCTATCGCGATGATTGTGACACGACCTTTAAGCTCTTCAATCACCCGTTTGATGTGCGCCTCGGATTCATTGTCCAGGGCGCTTGTCGCCTCATCAAGAATAAGAATCTGGGGTTTTCTCGCGAGGGCTCTTGCGATGACGACGCGCTGGCGCTGGCCGGCGGATAACGTCATACCCCGCTCCCCTACGCGCGCCAGAAGCCCCTCCGGGCACTTCCGGATAAACTCCCCAATGTGCGCCATTTCTGCCGCTTTCCACACTTCCTCATCAGAAATGGTCTCATCATAGAAACATATATTGTCGCGAATCGTCCCTTGAATGAGAAACAAATCCTGCGAAACATAGGCAATGTTCTTCCGCCACTGCGACAGTGATATTTCGCGGCTGTCCACGCCATCAAGCATAATCCCCCCCGCCGATGGCGTAAGAAGCCGCAACATCAAATCAACACATGTCGTCTTTCCCGCGCCCGATGGCCCAACGATGCCCACCATGCTTCCCTTTGGTATCGTAAATGAGATACCGCGGAGAACCTTCCCGCCGGATTGATAAGAAAAAGAAACATCCTTGAACGCAAGTTCTTTCTCAAATGTGAACGGAAGCACTCCTGAAATAACTTCTTTCCCGTCGTCCGCGCCGTTCTCATACGCAATGACCCGTTCGAGGTGCGGCGCGAGTTCGCCCATGGCCGGGATATTGTTCTGCAACTGCTGGATGTAGGAAAAGATTCGGTATATGAGATATAGCATCGCGGGAAGCGCGGCGAGCGTTATAAACGATGTCTTAAAGGCGAGCGAGAGTATCGCCGCGATATAGATGACGCCAATTGGCGGCATAGCCTGCGCGGCAACTTGCTGTAATACTTGTATATGCGTTGAGCCCTCTTTAACCTTTTGGAATAGCTCCTCCCCGCGCGCAATTATCGGACCTTCGGCTCCGAGCGCTTTAACGGTCTTGAGACCGCCCACGTGTTCCGTAACGTGATGCATGGTGTCGCGATAGACGCCTGCGCGAGCGCGCGAGACCGAGTGGATTCGATTCATAAGCGGCCGGAGCGTGAAAAGGGCAAGAACGCCAAGAATGCCAGTCGCGATAGTCACATAAGGAGAAATGAAGAACGCGATAATAAGATACATAACAAGGCCCGTAAGCAATGTGATAGTGACCCCGAGTCTAGCCAAAAGAGCCATGCTTGCTGGCGCGTCTATCATGAGCGCGGTCTCGAGATTGCCCAGCTTCTCGCGCAAGAGATATGGCCATGACGCGCGAAGCATCACGGTGAACAGCCGCGCGCGCGTCGCGCGCTCATACTCGGTGGCAATACGAATTTGGATGTAACTTAAAAGAAGCGCCACCGCCGCTTTAGTGATGAACAATATAACGATAAACGCGAGAAGGAATTTCGGCACGAACGGTATGTGCATCCACGTGAAAAATCCCTGAATCGCGATTGACAGCGTGTCGGTCGCCGGATTGTGGAGACCGAGTACGAAAGTGAGAAGCGGTATGACGGCGTTAATGCCGATACCTTCCAAAATGCCGCTCACAAAGCCCAGGACTGCCAGCGCAAGTATTTGCAGCTTGTAGGGCCGGTAGGCGCGCCGCGCCAGGCGCACAATAGCTCCTAATTGTTTGTATACATAGAATGTTTTGCCAGCTTCCATTGTCTGTAAACTTATCACAATACGCTCTAATATGCTCAGCCAGCGGCATTTTTGTCCCCGCGCGAAAGATTGACTTTCCTTGCGATGAGGTCGGCGAAACCCTTTAAATCTTTTCTCTTCTGTTCCCTGTCATCTCCGTTCTCCCAGACGTAGAGAATGTCGCAATGCGCGCTGTCTTCAAAGAGAGCCGCCACAAAGCGAACGAGTTCTTCATCTGTTCCGACAGGACGATTGAGTTGTTGCGCGACAAGTATGGGGAGCTTTTCGGGCGTAGAGGAGCGCGCGACAGAAGAGACTGCGTTATAGAATACCTCTCCAAACGTTATGACAGGTTTCCCCAAGAGCAATGCCTCCCACCCCGCTGAGCCAGTAATGGTTGCTACGAGCGCGGCGCGCCGCATGAGGCCGAAGCTTGAAATTTCCGGACGAAGTAATTTTACATTCGGTATCTTCTTCAGCGCCTTGTAAAACGCGCGGGGCCGATACGGCGTCATTAAGGGATGCTCCTTCACGTACAAGTACATGCCGACCGGAAGCGATTGCGCAAGCCGTTTCACTATGGCAACTTGGTCGGTGTCAAATGGCGCTAGTAAAAGAATCGTGAGTTCCGGCTCGAGATGGAGCGCGTAGTACGCAAACGGTTTCGCGGAGTCATACGCGTCGTATAAGTCATCGACACCGATGAGATTGCGCAGTTTCCGTTTTATGCGATCAATTATGTAGAAAAAAGGGTGAATCGTGCTGTAATCAGTCCGCTTTTCCGCATTGCTGCTCCAGTTAGCAAATAGACGATATATCCATCGCGCGGTGCGTGATAAATTCTGTGGAAAAAGAAAATCAAATTGCCTCCACTTTCCGAATTTGATAAGTGAAGAATATACCTTGGAATAGACGGCTGGTTTGTCCCGGAATTCTTTAATGAATTGTCGCGCCTCAGCATACCGCGCGATTTTCTCCGGCGGCTTATTGAGATTTTCATTGAAAATTCTCTCCGCCCATGTCAGACGATCATGGCGCAGACTCACGCTTACTAAATTGCTTGTGGCCGGAATGATTGTCGTAATAGTCGGAATTCCCCGCTTTTTTGCAATCGTATAGAGAAGCAGGGACGCCACAGCTCCAGGCTGATAAGTAAACAGAAAATCGGGTTTCTCCTTGTCCAGGAACGCTATTATCCGCTTGGCTGTAACCTGCACAATGCGCAGCATTTCTTCATGCGTATAGGGAGTAGCATCATGGGGATACTCCCGGATTAACTGACCATGCCGCACCACTCGGTCGACATTAATGAACGACCAGATATTGCCGTATTCCTTCTCGAGCCATCGAAGATATTCGTAGTCAAGCTCCTCGGTCTTGTGGCGCTTATGAACGTCCTCATCAAGAATTATATCTGAGTATTGAATATCTGTTTGCTTAACAAGAAAATTATAGCTATCGCGGGTAAATACATATGCACAAAACTCGTCTATGCCGTTACGTTCTTTGAGAAGCACCGCGAGCTCATGGCCAATGTATGCAAACCGTCTCTGCAATACTAAACATCCTTTCATCCCGTTAGAGGCAGGAAGCAACGCTTCCCGTACCTGATTTATTGCTAATAATCGATTCCGTTGATGTGCTACACGGATGTTCCATATATACAGTTTGTCTTCCGCGGCCTCTAACGGGATTCATACAAGAGCTTACAGCGTACCCTAGGAGTGCCACACGGCGCAACTACTAGTAGCGTAGTTATCAAAGAGGGTAAGATAAGGTACAATGCAAGTCTTCATATATGGCAAAAGTGCCAATCGCGCATAAAGTTGTCGGCCATTCTGAACCGACTTTCATCGTTGCCGAACTGGGCATTAATCACAATGGAGACATAAAGATAGCCAAACATCTCATTGATAAAGCCGTGGAGGCCGGTGCCGACGCGGTGAAATTCCAGAAACGGACCGTGGACGTTGTGTTCTCCCCGGAGGAGCGCGAGAAGTCCCGCAACGTGCCGCGATTTTTGATAGACCATGCGATCGCGCGCGGCGTTCTCCCGCAAGGATCGGTTGCGCGTCTTACGACGAGCGACTTCAAGGATACGCGCAACGGCGACCAGAAGTACGCGCTCGAATTCACCAAGGAAGAGTATGCGGAAATTGACCGCTATTGCAAAGAGAAAGGGATATTGTGGTTCGCTTCGCCATGGGACGAAGATTCTGTGGATTTTCTTGAGGAATTCAATGTGCCCGCGTACAAAATCGCGTCCGCGTCGCTCACTGATGACGGGCTCCTTCGGCACATACGCTCCAAAGAGCGTCCCGTAATACTTTCTACTGGAATGAGCGACCTCTCCATGGTGCGGCATGCGGTAAAGGTACTCGGCACCGACGGCCTCATCGTGCTCCAGTGTACCGGTGTTTATCCCAAAGAAGAAACCGGCCGTGTTCTGCCGATGATA
>MFLD01000012.1:10056-10161 GCA_001781465.1 Candidatus Kaiserbacteria bacterium RIFCSPHIGHO2_02_FULL_49_16
GCATGTGGGGGAGCGACCAGGGAAGTTCGGTCGAACCTAGCGCTTTTGCGACCATGTGCCGATGGGTACGCGAACATCATATTTCTCTCGGCGATGGGCAGAAGG
>MFLD01000013.1 GCA_001781465.1 Candidatus Kaiserbacteria bacterium RIFCSPHIGHO2_02_FULL_49_16
CTGATTTGATTCAGCACCTGCCCTTTCCACGGTATATGCGCGATAATCCTGTCGAAAGAAGAATGCCTGTCGGTCGTAACAAGAATCAACCTATCTTTTTGTATGTATATGTCGCGAACTTTGCCGGTTTTCTTCGCGCCGAGATTCGCGAAATTTGTTTCTTTGAGAACTTCAGTCATACGAGATTATACATGTCTGCCTACCCATTGTCAATGAACGACTTACGAAGTCGTTCATTCCAGTCTAATTCACTTGTAAAATCAACGCTTTTGTTCCCTTCTTTAATCACACCTATTTCGTAGGCCTCGACTCCGAAAGTATTCAGATGTTTTATAGCCGTCTCGACAAATTGTTCCTTCACAACAGCGGTTATACCGACACCCATATTAAAAGTCCGCAACATATCAGCGTCTTCTAGCCCGCCGAATTTCTTGAGTGTCTCAAATATCGGCAGGATTCTGATTTTTTCCAAATCAATTTGAGCGCTCAAGGTCTCCGGCAATATTCTATTTAGATTTTCCTTTATCCCCCCGCCTGTAATATGCGCCAATCCAACTAACCATTCTTTTCCGAATAAATCTTTCAGACAATTATAGTAACATCTGTGCGGAGTGAGTATGGTTTTAATGAACGATTGGCCTTCGACTTGCTCGTTTAATATTTTTGGCGTTGTTTCTATTATTTTGCGTATTAATGAAAACCCATTTGTGTGCACTCCGCTTGAAGGAAGTGCAAGAACGACATCGCCAGCTTTGATTTTTGAGCCGTCAATAATATTCTCCTTTTCCACCACGGCTACGATGCTAGCCGACAGAATATAAGTGCCCGCCTCTACCACTCCCGGCTGCTCGCTTGTCTCGCCCCCAGTCAAAACACAGCCATTCTCTTTGCACGCGGAGGAAAGCGAGGAAACAATTCTTAAAATGATTTCTTTTTCCATCTTTCCGCAGACAATGCAATCCTGCACCGAAAGAGGTTTGGCGCCCATTACGATAGCATCGTTTATTAAATGCCCGATAAGGTCGTAACAAAGTGTTTCAACACTATTGTGCTCTAGGGCCAATTTTTGCTTTGTTCCTGGTTCTTCCGTCTTTAAAACAAGCACAGGATGTTTGTATTCGGGGAACGCACCATCAAACAACGAGGCAAAGGCGCCAACTTTGTTGAGAACTCGTTCGTTTCCATCTCCCAATATTTCTACCATCTGGCGCTTAGTGTCGTTGGCAGTATCTATGTCTACCCCTGATGTCTTGTATGATAATTTCTTATCGGTCATATCAATCCCTGCTCTTCGAGATATTTTTTGAAGCCACCTGCAAACTTCTCATTCTTGGCCATTATTTCAACAGCAATTTGCTTCTTATACGCGACAACGCGTTGCCGCACATCGGAATCGCTCACCCCGATAATCTGCGCCGCCAGGATGCCAGCATTTTTGGCCCCGCCAATGGCAACAGTCGCAACTGGCACGCCAGGGGGCATCTGGACGGTTGAGAAAAGCGAATCCACACCGCTCAGAGTCTTCGACACAATTGGAACACCAATTACGGGGAGCGGCGTGAGTGCTGCTGCAACACCAGCCAGATGTGCCGCACCGCCTGCGCCCGCTATAATAACCTTGAGGCCGCGTTCAACGGCACTTTCTACATATTTACTTGTTTCGTCCGGAGTACGATGGGCAGAAAGTATGCTGATTTCACTTCCGATTCCAAATTCCTTAAGTATTTCCGCCGCATCTTTCATGACCCCTAAATCCGAATCCGAGCCCATGATAATTCCGACGAGTGGTTGATTGGTCATATGAAGTAGTTTACCGCATTTTTGAAGATTTGCAGACCCGGGGCCCCTGTCGGCAAGGCCTTGCCTTGCCGTGAATATGATTCGCGGAGATATGTCCAATGGGGCAGTTGGGTAAATCTCACCGCGCGTTCTGGGTGCGGCATTAGACCCAAGACTCGGCCATTGTAACCAGTGATGCCTGCGATATTTAGAAGCGAGCCGTTTGGATTTGCGGGGAGCGAAAAGTGCCCTGCCGTTTCCCCTTCCACATATCGGAGTGCGATTACATTTTCACTCGCTAGTTTCGCAAGAGTTTCTTTCGGCGCGTAATATTTTCCTTCCCCGTGCGCGATTGGAATTGAAATAGTTTTGATGCCTGCAAGCCACGGGCTATTCCCTTTTACTTCCAAATCTACCCAACGGCAAATATATCGTGCTGAACCTGCCCGCGCGTCGCCGCACGCAGGCGGGTCATTAGCAATCAAAGCGCCTGGCAAAATGCCTGCGTTAGTAATTATTTGAAATCCGTTGCAAATGCCGGCAAGCAAAGTATCCCGCGATAGAAACTTCTCGATTTTCTCGCCAAGATGGTGCTTCAGGCGATTGCCGTACGCCTTGCCAGAACCAGTGTCATCGCCGTATGAAAATCCGCCCGGAAAAACAATTATCTGCGCCTGCTTCAGAATCGCCGGTCGAGCAATGATGTCGTTGATGTGAACGATATCCGCCGTCGCGCCCGCCAACTCAAATGCGTATTTCGTCTCGTCCTCGGTATTGAGGCCATACCCGGAGAAAATTATGATGTGCGGCTTTTTCATAAAGATTCTTTTTTCCTTCTTCTTGTCATGGCGCCCATCCCATAGGTTGAACCTTTAACAAACCCGAGCTTTCCATAATAATGCTCAGGTGCATTTTGGTGTATTCGTCTAAGTTTGGGGTCTGTTTCACGATTTTCCCTGCTGTTAACTGGGTATGGATTCGATTCAATGATCTCGTATTTCGCATTTGCGGCATCCAGCAACTTCTCTCCTACGCCATATGCCTCGGGAGAATGTCTTGCCAACATTAAAGAAGCGTAAAATAGTCCTCCCACGTCCTCACCGACGAGAATACCTTGGTCATTGGATGCAGAGGAGGCGATAAACACTATCCTCTTTTCATTGAACGATTCTCGACTAAGCCCAACAAGAGCTCCGCGATTCGGAAATGTTTTTTTGAGGTTACCGAGGAATACTCTTACTCTCTCATATGCTTTATTCCCAGTAATAATCTCAACTGAGACCTCTGGCTGTTGCTTTAAAGTTTCTAGACTCATATGTTACCAATTCCTGAAGAACGACCTATACGCGGTGGTCAATTCCGCGACTGACGCCTCAACGCGCGCTTTTGGAAGCTCTATTGAGACTGATTCCCCGCCCACTTTTCCGATTTCTATCAAGGTGAGACCTTGATATATTTTCTCGAAGGCGGATTTGGCCTCTTGGCGAACAGACACAAGAATCCGGCCTTGGCTTTCGGAAAATAAGATGGAATCGTCCCGTTTGGCATTTCCCGGCACGTTTTTCAGATTAATATTTGCGCCAAACTGTCCGGCAACAACACTTTTGGCAATTGCCGCGGCAAGCCCACCACGACCCACACTTATTGCCGATGCCACGCAACCAGACATCCTTACATTCTCAAGTTTGTAAGGATGTTCTTTTCCGCTTATGGCACGAGAAAGTGCGTCGTATGCTTTGGCATTTTCCTTTGCGTCGACTCTCGGAACTTCCCCATATACGGACTTCGTAAGTCCATGGGGCTTACGAAGTCCCAACATATTCAGATACTCCGACGCGCCGAGTTCATCGTTCGTTTCTCCAATGAGATAGATAGAATCGCCTGCTTGTTTGAAATCAATCGTCATCGCCTTTGTAACATCGGAAATAACTCCGAGCGCGGAAATAAGAAGAGTCGGCTGTGCGGCTATGTGAATATCTTTCCCGCTTTCGGTAAACCCGCGGAAATCGTTGAACATTGAATCCTTGCCGGAAATAAAAGGCGTTCCGTAAGCGGTCGCAATATCAAAACACGCCCGCGCCGCTTCTTTCAGTTCATACAATCTCTCCGGCGTGTTTGAGCTGGACCAGCAAAAATTGTCCAGAATCGCGAGATAGTCGCGCGAAGCGCCCGCGCACACGGCGTTCCTAATCGCGGTATCAATAGATGCCGCGGTCATAGCGTATGTATCGATTTGCGAATACCACGGGCAATACCCGTGAGCCAAAACAATCCCGCGCGTTGAATCCGGAAGTGGTTGAAGAACTGCAGAATCGGCGTTCACCCTGCCCTTCCCCTGCAAAGGTTTTGTTACCGATGTTCCCTGAACTTCGTGGTCGTATTGCTCTGATATAAATGATATCGAGCCGATGTTCGGACGCGCCAGAATCTGGAGAAGCGCCTCGCGGAGGTCTTTACCTCTTTCCGAGGCGGTGGGTTCCTTGTGCGTGTGCATAACTTTCTTACTTTTCTGAATTTCTATCGGTCGCCCATCGTGCAAAAACGACATTTCAATATCCATTACTTTTTTATTTCCAAAACGCACAACGCATCGTCCAGAATTGGTGAACTCTCCTATCCGTGTCGCCTCTACATCGTGCCTCTCAAAAATCTTTTTGAGAGCAGTCCAATTCTTTTTTGGCACAGCGAGTGTCATTCGCTCTTGCGATTCCGAAAGCCAAATCTGCCAGAGCGCGAGCCCCTGATATTTTAGCGGAACTTTATCCAAATCAACGACGCACCCACCGCTTTCTTTTGCCATCTCTCCCACCGAGCCGGAAAGCCCTCCCGCGCCATCATCGGTAATGCTTGAATACAAACCGAGGTCGCGCGCCTCGCGTACAATCGCGTCTGAAAGTTTCTTTTGAGTAATCGGGTCGCCAATTTGAACCGCCGTCGCGGGCGATCCGCCGGAAAGCGATTCGGAGGAAAATGTGGCGCCATGGATTCCGTCCGCGCCCACGCGCCCGCCAATCATTACAATGTGATCTCCTGCTTTGGCTTTCTTCTCATAGAGTCTTTTGCCGTTAAGTCTTCGCGGAATCAGACCCACAGTTCCACCATAAATTAACGGCTTCCCTCGATAGCTTGGGTCAACTGCGACAAAACCGAGAGCCGTAGGGATTCCGCTTTGGTTGCCCCCGGCATTTATTCCTCGCACTACGCCCTCTAAAATCCGCCGCGCCGGAAGAAGTTCTTGCTTTCTTGCTTTGTCTCGGAACAGCATGGTTGAATCGTTCGGTCCGCCGGCTGGCGGAGCAACACAGAATCCATACACATTCGCAATCGGTTTCGCTCCAAGTCCAAACCCTAATGTGTCGCGGTTCACTCCTACAATTGCCGTCACAGAACCGCCAAATGGGTCGAGCGCCGAGGGCGAATTGTGCGTCTCTACTTTGTGAGTCACCAGATATTTGTCGTCAAAAGCAATCGCTCCCGAATTGTCCGTAAATACGGAAACGCAGATGTCCTTTTGCCCTTTGCCGGCCCTTTGCCTTATCTTTTCCGTCGCTCCTTTTATGTATCGACGATAAATCCCCTCCTTCACTTCGTCCAATGGGTCCGCAAAAATAGTGTGCTTGCAATGTTCCGACCATGTCTGCGCCAAAGATTCCAATTCCACATCTGTCGGATTTCTGCCAAGTTTCGCAAAGTGCTCTCTGATGACTTTCATCGCGCGGAGGGAAAGCGAGAGAGGCCCTCGCCTTTTACCGCCTGCGTCTTGAATTCCCTCCTTCCCCAATTTCTCAAGTGATATATCACCCACATTTAAGTCAACCTCGTCGGCGCGGGCGCCTGCCCGCGCCAATTTCACCTTCGGCACAACAATAGGAAACTCTGTCTGTGCGCCCGAAAAAACGGTCGCCCTTTCTATAAGAGGATTGTGCAATTCGCGCTCAACCGCTTTCGCGTCCTGAAGAGTCAAATCGCCGTTTAGAAAAATAAACCGCGATGAGTAAACGGCCTCGCCTTCCTTGAATTTCCGTCCGAGACAATCTTCCCCCGTCTGTCTTGCCGTATTTCCGACATTATCTGTTACGCCGGGAAGATACCCGATTTCGATTGCGTAAGAATATGATTCCGGCGCAAGAACAGAATCGGTGGAATACTTCTCAACCAAAGGATTGGTCAGTTGTTTCGCTACAATTTCGCAATCTCTTTTCGAAACCTTTGCTTCAATAGTGTAAGCATCGGTAACTGAAACTCCCTCTAGACTAATGGTCGGGAAAATCGCTTTCAGTGTTTTGAGGTAGCCGTTAGCTCGGGCATCTGGGATTGTCGTTGTGACCGTGATACGAGCAACCATTCACTCCATAATATCGGTTTTTTGCCCTCGAAGCAAACTGGCATATTATCAACTTCTATATAGTATGAGGATAATGAAGCGAAAGTCTGAACATCTTGTCCTAGCAAAAATATTGCAATGGCTCGCGCCCAAAATCGGCGCACGCGTAACGCTAGAACCGAGATGGAAGATTGCGGGACAGATTCGATACAAAGACGGCCGCAACAGGTACTTCCGTTACAACACGCTCGATCTCAATCCCGTCGGCGCTTCAGATATTTCAAAAGACAAAGACTACGCGAGTTTCTTCATGCGGCGAATGGGTTATCCGGCTGTGAGAGGCAAGACATTTTTCTCGCAAGAATGGTGCGAAGCAATCGGCTCGCGGCGGGACATCAAAGCGGGATTGAGGTATGCAAAACGCGTCGGATTCCCCGTTATCGTAAAACCAAACAGCGGCAGTCAGGGAGTCGGAGTCGCGCTCGTTCACAATACTAATGAATTCTTGCACGCCATGAAATTCATCTTCAAAAATGACAAAGTCGCCTTGGTGCAAAAACCGGTCCGAGGCAGAGATTACCGCATCGTCGTTCTGGACAAGGCAATTATTTCCGCCTACGAACGGATTCCGCTCAACATCGCGGGCGATGGCCGCTCCACAATCCTTCAGCTTCTAAAAAAGAAACAGAGGTCTTTTGACGCATTGAGCCGCGACACGCGCATCAATATGAGCGACGCGCGCATCGCATATAAATTGAAGCGTCAGAAATTGGACGTGAACTCGATACCGGAGCGCGGCAAATGCGTGTATCTCTTGGACAATGCCAACCTTTCAACCGGCGGCGATTCGGTGGACGTCACATCGGTGATGCATCCCGGCTTCAAGAAACTCGCGATAAATCTAACTCGCGACATGGGCTTGCGACTCTGCGGCGTGGACATGATGATAAGCGGAAGCATCGCCGAATCGCCCGAGAAATATTGGATACTTGAAATAAACGCCGCCCCCGGCCTCGACCACTACGTGAAAACCGGCAAAGCGCAGGAAAAAATTGTCGAGAGACTTTACCTGAAGGTATTGAGAAGTCTTAACCACTAATCACGGTGATTACCTTCTTCCTTATTGTCTAATTCGTGAGAATTAGACAATAAGGAAAATCAAAGCTCCTCTACCCTCTACAAAGTGGAGACGACACGGCGAACTGGTTCGGCGATATCGGGGGATAGTTTGTAGAACACCTGGAGACTTCTTTGTTCCCTATCGAGAATTCCAGCTGAAAACAACACGGCCAAGTGGCGCGAGGTTGATTTGAGCGAGAGCTTGATTTCTTCGGCAATATCTCCAACCGATGTCTCGTTCTTCTTTTTGATGAATCTAACAATGGCGAGCCGGCGGCGATTGGCTAGCGCTTTCAGATTTGATTCCAGTTCTTTATCTTTCATATAGTTTGCCCTCCCCATTATACAGCCACATCTTACTACTGTCTAATTCTCACGAATTAGACAGTAACAAGTATCGAAATGCGGGCTAGCGTTCCAAGTCTACCCATTTGTATTTGATGCCGTTCCATTCGCGCGACTCCTCAAAAACCTTTTTTGTGAAAATGTGTTCGTAGGGAGGGAAAAAAGCGTCCGCTTCCTTTTCGTCGTCGATAATTGTCAGATGCAGTTTGTCTGTATGTGGAAGCGCTTGTTTGTAAATCTCGGCGCCGCCTCCGATGTGAATTTCTTTTGCGTCAATTCTTTTTGCTTCTTCAATCCCCTCCTCGATGGAGCTAACGACAATCACTCCATCTTGCATAGATAAATTAGCGTGGCCAACTATGTGCTTATTCGCGCGAATAAGCACATAAGGATTGTCGGCGATGAACTTGCTTGCCTGACGAGTAACGATTATGTTCGTGCGTCCCGGAAGCGGTCCGCCAATGTAACTGACAATGGACTCAAATGTCTTTCTTCCCATTATTATCGGATGTCCGGTCGTCAATCGCTTAAATCGTTTTAAATCATCCGGTATGTGCCACAGTAATTTGCCGCCTTTCCCCAACTCCCGATTTTTCCCGATTGCTACTACCGCGGTGATAAGTGGCTTTTTCATCATAAAACTATATCATGAAACATTTCTGCATTTTGCGTAATTCTTATTCCATAAAAAGCCAACCTCAACACCAGAGTGGTGGAGAGGCTGACGTAAAAGGACGCAAGGGCTACTTTGCCGATTACTTTGCAGGAGACAACACCCAGCAACCGGTCCCATGCGTGCAGACGTTGCGCGGCCACGCATTGACGTACCACTCACAACCATCCCCTGCGAAGGCCACGAGACTGGTCCTTGTGTAGAGCAAGATGTGGCGAACGTTGTGGACCGGAAACTCACCAGGTTCACACCTCGGCTGTTTGGTGATCGCCTCGGCGATTATTGCACAAACAGAGCTGTCATCGAAAAAATGCTCCTCGTTCAACGAATCCTCGATCTCTTCATCGCGCATGCCATTTTCCCACTGTGGCGTGCGGATTTCAGAGACATCAAACTCGAAAGTTGTGCCCGCTTCGACGGGCTTCGCATTCGGGAGGACCAGCTTGGCGAAGCCGTCACAAACACTTAATCTCTCGCGAGACTTATAGAAACTCGAGGGTTCGTGACGTGCCGAGAGCGTAAATTTCAGACTCTTGAGCGGAACGAGCAGGAGCATACTTTTGATCACCTGCTCCAGCACAGGCTCGAGGTGTCTGGCGAAAACCGCGCCTTTGCCGTCAAACGCTTTCAGAACGGCTTGAGGTTTCCCGAGTCTCGCAGCAACGATTGGCAACACCGTTGCGACACCTATATTCAAGAAATTCTGCAGCTTGACCAGCTGGCCAAGGTTAAAGGGGGTTCCATTTTTCATGGGGGTTCCTTTCATTTGCTGTCGCTAAATTGCACTTAGAGCATCGCCAGTCTTGGCTTTGCTACAGCAGAAAATTACCCTTCAAGGGTCTCTTTCTGCTGTAGCAAACACAGTCAAAGAACGACCATTTCTATATCACGAAATTCATGTTGCCACAAGTCCAAAATTAAACACTTCTGAGAGATAATCTACAGATGCATTCTTACGAGGTGGAAGTGAAAACACTGCTCGGGAGCAAGGAGCGAGCCGAGGAGGTGCGCGGGGCAATGCGAAAAGCGGACGCTTCTTGCACTTTTGTATCAAAAAATAAGCAATTGAATCATTATTTTGCGAGTGGACAGTTATCTGTGCTTGAGAAATCTGTCTCGCCGCAACTTTCAAAAGATGCGCGGACGCGCTTTCACGACATAGCGCAAAAGGCGGAGGAATTTTCGGTGCGCACTAGAGAAAAAGACCCCTCGACTACGCTCGGGGCAAGTGCCGAAGTTTTTTTGGTGGTCAAGGCATCTGTAAGCGATTCATCGAGCGCGAATGGAATTTCGCGCATAGAGTTTGAGGAAAAGGTTTCCGTATCTTTGGACGCGCTTGACAAAATAATTCTTGAAAACGGATTTAAATATCAGGCAAAGTGGTCGCGCGAACGCGAGGAGTATCTTTGCAAAGGAGTAAACGTTACGCTCGATAAGAATGCTGGCTACGGCTGGCTTGCAGAATTCGAGCGCGTTGTGGACGATGAAAATCAACTCGGTACTGCTGAAAAACAGGTGCGCGCCTTGATGAAAGAACTTGGAGTCGAAGAACTCCCTCAAGACCGATTGGAACGCATGTTTGCTTTCTATAATAAGCATTGGAAAGATTACTACGGGACGGAAAAGATTTTTCATGTAGAATAGGACATATGCAACCCATGAATCGTCTTTGCGAGGCTTTGCCGAAGCAATCTAGGATTAGAACCGTAAACTCTGGATTGCTTCGCTACGCTCGCAAAGACGAAAAGCTCGGTCTTATGCCGTTTTTTGAGGTTATTGCGTAAGTCCAATAGAATGAACTCCTATGTTTTTATCTGATGTTGATATTCTGAAAGCAGTCAAGAA
>MFLD01000014.1:0-12096 GCA_001781465.1 Candidatus Kaiserbacteria bacterium RIFCSPHIGHO2_02_FULL_49_16
CTCGATTATTGGCCTCAAAGAACTGCGAGACAATGTTGGTACTTATATTGCTGCGGTTAAGAAAGGTAAGAAATTCACCGTTTTTCGTCACTCCAAGCCTGTGTTTTCAATTGTGCCACCAGCAGAAGTGGAATACGATCTCGAGGATCTCGATGGCCCCGGCTGGAAGACGCTCGTAGATTTTACGAAGATTAAGAAAGGGGGAGTACCCATCGACGATGTGATTGCCTCCCTTGAGCGCACTCATGGACAAGGTCGATAAATTCACACGGAAGCTTCGGCACGATATTGCGGTGCGCGTACTTCAGGAGCTGAAGAATATTCGAATCGGCGAGGTCGCGCACCTAGATGTGAGAAAGCTCAAGGGCGAGGGCAATCAGTATCGCGTTCGTCTAGGAAGGGTGCGGATCAAGTTCATTCGCACCGCCTCCGGCAATGAGGTCGTCGACATAGGATTTCGTAACGAAAACACCTACTGACATGCACTATTTCGACGCACACACGCATGTGAATTTTGCCGCCTACAACGAAGACCGCGAGGAGTGCATTTTGCGGGCGAAGGATGCGGGAGTGGGGATGAATGTTGTCGGAACACAGCTTGACACCTCCACATCAGCGGTCGCGCTTGCGGAAAAATACGACAATGTGTTCGCGACTATCGGGCTTCATCCAATCCACACCTCGAGGTCATATCACGATGTGAATGAACTCGGTCCCTCCTTCGCTGAAGCTTCGAAGGGCAATGGAGGGCAGGAAGGATTTACTTCGCGCGGAGAAATTTTTGACGCGAAGGCATACGAGGCGCTCGGTCTCCGACCGCGAGTAATCGCGGTCGGAGAGTGCGGACTGGATTATTATCGTGCCGAGGCAAATACGAAAGAACTTCAGAAAAAAATATTCATCGAACAGATTGAGCTGGCGAATAAACTTGGGAAACCGCTAATGCTACATATTAGGAACGCTTACGAAGATGCGCTCGAAATAATCAAAGCTCATGCCAAAGTGAAAGGTGATGTGCATTTTTTTGCAGGCGATTGGGAAATTGCGAAGAAATTTCTTGAGCTCGGATTTACACTCTCATTTACGGGCGTTATTACATTTACGCGTGACTATAACGAGGTGATTAAAAAGGCTCCTTTGGACATGATTCTTTCTGAAACCGATGCTCCGTATGTTACCCCCGTGCCGCATCGCGGAAAGCGGAACGAACCGCTCTATGTCCAAGAAGTCGTCCGCGCCATAGCAAATATCCGAGGCGATAACCTTGAAACCGTAGCAGGACAAATGTCCAAAAACGCTCATCGCGTTTTCATGCTAGAATGAATCTTATGACATTTGAGAGATTGGCAAACAAAATTGAAACAGACAACGAAGCTGTCGGAGAGGCTGTTTGGGCGGCATTAAGAGAAATAGAAAATAAGTCGCCCGAGATAGCCCGCGAATTTCAGGCCCTTACTCCTGATCAACAGGACCTTGTTGCGGGCAGGGTTCTAGCACGACTAAATCAGTCGCAGAAAGACAATATGCGCAATATAATCCCGGGGACCATCTTGTCAGGGTTAATGTCCGGCGGCATTGCGTCCAGCTTCAGCAACAATCTGGCGGTCGCGGGTACGGTTGGTGGGATTGTCGCTATTATTGTAGCAGCGCTTGTCCCCATCATGGGCAAGCTAGGCGAGTTGAAAGCAAGGCGTTTTCTCGACACAAACAGAACCAATAGAACCACATGAACAATTTATACTCAGATGCTGATGTTATTCTGTCCGCCTTACGCGCTGGAGAAGGGCGAGAAAATACTGAGGCCCTTTTATCTCAACTGAAGAAAAAGCTAGAGGGAATGAAAACCTCCGATCCGAAGTCGTACACTTTGCTTCTGAAGCGTTTGGCGTTCGATCTGAAGGATATGAATACCATTCTCGCCCATACACAATCCGAAATCCGAGCTGTTCGCGGTGATATTGGGTGAAGGGTGAAGGAGGTTAAACCTCCACAGAACGGTCCAAACCGCCTGATGCCACATCGGCGATTCTGGGAAAAAGGCGCGCGAACTCGTAGTGGCGCGCCTTTTTCATTTCTAATGGTAAGAAATGAATATAAGATAATATCTTCGCTGAGCAATTTTTTCTGCGTAAATCTGCGAGCCACAGCAGTGGTTGCGCATCATTGACTTTTTGTCTGTTGCGCGTACGATTTGATATATGAAGATTCCGAAAGATAAGCGTATTTTTCCCGTCATCATCGAACAGGACGAGGACGGTTTTTTTGTTGCTATCAACCCGACATTTTCCGGCTGTTACAGCCAAGGCAAGACGATTGAAGAGGCGCTTGCAAATGTGCGCGAAGCAACCGAACTATGTCTCGAAGCAACGGCTCCCGCAGACATCGGAGTACCGACAAATGTGAGCGTTCATCTCATTACGGCTTAACATGTCGCGTCTTCCGCGTATCCCCGGAAAAGAAATAATTAGGAAGCTGAAGCGGGCTGGCTACACAGAAGCGCGTCAGCACGGTAGCCATGTGTGGCTTGTGCATGAAAGTCGTCCTCCGACTGGTGTTCCTCTCCATGACATCATCGGACCTGGTCTCTTGCGCCAAATTCTCCGCGAAACAAAACTCACATCGGAAGAATTCATCGAACTCTGAACTTCAGCCAGATCTACGAGCGCCTTCGCTATTGCCTATTGCCCATCGTCCGTGCTAAAGTGCCCGCTACACCTGCCCCGTTAGAAGTCCAGCTAACGCCGATTTCAGTTTGACGAGGAAGTGTTAAGCAAACCGAACAAAAAATATACTATTTATATGATGATGACTTCTACTAATGGGGTGACAGCCGAAAAATCAGCACTATTGGATGAAGAATTGGATATAACAGCGCCTATTGAAGAGGTGTCAGTAGAGCCGCGCGTATACGAAATAGGATATCACATCATTCCCGCGGTGAAAGAGGAGGACATTGAGAAAACAGTTGGAGAAATTCGCAAAGCCATTGAATCATCTCATCCAAAGGATGACCGACCTTCGGAGGGCGCTGGAAAGACTACTTTTATAGCAGAAGGAGCTCCATCTCTCATGAAACTTGCGTACCCGATGTCCGTGCGGGAAGGAGAAAAATACACAGAATATGACCGCGGTTACTTCGGGTGGATAAAATTTGAAGCGCCAGCCACAATTGTTTCTACGCTTAATGATGCGCTCAAATCAAACACAAATATTCTCCGTTTTGTCATCTGGAGAACAGTGCGAGAAGACACAAGGGCGAAAATCAAAGCGCCGACATTGCGAGAGGTGAAGCGCACAGACACCATAAAATCGACTCCGCGCCGCGCTCCGGCAGAGGAAGTTGCCGCGCCAGTTTCCGAAGAAGCCCTCGAGAAAGCACTTCAAGACATCACCCAAGAATAGTTGACAGTTTACAGTTGACAGTGAACAGTTAAATACGAATACACAAAAAACAAGTGACAAACCCTTCTGTAAACTGTAAACTGTCATCTGTAAACTGATTTATGTACATCAACAAAGTCTTACTTTTCGGAAATCTAACGCGCGACCCGGAATTAAAGTCGCTTACGACTGGAACGAATGTTGTTAACTTCGGGCTTGCGACTAATCGCGTGTACCGCGATCGAGATGGAAAGAAGCAGGAACAGACCGAGTTCCACAACATAGTCATATTCGGCAAGCAGGCGGATACTGTTGCTCAATACTTGAAGAAAGGAAGCTCTGCGTATATAGAAGGTCGCTTGCAGACGCGCAGTTGGGACGACAAGACAAGCGGAGAGAAGAAATATCGCACGGAAGTCATCGCTGAACGAGTTCAATTCGGTCCGAAAGGAAGCGGCAACTCTGGCGCAAGCGCTGCTCCAAAGGGGGAGGAGCAGGATCAGAATTCGGGCTCAAGCACTGGTGGGATTGATTATCCGAAAGATGATATAAATCCGGATGATATACCTTTTTAATAGTTAGTAGTACGTAGTTAGTAGTCAGTAGTAAAACTAAATACAAATTATGTCGAATAATATCTTGACGCAAAATGACATTCAGCACGTGGACTACAAAGACACGGAGTTGTTGAAGCAATTCATCAATCCGCACGGTGGTATGGTTAGTCGAAAGCGCTTGGGTCTGACGGCAAAACAACAGCGCTCTGTAGAAGCGGCAATAAAAGTCGCTAGGTTCATGGGACTTTTGCCGTATGTACAAAAGTAGGCAACAGGAAAGAGGCAATAGGCACACATGAAGGAATCAAGAAATCCCTCTTTTGCCTTCTGCCTAGTGCCTTTTGCCTACCTATACCCTCTCTACCCCAGTACCATCCGCCTTTGGCGGAGCTACGGGGCAGGCGTACTCTCCTTACGCGCGTTCAACATATTCTCCCGTTTCCGTATTTATCCGGATGGTGTCGCCAGTGTTGATGAACATGGGAACAGTGACTGTCGCTCCGGTTTCCAATGTTACAACTTTGTTGCCGCCCTGTGCGGTATTGCCGCGAGTGTTAGGCGGTGCCTCGGTAACTTTCAGTTCCATTTTTATAGGTATGCTTATTTTATATGGTATTTCGTCGAACAAGCGCACATCGACTTCAGTGCCAATGGTGAGAAATTTCCCGGCATCCCCCACCATATCCTCTGTAAGAGAGAATCGGTCGGAGGAATTATTAATGTCATGGAAAAACCATTCCCCCTTGCGATTGTAAATAAACTTCGCTTTCTTTGATTCAATTTCTGCCTCTTCAACCTTATCTGATACGTGGAAAGTATATTCTGTAGTCGAACCAGTCTTTAAATTCTTGAGCTTTGTCTGATTTACGGGTTTTCTCTGTTGTTTGCGGAAAACCCATGCAGAAAGCACCTCATACGGCTCTCCATCCAGAAGAATAAGTTTTTTTGGCAAGACTTCATTATATGAAAGCATTGACATCGCGACATTCTATGCAAATTCACCCGAATGTCTAGTTTTTCGGATTCTTCTAGAGTATCTTGATGAGCGCGTACTTTTCTTTTTTAAATGAGCCGAATCCTCGCTTTTGGAAGAAATCCGGATTTCCTGTAATGCAGAAGAGTTCATAAACGTCATTTTCTTTAGCGAGGGTAACGCATGTTTGTATCAGTTGTTTCGCGATGCCCTTGTGTTGGAAATCTTTCCTCACCGCTAGACTTCTGACCTCTGCAAGCCGCCTGGAGTATATTTCCAATGCACAGCACCCTACAACTTCTTCGTTTTCCGTTGCGACAAAGAAAGCCTCCGCAGGCGGAAGATGATCCTGCATAAGCTCATCTGGATACTCACTGATTAACTTAGAGATTGCGGGCATGTCTCCCGCAGATGCCTTTCTGATTTCCATATCGTGCCTCTTTCAGAATCAATTATTCCTCGGTTGCGGCAGAAGCGCTTTTCGTCATACCGCCGTCATTAAGTCCTTTGTGGATGTCTTTCAATAGCTGTTTCAGTACCGGCTTGTTTTCGCGTAAGAATGTGCGTGCGGCGTCGTATCCGCGACCGAGTTTGATTCCTTCGCCCGCCGAAGCCTTGGCGGAGGAGGGGCCAATTGCGTATGATCCTCCGCTCGACTTTTCCACAAGTCCGAGCTTCTCGCCTAGTGCGAGCGCCTCGCCCTCTTTCGAAATTCCTTCGCCATACAGCATATCAAATTCGGTTTGCCTAAAAGGCGCGGCTATTTTGTTCTTGACTATCTTTACGCGGTGCCGTCCGCCCATCGTTTCGTCTCCTTTTTTAATCTGCGCGATGCGGCGAATGTCTATCCGCACCGATGTATAAAATTTGAGAGCTTTTCCTCCGGGAGTGGTTTCAGGATTCCCGAACATGACTCCTATTTGCATCCTAATTTGGTTGATGAATATTACGATGGTTTTTGTTTTTGAAACTATCGCTGTCAATTTGCGGAGCGCCTGCGACATGAGGCGCGCCTGCTTGCCGACGTGCTGGGCTCCCATATCCCCTTCAATCTCGTCTTTCGGCGTGAGAGCGGCGACGGAGTCAATGACAATGACATCAATCTTTCCGCTTCGCACAAGCGACTCCACTATTTCTAGCGCCTGCTCGCCGGTATCCGGCTGGGAAACCAGAAGAGAATTGATATCAACACCGATTTTTTTCGCGTACTCCGGATCGAGCGCGTGTTCCGCGTCTATATATGCGCACACGCCGTTTTTCTTTTGAGCCTCGGCTACAACATGGAGCGACAGAGTGGTCTTTCCCGATGATTCCGGGCCGAAAATCTCAATAATGCGCCCTCGCGGGAGTCCTCCAATGCCAAGCGCCCAATCAATGCCAATCGAACCGGTTGAAACTGCATTTACATCCACTTTGGGCTGGTCGCCCAACTTCATTATTGCCTCGTCGCCAAACTTTGTCTTTATATCCGAGATTGCCCGCTCAATGTCTTTATCGGGTACTCCTGCCTTCCTATCCGTGGCATCGGTAGCACTTCGTGTCCCTATAGTTTTCGGAGGAGCTTTTTCTTTTTTTGTAAAACCCATAAAGATTAATATATCGTATTTAGTATATCGTATTCAGTATAATATCAAATTTGGTTCATTGCGCTACGGTGGATGTGGAGGTGGGGGACGATGTAGCCGTTAGAATTTCTATGACTGTGGTTGGTTCATATATTACTTCAACGACTTTTTCGCTGGCCCTTCCGTATTTGTCGCGCGCGCGGAGAACGATTCGATTGTATCCATCGCTCAATAAGTAAGGTTCTCCAAACGCGCCGTCCTCGGTCACTGTTACAGGTTTGCCATTCATCGTGAGCTCCGCGATGCTCTCCGCTTTACCATTGATGGTTATGAATCGTTCATGCACTACAGCGGTTCCCTGCGGAACCTCTATACGCGGTCCGAATAAACGTCCCCGGGCTTCGTAGTAAGAGTAAAAAATTACTAGTATGAAAAACAATATCAATACGGTCCTAATTATCTTGCTGTCTCGGTAGGGAAGCATAGGAGTTAGCTAGTAGCCCGTAGCTAGTATCCTGTAGCCAATCAAGCGGAAGAGACTCATACGAGTTTATTTTCTTTATCTTCTTCAGTGAGCGGCTCTGCGGTGAGTTCGTCTGCGTTGCCGTCCCCGATGATTTCGCGCGGCTTTGCTCCGTCTCCAGCTCCGATGACCCCGCGTTCTTCAAGCATGTCTACAAGCCGCGCGGCGCGCGAATACCCGATGCGAAGCTTTCTCTGCAGATATGACGTGGATGCCTTTCCCGCTTCAATCACTGCCTGCTTTGCTTCCGGATATAACTCGTCCTCCTCGACCTCTTCTCCTTTCGTAGAAGAAAAAACCACGTCAATATCGCTTGTTGCTTCGGAAAAATTAATCTCGCTTGGAAGTTGCCCCTCTCCGCCCTTTGCGACATGCGCGACTATTTTCTTAACCTCCGATTCCGAAGTGAAAGGCGCTTGTATGCGCCGCGGCTTCGACATTTCACCAGAAAGGAACAGGGTGTCTCCGGCGCCAAGAAGCTTTTCCGCTCCACCCATGTCAAGAATTGTTCGTGAGTCGACCTGGGAAGACACTTGAAGCGCGACTCGCGCTGGGATGTTCGCCTTGATAAGGCCTGTTATTACTTTTACAGACGGTCGTTGAGTCGAAAGAATCAAATGAATTCCCACGGCGCGGCTCATCTGCGCGAGGCGCACAATCCCGCTTTCAAGTTCGCGCGGGTACGCGGACATCATATCCGCCAGTTCATCGATTATGACAACGATATACGGCATCGCTTCCGGTAACGGCTCTTCTTTTTCTTCCGAGGCTGGAAACTTTAGAGCTTTTGCGACGACGTTTTCATGATAAGAGGCAATATCTCTCACTGCCTCTGTCTCTAGAATGTTGTATCGTCTTTCCATTTCTTTGGAAAGCCATTTTACGGCAAGGATAGCTTTTTTTGCATCTGTAATAACGGGTGTGAGAAGGTGGGGAATAGTATTGTATGTTGTCAGCTCAACTCGTTTTGGGTCTATCATTATGAAGCGCAGACGTTCCGGTCCGCATCTATACAGAAGACTGACGATAAAATTGTGGATAGTCACGCTTTTTCCCGCTCCTGTCGCGCCAGCGACAAGAATATGCGGCATGCGTGCAAGGTCGGCAAAGTGCGGATGTCCTGTAATGGACCTTCCGAGGGCAACCAAAAGAGGCTTGTCCGATTGTAAGAAAGCAGGGTCGGACAAAAGCGGAGCGAGCCCCAATGTTGTCCTTGAGATGTTTGGTATCTCAACTCCGACCAAGGACTTTCCCGGAATAGGGGCCTCAATGCGGAGCGGAGAAGCAGCAAGCGCGAGTTCCAAATTACTTTGCAACGCGACAATTTTAGAGAGCCGTACTCCCTCGGCTGGTTTCATTGCATAGCGAGTTACCGTTGGGCCGATTGATGCCTCGTCCATCTCGACCTGTATGCCAAAGTTCTGCAATGTCCGCTTAATTATGTTCATGTTTGCTCTAACATCGCCAACTTCTGGCTTCCCTTTATTTTTGCTTAGAAGGGAAATCGGAGGTGGTACATAAGCGCTTCCAGTCGCGGTTATAATGGGGAATCCGTCTGACATGACATCACTTTTCTGAAACATCTTTGTTATGTCCGATATCTTAGATCGGGACTTCGTGTCTTCAGGAGAATTAGCAGGAGCGGCATGACCTTCTTCTGCCACCGGTTCAGTATCTTCTTGCGGCAATCCTACAACGGCAACTTCATCTTCATCCTCCCTAGGTTTTCGCATTACGGCCAGTTGTTCGCGGAGCGAAGTAAGGACTAAGCCAATATGAATATCAAACGCAACGATTAGCGATGCGATGATGAACGCTACAAGAAATAGTGCCGTGGCGGTTGTTTCAAATGCGCTGACCATCGGTTCCGATACCCATTTACCAAGTATGCCTCCATCTCCCGGGAACCACAGATTTATTAATCCGAGACTTGAAAGCAGAAAAACAAACATACTTGCCATCTGAGCGATTCCGAAACGTTTTTCAAAAGATTGGAAGATGAGTACCGCGAGAAGGACTAATGAGAGAGGAAGAAGAAGGTACCCAATGCCTAGGAGCAATGAAAGGTATTTATAAAGCGCGTTGCCGACTATGCCACCGACTCCGAAACGGGCAAGAATTAGAAATAAAGCAAGGGCGACAAAAAAGATAGCGGACACCCCGCGAATGGCCTCGCTACTTACGCTTCGCGAACTCCGGTAATCTTGTTCTTCGTCTGATTTGCTCCCCTTGCCTTTGTCATTCCGATTTTTACGACCCATATTGGCATCATAACACGGACAATGTTGCTGAGTACGGCCACCGCCGACTAACGCAGACTTCACGCAGACAACGCGGAAGACATGCCAATTGTATTTCTTTCTGCGTACTTCTGCGCTTGTTCCGCGTTGTTCGGCGGGCCACAGCAGTGGCCATTGCATCTGTCCATGTCCTATATATAATGTAATGACCAATAAAGACTATTAGACTATTTAGAGACATCAGCACTTGTCATTATGGACGATTTAAGAGACATAAAAAAAGCCGACTCACTTTCACGATTGCTTGATAACCATATAGTACGAACAAACCCATTTGGGAGGAACTCCTCGGGTGAGAAATCTTACAGTCGCGCCGAGCGACTCGTAGCCGCCCTACATCTTATAACATCACATGTAGAGGAAAATGAGCCAATAAGGAAAGCTATCAGAGCTACCTCCATCGAACTGTTATCGAACATCCTATCTTTGCGGGATGGAATGCGCAATTTACAATCCTATCAGATGCACCGTGTACAAGCGACTATTAGGAAGCTGATTTCTTTTGTGCGCATGCTCGCGGTCTCCGGGCTCACATCAATCCAGAACACTGATGTAATCGTGGAGGCTATTGATGAGCTTGGGAATTTCCTACACTTGTCTCAACGTACTCCGCTTTCCGAAAGCATTGTTTTCTCACGAGATGACCTCTTGAGCGGGACGTTGTCTGGAGAGAGGCGAACGAGTCCGACTATAAGGGACAGACGACTGCCAGCCGAAGCTCAAAAGGACATAGGGATGTCCTTGAGTGTGGGAGATAGGAATACAAAGGACATTGTGAAGGACACCAATGACCAAATATCTAGGACAAGTAATATGACTACGCGAAGAAGTGAGATATTGGCAGTTCTACGTTCAGTGGCAGATGCTGGAATTCGAGACGTAGCCTCCAGTTTGCCAGAGTACAGCGAAAAGATGATTCAGCGCGAGCTTGCGTACCTGGTTGCGGGAGGACAAGTAAAAAAGACAGGTCTTAAACGCTGGAGCAGGTACTCTATTGCCAATAGCGTATAGACACCAGTATATGGAATGAAATACCCAAGATCTCACCTTGGATACCCTCAAGGTGAGATCTTGGGTATTTGCGACACCTATTTTGAGTATATTTTATGGCACGAAAGGGCGATTTTGTCATCTATTATTTTGTTGACTCTGGCGAAGTAATGCAATAATATGGCTTTGTAACTCGCATATATTAAATGGGCTGATTTTAGGCCTTTTTGTTGTTGCGAGTTATCCCCACAATGGGGCTTGGCTTTGTAGTGATGCGCGCTACTCCTGATATATAATTGCGTGGATGCCACTCGAAATTTCTGGGGTGCATCACGCGGAAGGAGTGCCACGGTGCGCGCTCTGTGTGGTTCGTTGATAATTAAATAAGGATTCAAAACTGGCCAGCGGGCAGAATTATAGTTTCTGCAAACGCAGGATCAGACGCTTTCTTCATTTCAGAGAAATAAATTACGCGCGTTCTTAATATGTGCTTAGTTCGCAAAAAGTACGCGCGCGCAAAAAATACTAAATGATAGTACATCGTCCGGATACGATCGCATGACAGAAAAACCGAATTACTTCTTGGTGCTAACTCCGCTGTGTGCACGCGCTTAAAAATGCGAGTACCAGGGACTAGCAAAATTATTGGCGAGCGAAGCCAGTTCACACGCTACTCGCGTGTGTCGGGCGAAACGCAAGTCGATATAGATTATTAGATTTGTCTTCGGTTATTAGTTAGTAATTACTAAGGAGGTACAAATATACGCGTACGAAATTCTTGTCGAAGGAGTTTATGCGCGGTCCCTCTCCAATTTTGGAAAATAGAAATTTCTATTTCTCAAAATTGGGGAGGGATGAAAAGGTCAATATTAAAAATATGAGTAAATCATTAGCAACACACAAAGTTGCGGCAGTACTCATTGGCTTGGGCTTAGTTCTCGCGTTCTCGTTCTCATTTGCCACAACGGCAAAGGCGGACGCGCTCTCGGATCTTCAAGCGCAAGTCACTGCACTGCTCGCACAAATCGCAGCCCTGCAGGGCGGTAGCGCAACAGGCGCATCGTCCGGCGGAGCATGCTTCACCTTCACCACTACTGCAACCGTCGGAAGCACAGGCGGTGAAGTAATGGAAATTCAGAAATTCCTTAACAGTCACGGAGCGCAAGTTGCGGCATCAGGCGCAGGTTCTCCTGGAAACGAGTCAAGCTACTTTGGCGGACTCACCAAGGCAGCTGTAGCGAAGTTCCAGGCGGCAAACGGCGTCTCGCCAGCGGCTGGTTACTGGGGTCCTCTAACGCGAGCAAAGGCGAATAGCCTTTGCGCTGGTAGCGCGGGCGGGACAACAGGTGGAACAACTGGCGGCACTGCAGGAGGAACAGTGACCCCGACGGGTCCTGGTCTCTCCGTATCAGCGGCCGCTCAACCGGCGAACTCTCTTGCTCCGCAAAGCGCAACGCGAGTTCCGTTCACTACATTCACTCTCGCCAACAACACTGGCGCGGCGGTGACTGTAAACGGCGTCACGGTACAACGAGCAGGTCTTGGAGTTGACGCGGTCTTCTCCGGCGTCGTCTTGGTTGACGATCAAGGTCTCCAAGTCGGCATCGCAAAGACTCTGAACTCCAACCACCAGGCGACTGTCGGCGACACGTTCACGTTGAACGCGGGCCAGTCAAAGACCCTCACGGTTTCCGGCAACATGGCGGCATCGCTCGCCAGTTACTCCGGACAGATTGTTTCGCTCTCTGTCGTAGGCGTGAACACGTCAGTTCCGGTCAACGGCTCGCTCCCGATAACGGGCGCGCAG
>MFLD01000014.1:12141-16279 GCA_001781465.1 Candidatus Kaiserbacteria bacterium RIFCSPHIGHO2_02_FULL_49_16
TTCGCCTCACGGCGAACTCAGCTGAGGATGTGAAGCTTTTCTCCGTCAGATGGCGCTTGAACGGCACGGTTTCAGCCAACGACCTCGCGAACATCACGACGGTTGTAAGCGGAACTAGCTACCAGACGGCGGTTTCTTCCGATGGACGCTACTTCACGGCGGTCTTCCCGGGCGGTATCCTCATCACAAAGGGTAATGCCGTAGACGTAACCATTCAAGGTGACGTTACAGGAACAAACGCTTCAGGTCGTACTGTGCAGTTTGACTTAGACAAGACATCCGATGTCTACTTTGTCGGCCAGCTCTTCGGCTACGGCGTGGGTCTCTCAGCCGTAAGTACTGGTACCGCGGCAAGCACGGGAACGTCTCTCATCACGACAGTTCAGCCGTGGTTTGACGGTTCCGTCTTCACAATCACTGGCGCTTCGGTAACAACTATCGCCAAGGCAACGACAGTTCCGGCGCAGAATATCCCAGTCAACGTTGCGAACCAGCCACTCGGCGGTTACGTTACTGACTTCAGCGGAGAACCTGTCTCGATTCAGTCATCGGTGTTTACCATCTCAACGTCTTCTGGACAGACTGGCTACATCACGAACGTTTCCATCTACGATGAGAACGGCGTCGTAGTCGCGGGTCCGGTTGATGCTTCAGGTGTCGGCGGCACGCTTACTTTCACGGACACGATTACGTATCCGCTCGGCAAGCACACCTACACATTGAAGGGTAAGCTTCCTTCTACCTACACAAACGGTGGAACAATCCAGCTTTCTACGAACCCGTCCACCGGTTGGACGAGCGTTACCGGCCAAACGACCGGCAACACCGTAACTCTATCCACGGGCAACTTCACGATGAACACGATGACCGTGCGCGCGGCCGCGCTCACATTCGGTCTCTCCACATCGCCGAGCGCTCAGACGATAGTTGCGGGCGGACAAAGCGTTCTCTTCGCGAACCTCCAGCTTGACGCATCGCAGTCGGGCGAGGATGTGCGCATCAACTCGGTTCCTCTTCACGTTGACCAGGCCTTCGTTGCCGCAACGGCTGCGGTTACGAACCTGACAACTTGTCAGATTAATGACGCTGGAGGAAACGTACTCAACTACGGTTCAAACGTCGTCAATTCGCTAACAGCGGACGCTACGACGACCATAGCCACGACAAACACCAAGACCTTCTCGTTCAACAATTCGTTGACGATTCCGAAAGGCACTGTCGTATCGCTTGCTCTTAAGTGCAATGTGGGAAGTTCGGCCACGGCCAACGACTCGTACCGCTTCAAGACATTCGGTGGCGGAAGTGGCGACACGCTGACCTTTACGGGCGTAACATCTGGCAACTCCACAAGCGCGACGATTACGTCTTCGCAGGCGGGACGCCAGACAATTGCGGCCGCAGGAACAGTATCTGTTGCGGCTGACTCGTCCTCTCCGTCCTACGCGATAGGCGCTGGCGGAGCGACAGGCCAGACAATAGCTGTTGCCAAGTTCCGTCCGTCCAACGAAGCTGTTAACCTGACGAAAGTCGGTTTGACGCTCGGCGGAACCGGCGCTTCATACTCCGGCCCATCAGGCGCTCAAGACCTCGTCAATGTCTACATCTACAACGGCTCAACGTTAGTCGGTACCGCGACCTTCACGGGTAACGCGACTACCGCCACGTCTACGCTTTTGTCCACTGTAAACTTGCCGAAGGATGTCGACACCAAGCTCACCATCAAGGCTGACCTTGCTGATATCGGCACTTCGCAGCCCGGCAATCAGGGCGACCTGGTCAAGGTCGATGTTCTCGACTTTGAAGGTTCAGGGGCTCAATCCGGGGCTACGATTCAGGGAGGTGCGGCGGGCGGTCTGACATCTACAACCGGTATACGCTTGCTCAACACTTACCCAACAGTCGGCCAGCCAGCATTGCCTTCAACCGGCTCTGGCAGTGCCGCGGCAGGCAAGCTCATCCGCTTCTCGGTCAAGGCTAACGATGCGGGAGACGTAGGCATTGCCCGCGTTACCTTCACGGTTGCCACGACATCGGGAGTGACGATTGCGGGCCTCGGTCTCTACGGCTACACGGATTCCGCCTTCTCAACGCCGATTTCCGGACAAGGCGCTAGCGGTCTCATCGGCACGACTATCACGGCGACTTCTACTTCGGACGTGCGGTTCGGAGCGTCTTCGCCGACAGCCCCTGTCGAAGTTCCCGCGGGACAGACTTACTACTTCGAGCTTCGCGGCTCTGTAGGAGGTCTGACGACTGGCTCTTCAATCACCACGACTCTGTTGGGTGATTCGGCCTACTCGACTCTTGCGGCCACATCTTCACTCAGTGCCAACTTCGTTTGGTCTCCAAACGCGACGACGACTTCAAACGCCACGCATGCGGACTGGACAAGCGGCTACAGTGTGATAGGTTTGCCTTCAGGCGGCCTCATCCAGACTGTTTCCTACTAGTTCTGGTGACACCACGTTCATGGCGACAACATGAACAGCCCCGCTCCAAGTCTGTTGGCTTAGAACGGGCAAGCAAAGCCCCCCTCCTTCGGAGGGGGGCTTTTGCGTTTCCGCATTTCCGAGGTGACTCCTTCGCATGTGGAAGGTGTCTCCTCGGAAAACTTCTGCCTAGGGGTCTCTTCTCAGGAATTGGCAACTTCCGGGCCTTTGCATTTCTGAGGTGAGACCTTGGGAATTTTTAAGGTCTCTCCTCGAGAAATGATTCAGAGTTTTGCTTTAGCATAAAATACGCGGTATGCTTTCATCATGCAAAAAAATCAAACTATCGGTATCGCGTTAATTATCCTACTTATTGGCGTGGGATACTTCTTTACTATAGGCAAGATACAATATTCAAATAAGTCACAAAACGTAGTTGCTACATCATCTTCCGCCGCAACTACCACTATGGATATTGATGGCAGCACAGTGAGCGTTAGCGGAACTGGAGAATATACGGTCAAGGAAATACCTATAACAAACAATGCCTTAAAGGCTCCCGATTTCAACGCGCCTCTAGTTTTTTCTTCCTCGACTAATTTCACCGAAGAGCAAAAATCCGCTCTGCGGGCGAAAGCGGCCGGCCTGCGCGCGCAATTGGCGAAAGACCCCTTAAACTACACCGCGTGGCTCGCCCTAGGAAGCACCCATAAGACAGCCGGGGACTACGCGCAAGCTGAAAAAATATGGAGATATGTTTCATCGCAATGGCCGACCGACGCCACTGTTCTCGGTAATTTGGGCGATTTATACATGAATTTTATAAAGGACTATCCGAAGGCAGACGCGAGTTATCTTGGCGCTATACGGAATAACCCTCGCCAAACGAATGCGTACAGAAGCTTGTTCTCCCTATATTCCGGCGTGTACACGACGCATGCCTACGCGGCGGAGGATATCCTGAAAAAAGGCATAAAAAACAACCCGGAAGCGCTTGATTTGTACGTCTTGCTCGCGCGCCACTATCGCGACCTTGGACGAACGGCAGAGGCAAAAGCCGAGTACGACATGGCTATCGTAATAGCAAAAGGACAGACAAACGCCGGAGCCGCCGATATTCTCGCTGACATCACAGACGAACAAGCCGATATCAAGTGAGCCAGCGGAAAATACTCAAGGTCTCTCCTCGGGTTTTTTGAGTGAGGTGAGTCCTTGAGTATTTTCCGCAGTTTGCCTTGACGCGGACACTTATGTACGTATACTTTGCTGACCATCGCTCCTGATGGGTTGTCTGAGCGTCTCTTGATGCTCTACATACTTCTCCGCCGGAAGGCGGAAGGGGCGGTGTACCGAAAATTGTATGCACTACTTCGGAAGAACCTTGAAAACTAAATAGACAATTGTACGCCCGACACACGCAGTGCGTGTGAACGGGCAAGCATAACCAAAAATTGGTAAGTAAATAGCACACAAATAAGCAAGCAAGTTAGAAAATAGAAACCCAAAACATTTGCTAGGAGCGAGTGCTTGGGTACAACAGTAAGGAACAAAAGGAATATCCATTCTTTTGTTTCGTCCATCCTAAAATAGAGTTTGAGACTCAAATTCTTTACTTAGAGTTTGATCCTAGCTCAGGGTGAACGCTGGCGGCATGGATAAGGCATGCAAGTCACGGGGACCGCAAGGTAACCGGCAGACGAGGTAGTAAC
>MFLD01000015.1 GCA_001781465.1 Candidatus Kaiserbacteria bacterium RIFCSPHIGHO2_02_FULL_49_16
CCAGTTGCTTACGGAAAGAACGACGATAAATAAGCAGATTAAGGACGTCATTGACGCTCATACGAGCCCGTGGGGCGCGGAAGTACCTGTCGTTGAGATAAAAGACATCTCGCTTCCCGACAACATGCAGAGGGCGATGGCCAAAGAAGCGGAGGCCGAAAGGGAGAGGCGCGCAAAAATAGTTGCCGCGGAAGGCGAGTTCCAAGCGGCTGTCAAATTGGGTGAAGCCGCGGACATAATCACCAAGCACCCTGTCGCTCTCCAGTTGCGCACTTTGCAGACCATGGCCGAGATTTCCGTGGAAAAGAATTCCACCATTATCTTCCCCGCGCAATTCATGACGACTGTTTCAGAAGCTATCTCACTGCTTAAGAAGGATTCTGTAGTAAAGTAGTAGACCTTGGGCGTGACTCGGGATGTGTCACGCATTCCAAGGCCTCTCCTCGGGTATTCTGTATTTTGAGGTGAGGCCTTGGGTATTTTGCCTGTGTTAGAATATGGGCATGTCCAAAACAGCCCTCCTCGCCTCCTACGAAAAGAATGCGCCCCTTCTCCGGCTCGGCAAAGTCTTGGCTGAAAACGGCTGGAACATTCTCGGCTCGGCAGGCACTACAAGTTATTTGAAAGAGAATGGCATAGCGTGCAAAGATGTCGCGGAAATGGTCGGGCCTCCGATTTTAGGACATCGTGTGGTTACGCTTTCGCGGGAAATATATGCGGGACTTCTTGCCTCCACAAAGGAGGATTTCGCCGAGCTGGAACGGCTCCACATTCCGCGCATTGAACTCGTGTATGTAAATCTATATCCGTTGGAAAAAGAGACAAAAAATCCGCAAGCAACGCCGGATAGCGTTTTGGAAAAGACCGACATCGGCGGACCGACTCTTCTTCGGGCCGCCGCCAAAGGCCGCCGCCTCGCACTTTCAAATCCGGAACAAATAGAAGCTTTGGAATCGTGGTTCGCAAACGGGTCTCCCGAGGCCGAGCGTGAACAATTGGCGCTCAAATGTGCGGCAGAGGCCGAAAGGCGAGTCGCTGATTACGTTTCCTCTTCGGCAAATTATTGGGAGAAGTCTGTATAAGCAATAATATAATTTGCTCAATATTAGAGGCTGTGATATTATGCCTTGTATAGATCTGTAAGTTATGGAAGGAGAAGATATTAAATCAGGAACAAATGGCCCTAGGGGATGGCAGAAATTTGCTCGTGATACGTATCGTCGTGCGGCCGAGGCGAAAAAAACAGATAAACTGCCTGAAACGGGAACAAATCCCGTTAATCGGAATGAAATGTTGGACGAGGTGGAGGCACAGGGGAGAAGAATCAGGGAGCGTAGCGGTTCAGCGTCAGATGGCATACAATCTGAAGGTGTAGCTGAAATTGAAATACGGGACGATGAAAGCGGGCACAATCCAGCAGAAATAGCAGCTCGAAGAATTATTGACGCCCCCTCAAAAGATCACCTTAGTGAATGATTTTACTCTGAAGGCTATTATATATACTTGAGATGCAAGAAACGAATCTGTACACCATCACCGTCCCACCGATGACGAAGGCGCTTGAGATGCTTTCCAAGCTCATGGACAAAGCAGTGATGCATGCAGAATCAAAAGGAACGGAACGCCACCCGGGCTCAAAACATCTCGCATCGCTTCTCAATGACCGGCTTGTTTTTGACCAATTTAATTTCATCAAGCAGGTGCAGGTTGCCTGCGACAATGCGAAAGGCGGCGCCTCGCGGCTTGCGGAAATAGAAATACCAGTGTACGAGGACAACGAAAAAACCGTTCCCGAACTAAAAGCCCGCATAGAAAAAACAACAGCTTTTTTGGAGACAATCGAGCCAAAGCAAATAATCGGCAAAGAATCTGTGAAAATCACACTTCCCTATTTTCCGACAAAATACATAACGGGCTTTGAGTATGCGACCGAATATCTGCTCCCGAATTTCTATTTTCACATCGTCACCGCCTACTCCATCTTACGGAAAAACGGCGTAGACATCGGCAAAAAGGATTATATTAACGGCCTTCCGCTCAAGGATCTCTAGACATGCCGAAGCATTTTTTCTTCGATCTGGATAATACGCTGACGCGCAGCAAGTCGCACATTGAGCCTGCGCACGCTGAGATATTGAAACGTCTCGCCGAGCGCGCTGATGTTGTTGTCGTATCTGGGCATGACGAAAACTCGATCAGAAGACATTTGGGTGTCGATTTACAGAATCGGTACTACATTCTCTCTCAGAACGGAAACCATGCGGAAGACCGCAATGGAAAGATAATCTGGGAGCACAAATTGGGAATCTCTCAGGTGAGATCTGCCCATAAATTTATAGAAAAAGCACGGTCAAATTTAGCACTTCACGTGAAAGATGAGAACGACATTGTTGAAGATCGCGGATGCGAAGTCGCTTATAGTTTGATCGGACACCATGAGGATATCGAGATCAAAGAAGCGTTCGATCCGGACGGCTCAAAGAGAAAAAAACTCCTCAATGACATGCGGAGAGATGTTGAGATGTTAGAAAGTCTCGGCGTCGAAGTAAGAATAGGCGGAACAACAGTCCTTGATTTTATGGAAAAAGGAAAGAACAAGGGGTATAACGTGGCGAAGCTTATCAAAACGCTCGGATGGAAGAAAGCTGGTTGCGTGTATGTCGGTGATGCACTTTTCCCAGGCGGTAATGACGAGACGGTGATTGGTGTTATACCGACAAAGCCCGTTGTCGACTATCGCGAAACGTACGTATATCTTGAGAGTGTATTGAAAAAACCATGACTTCACCGGCCCTCTCAATAAAGAATCTCAAGAAAACCTACGCAAGCCCCGTTAGAGGCACAGCTCTACTCGGCAGATTGTGGGACCCCAGGGCCTCTAAAGGGGCGAGCGGCACGGAGGCCTTGAAGGGTGTGTCGCTTGAAATCCCTGCAGGTGATTTTTTCGCGCTTCTTGGGCCAAACGGTGCGGGAAAAACAACGATAATCGGGATAGTAACGAGTCTGGTCAATAAGACCAGCGGAAGCGTCGCAGTATTCGGGCACGACATAGAGAACGAATCGGAAATTGCGCGTACTTATATCGGCGTTGTCCCGCAGGAGGTAAATTTCAATCCTTTCGAAAAATGCATTGATGTCGTTGTAAATCAGGCGGGCTATTATGGAATCCCGCGCAAAACAGCTACCCCTTACGCAGAACATTTGCTCAAGGACCTCGGGCTGGCAGAAAAACTAGACAAAACCGGCTGGTCGCTTTCCGGCGGGATGAAGCGCAGGCTCCTCATCGCGCGCGCCCTAGTTCACAAACCGCAATTCTTGATATTGGATGAGCCGACCGCCGGAGTGGATGTGGAACTCCGCCGCGAAATGTGGGGATATTTGAAAACTCTTACTGCAACAGGCGTCACCATCCTTCTGACTACGCATTACTTAGAAGAAGCGGAACAGCTCTGCAAACATGTCGCGATTATCAATAAGGGAGAGATTGTCGCGTCTGGAACAATGGAAGAGGTGCTGGCTCTGCACGACGAAGATACTGCTCAGAAACGCGGCTATCGCGGTGGAAGATTAGAAGAAGTGTTCCTTCAACTAACTAGCGAAAAATAAATATGTCCCCCTCCCAAATGTTCACATCGTTTTACACTATCGTGCGAAAAGATGTCGTGCGCATTTTTCGCATCTGGCCCCAAACATTTCTTCCTTCGATAATTACTTCGATTCTCTACTTCCTCGTATTCGGAAAAATCTTGGGCGAGCGAATCGGAGAAATCGGCGGACATCCTTATATCACCTTTGTGGTTCCCGGGCTTGTGATGCTCGCGGTTGTAACAAACTCTTTCTCCAATGTAGCAACGACATTCTTCCAAGCAAAATTCTTCGCGCGCAACATCGATGAGGTTCTCGTCTCCCCAACTCCGCCGTGGGTCATAATATCCGGCTATGTGGCAGGGGGAATGGTCAGAGGAATTGTTATCGGAGCGCTTGTGATAATAGTCTCTGCATTCTTCTCCCCTCTTCCAATGACGCATCCATTCATTATTCTTTTATTCCTTATTCTTTCTAGCTTGTTATTCTCCCTCGCCGGACTTGTGAACGGCATCTATGCCAAAAGCTTTGACGGCATCAGCATTGTCCCCACCTTTGTTCTAACACCTCTTGTCTACCTCGGCGGTGTCTTTTATTCAGCGCAGGCGCTTCCCCCTTTGTGGCAGAAACTGACCTATGCAGACCCGATTTTCTATCTCATCAACGGCTTCCGGGACGGCTTTATGGGAATTTCAGACATCTCTCTCTCCTTAAGCATCGGTGTTTTACTGGCGCTTATATCCATTCTTGTTGCCATCAGTTGGTACTTAATCCGCACAGGCCTCGGCCTGCGGCAGTGATATAATCGAAATATGGTAAAAGAAGAGGGTCGCGGGAATCGAGTAAGGCCACTGGTATCGCATCCCCGCTCCCCAAAGCAGGTGGTTGCAGAGTTGGAGGCGAACAGAGCATTAGCCCTGAAACAAAGGAGTTTGAGAATTGCGTTAAACAGTGAGTTGGAGCGAAGAGTCATGGATACAAATTCAAACAAAATAATCACTAAATATGGATCAAGTCCAGCGCTTCGATTAAAATTGGCCGATAGACGAGCGATCACAGGAAAAGTTTCCGCTCTTGACGAAGACCTATTTAAAGTAAAACTCCTTAATTGGAGAGAAGAAAACTCCGAAGAAAATCCGGAACTACTCCTTGATCTTGCGCTGCAATGGAATGAGTTGAGGGGACGGAAAAATTCAGCTCCTACCGAAGGCTAAACCGGACACGGGCAAAGATTTGTTCAGTGATTGCCTCCGCACTCCCCTATGTGCTTATTCGCGCGAATAAGCACATAAGGAAATACAAACTGCAGAAAAACGCTAAGTGATGCAAGACAAAACTCGGCCTAAAGCAGTTTTAGCATCTCGCGCAAAGAATCTGCTGGATTTGAGGTGATTCTATAGTACACATTGAGGCTCCTCTGCTCCTTTTCAACAAATCCCATGCGCTCAAGCATATTCAAGTGTCTTGATGTCGATGTGAGTGATAATCTAATGGTGTCAGCCACATCACTCACATTTACATCCTTTCGTTTCCGCAAAAGATTCAGAATGGCAAGCCGCCGCCGGTTGGCAAGCACTTTGAGCTGTCGTTCCAGTTCCACTTCACGCATATACCCTCATTGTATCACCTGTGTGCCCTCCACTTGCTTATTCGCGCGAATAAGCAAGTAGATGGAGAAAACTCTGGCTGCGTGCATTATTGTTGCGAAAAATCGAGAGGTGTTTTGCACCCTTCATTCGTAATTTTCGCCATCATGCTTGAGACCATTTTGTCTTCGGGAACTCTCACTGCAACATGATAAAACGCTGCTCCGGATTCAGCGCAATTTCCCAGCTGGAAAAGTGCAACTCCTCGATGAATCCAGAAATCCAAATCTTCCCACACGAGATCACGATATTTCTCAATCCCGTCATTCGTGGCATTTACCACAGCTTTATATTCGCCAGCGTATATCATTTCTACTAGCATTTGATTCCTCTTCTCTGCGGGTAGCCCGTAAAATTCCGAGACAACTTCATTTGAAACGACGGGGATTTTCTTGAAAGTTAGAGACTCAATCACAATGCCCATTTCGGTAAATAACGGGCTAGTGTCCTTTTCAGTCAAATCAGCAATGCTTAAGCGATATTTGTTGTTTCTAGTATTGACCACTACCCACATACCGCCATCGGTGTATACGGCATTTTGTCCGTCTATGCTGGTCTTGTAATAATTGCCATAACGATCAAGAGACTCTGTATATCCGGAGTTTGGTCCAAGTAACCACTCCTCCGGCGTTTCCTCTGGGTCGGGGTCGGAAACGCTGATAATAATAGAGGTCAATGGCTCTTTCGAGTCTTTGGCACGGGAACTCGGTACGATGTAGAGATGGCTGGGGTCATCCGGGAAAGTCCTAATAACCAGATGTGGCGGATACTTGAAGGAAAAACCTAGGTCGCTCTCATACATTTTAAAATCCTTACCGTAGTCTGCGCTTTGCAATATACTGGGCATTTCTTGATAAGTGCCGTTTTTAGCATCCGTGTTTATGTCACTGCCTCCCCATCGAGATACCTCGCACTCATGTCCAATGAATAGACTCTCCCTTTTAGCCAGCATTTCTTCCTGTGTAATATCAGGCGACTTTTTTAATTCAACACTTGCCCATTTGGCAAGTCCGTCAAGATATTCTTCCGCAGTGCGATAATCATTTGGACATCGAAAACTGCCATAAGGTGGCTCCGTCCATATAATAAAACCCATCAAGGCAACAAAGGCTACGATGCCCACTGACAGTGTCTCGTTTATTTGAAATCGAGATTTCACAACATAGATTGTCTTACTTTTTAATTCTTCTGATATATTCTTTTACCGGCTCCGCTACTGTTTGTTCGTTTATGTTTCTATCTATACAGTACTTCGATTTGAACCAAATCAACAATCCTTTATTGCCTCTACTTGAATTGCAACTAAAACAGCATATTGCTAAGTCTTCTTCCTTTAAGCCCTTCGCCCAATAAAATGGTCCATTCTCTTTGAAATGTTCAATTGTTGCCCAGTTGTACCGCTCATCGCCAACGCAGGGATAAATCATTGCCTTGTGACAATAAACGCAGTTTTTGTCTCTGCGCCTAATTCTTTGTTCAATGTCTTGGGGAATACCGTATGGCATAAAATTATCGACCGTTCTGGAAACGACTTAATAGTCTCATTCTATGTTCAAAATGAGGCATTTCTAGATTAATAAATTTCTGTCCCCTTCCTCTTTTGTGTAATTGGCGGAGATAAAGAGATACGGAAAATATGTGGAGTTTTGAGAATTCTGTTTCGATTGGCAAATGAAGAGACCGCACGGGGATAGCGGATAATGGCTTTAGTCCATTTTTATCTGAAGAAATAGGCATCCAATAAATAAGAAGTGGTTCCACCGAATGATTCTTATACTGATTTGGTTTACGCATCGCCAGTAATACCTTACTGACCCCATTCGGGTGTTTCTGATTTTTTTTGGGTGGCTTTTTTGACAAATTAGTAGACAACTGACTCTCCCAGTGATATTTAGCAGTCTCTTTAATATCAATCTTACTGGCATCGGCTGGCAATTTTCTCCCACCCAGAGCGGTCGCTGCCCAATTCTTGATTTCACACTGAAATAATATGCCTCTTTTTTTGTATAGCATCCATCGATCCAATCTTTTTCCTTTCTTACTTTTATTTTTCTTAATGACGGGAAGTACTGAGCCAGCAAGAATGTCCACTTTATCTTTCCTAAAATGTTTATATGCAGAGGCATTCAAATCTTCGCCAAGGATCGCCATAAGAGCATTCGCATCTCCTTTTTGAGAATCTTTCTTATCATCAAAAAAATCCAGCAATTCTTTAATATTTATTTTCATAAAATAATCCTGTTATATGCTTATTCGCGCGAATAAGCATATAAATTGAAAACGAATATTTGCGCACATACTATCCCCTCCCTTTTGCAATCTTCTTGGCGAGGCCGATGTAATTTTCGGGCCGGAGAGATTTTAGGTGATTTTTTACTTTTTCGCTCACTGATAGGCCGTCTATAAATCTTGCAAAATCTGCAAGCGTTACCTCGCGCCCGCGCGTGAGTTCTTTCAATTTTTCGTATGGTATATCCACTCCTTCGCGGCGCAGAACGGTTTGAATTGCTTCCGCTATTACTTCCGGATGCGCCTGTAAATCTTCGAGCATCGCGCTTTCGTTCACGCTGATTTTTCCAAGCCCGCGCAGAAGCGACTTGTAGCCAATCAGCGAATGGGCGAATGCCGTCCCGAACGAGCGCTTTACTGTTGAGTCGGAAAGGTCGCGCTGGAGGCGCGAAATGGGAAGCTTGCGCGAGAAATGCTCAAAAAGCGCGTTTGCAACTCCAAAGTTTCCCTCCGCATTCTCAAAATCAATAGGATTGACCTTGTGCGGCATTGTAGAAGAACCAACTTCGCCCGCTTTCGGTTTTTGCGTAATCCAGCCATCACTTATGTATCGCCACATGTCTTGCGAAAATCCGATGAGAATCGTGTTGATGCGCCGAAGATTATCAAAAAGTTCTGCATAAGTGTCATGCGGTTCAATTTGCGTGGTCACAGTATTTAATTCAATTTTAATCTTATGGCCCTTATTAAGCTCATCAATGAATTTCTGGGCGAATTCCTGCCAATCAATGTCCGGCACGGCAACGACATGAGCATTGAAATTTCCCGTTGCCCCGCCAAATTTAACAAGGACGGTGCGCTCTCTCAGTTGCTCCAGCTGACGGGTAATGCGGGCCTCAAATACCCCCATTTCTTTGCCGAATGTCGTGGGCGATGCGGGTTGTCCGTGCGTTCGGGCGAGCATTGGAGTTGCAGCATATTTTTCTGCAAGGCCCGCAAGATACTTACGCACATCTTCAATCGCAGGAATAAGTTCGAGATCCAGAACATCGCCTAGAAGAAGCGCGTATGCGATGTTGTCTGTATCTTCCGATGTGAGCGCAAAGTGAACGAATTCGGAAATATCGGCAAGAGATGTCTTGGCCAACTTTCCCTTTATGTAATATTCGATAGCTTTAACATCGTGATTCGTCGCGGGAATTCCTTCGTACCCTGCCTGCGCAGGCAGGCCTTCTTTCTCGATTTGCTTCACGACACGCGCGTCCTCGATAGAAATTCGCCAGAGGTCAGAAAGAAGCTTCTTCTCCTCTCCGGTCAATTTCCTAATACCCAATTCCTTTTCTTCAGCAAGCGCCAAAAGATATTCGCACTCCACTTTAATCCGCGCGCGAATAAGCGCAAATTCGCTGAATCGTTCCGCAAATTGCTCCAGAAGATTGCGATATCTTCCGTCTACTGAATTGATGGCTGTAAGCGGTTCAAATGGCATAATCTTTTAAATTGCGCTCGATGCGCGGAAGGACGGGTGTTTCTCCAGGAGCAAATTTATCTCCCGTGATCTGCTCATACATCTGAATATAACGGCGCGACAGCTCTTCTACAAGCTCATACGGCGCGTCCGGAAGCGTCGCATCTTTATATGGGTCGCAGTTTTCCTTGAACCATAAGCGCATAAATTCTTTGTCAAAATATTGGGGTTCTTCGCCCTTTCCGAATCGCTCTGCATAAGAATCCAATTGCCAAAATCTTGACGAATCAGGCGTATGGATTTCATCAATCAAAATCAATTTGCCGTTCTCGTCGGTGCCAAATTCATATTTTGTATCCACCAAAATAAGCCCGCGCGATTTTGCGATTTCTTCTCCGCGGGTAAATAGTGCAATGGCTGTTTGCTCTATCTGTTCTAACAACTCCGTCGTAACCAATCCCTCCGCGACCATTTCCTTGAGAGAAATCGCCCTGTCGTGCGTGTCTTCTTTTGTCGTCGGGTCAAAGAGAGGATGAGGCAATTTTTGATTCTTCTTCATTCCATCCGGCAGGACGACATTACCGAAATCCCGTTTTCCTTTTCCGTAACGGGTCCAGATTGCCGTGTCAGTTACTCCCGTCAGATATCCGCGCACAACCGCCTCCACCGGAACCGTTTTACATTTTTTGCCAACTGTTACATTCGGGTCCGG
>MFLD01000016.1 GCA_001781465.1 Candidatus Kaiserbacteria bacterium RIFCSPHIGHO2_02_FULL_49_16
AACCGAGACGCTTACTTTCTACGCGAACACCCCTATAGTCCCGCGCTATTTTCCCCAGCGCTCTCCTCGCATGTAAAAAGGCGTTTCTGGCCTCACCGGGTATCTTCACTTGTGTTTTGGAGCTCGTCCCGAAAATATGCGATTCTAGTCCGTGCGAACCGGCATAAGAAATAGGCAAACGGATTTTATTTCTCACATCAGAAAGCGCCCGTCCGCTGATAATGGCAACAGGAAAATGCCGTGCAGCATTTCTTAGAGATTCGCGCGTACTTTCAGAGATTTGAGCCGTACGATGATTAGAAACTATTGGGGAGAGAGTGCCGTCAAAATCAAGCATGAGAACGCATCCATCTTTTCTGATTCGTCTGACAATCGAATCCATGTGCTTACTGGCGTCTTTCATTTTATTCAAGCTGTAAGAGAGCTTTGATGAGCTCTGCGGACCAACGATAGATGTTGTAATCGCGTACAGAGGAGCGCATCATATTCATCCGACGATGCTGTTCGGCGCCTGGCATGGTAAGTGCCTGATGTATCGCCTCGGCGGTATTTTCTGCGCTGTAAGGATTTACGAGAAGCGCGCCTTTGAGGCCGCGCGCCGCTCCGGTAAATTTGCTCAAGATGAGAACTCCTTTTTCATCGGCGCGCGCGGCCGGATACTCCTTGGCCACAAGGTTCATCCCGTCGTGGAGAGAGGTGACGAGGCACAAACACGCGCTTTGATACAGCGGCTGAAGTTCCGCGTGAGAATAATTTCTTTTTTCAAGAACAATCGGCTGCCACGCGCGCGTTCCGAACAACTTGTTTATCCTCTCCGCCTCCTCCGTGACAGAGGCGGCGTATTCCTGGTATTTCGCCACCGATTCTCGTGTAGGCGCGGCTATTTGCAGGAACGTAAATCGATTGCGATAGTCGGGATGATTAGTAAGGAAAAACTCAATGCCCTTAAATCGTTCCCGTATTCCTTTCGTATAATCAAGCCGGTCCACTCCGATGCCCACATACTCGGAACGAATGTTAAGCGCTTCCAGTGCCTTGCGGCCGGGGGCGGCTTGCGGTTCCGCATTTCCCGGGAACGCTATTGAAATTGGAAAAGGCCTGATATGCGAACGGTGGTCGGTGCGCGTGATTGAGAATTGTTCGTAATCAATGCGCGACTCTATTTCGGCGCCCACGGTTTCCATGAAATTATTGCAGTATTGCTGGGTGTGGAACCCCACAAGGTCGGCACCGAGTATTCCCTGAAGCAATTCCTTGCGCCACGGGCAAATAGCGAATTGAGCGGCGCTCGGCCATGGAATGTGCCAGAACACGGCAACCTGCGCGTCGGGGCGGCTTTTCTTTATGAGCGCCGGCAGGAGCGCGAAGTGGTAGTCCTGAACCAAAATAATCGGCCGTTCAACATGGCGTATTTCATTAAGAACAGTTTTTGCGAACAGTCCGTTTACCTTGCGATACTCCAGCCAATCTTCAGCACGGAAAAGGGGACGCACATGGGCCATGTGGCACAGCGGCCAAAGCGCCTCGCTTGAGAGCCCGCTGTAGTAGCCCTTTACTTCTTTTGGTGTAAGCCAAACACGTTTTAATGTGTACCTCGGCTCTTCGGGCGGCACGGCGATTTTGTCGTCGGCGTCTACGACTGACTTGTCGGCGTTTCCGCTCCCGTGCGCTATCCACGTCCCTCCGCACGCCTCCATCACCGGTTCAAGCGCCGTCACGACTCCGCCGGCGGGCACTGACCACTTGATTCCATTCTTCTCCTTGTTGTGAACGTACGGCTCTCTGTTGGAAACTACAAAAATCGGCCGGTCTTTCAGGTACGCTTTCATGAATTCTTTAAGGCGTTCAGCGGTCCATGGAGAATCAAGCTTTTCCAGCCGCATGCGCGCCTCCTCTCCGGCAACGAATCGCGCCTGTCGGAGACTGGTGGATATTTTTGATATCTCATTGGCGAGCGGCATGAGAAAGTCCTGGCCGCTCGTTTTGTCTTCGGGAACCGGCTCGCCTCTTCGCATTGCTTTTATCGATTCGGCCAGAAAGGAAAGAGGCCTGAAAAACACCCAGCGTATGAGGACGAAAATTGCGCCTCCAATCAATATGAGTTGCACGAGCAGGCGCAGAAGATTCTCTTTCCATATATTCCAAATAGTTTCGTCTATGTAGCTCGCGTCTTGCGCCACCAGGAGCGCGCCGATGACTCGCCCCTTATAATGCAGAGGATTCGAGAAAATGTAGATATCGCCGTCCGCGTTTCGTATGAACGCTCCCGTTGGCGTGTCAGTATCCATCACTGTTTCAATCAGAGGATTGCTCAATACAATGTCGGGAAATCGCGCCGATGTAGCTACAGGTTTTGCGTCGCTATCGAACACGCCTAGGCCGGCTATTCTTTCATTGCTCGCGATTCTTTCAACTATTCTCTGAACCGTGGTTGTCGCGTTAGAAATTAGGGAGGGTTCTACGGATTCTTGAAGACTGTCTATTAGAACGCGGGTTCGGTATTGCAAATCAGAGGAGAGATTCAGTTCCTCTCGGTTGGCCTGGTTAAATGTAAAAGTGCCGATTATAAGCGCTATCGCAAGCATTATGCCGCCAGTAATAAGAAGAATTTGCCTCATCCAATGAATGATACTCTCAACAATGCTTTAATTCAAAGAGTGATGAACCAGGCTATCACAGCCACAGACGCAAGTATGTTCAGTACGGATGGAATGGCCAGTAATAACAGGTCGCGGTGAATGGAGTAAACGAGCCAGACGATACTGTTTACTAATATAATCGCATATGTCGTTATTGATACATTATCTGCTGATGCGCTTGTGATGACCAAATAGACTTGCGGGTACAGCGCCAAACCGGAGGCAACTCCGGTGGCAATAGCTAACTTGTCGATGATGTGATGATGAAGTATCGGCATGTCGTGATATGTTAATTCTAGCACTTTCTTCCGCCAATATTTCAATACACTGCAAGGTCGTGCGAGACATCTTGCGTCATTGAGAGATTGCGGTAAGTAAAATAAGAAGTGCAACGACTATATTTTACTTATCCGCCCAAATTTTCGTGTGGCCGATAAAAGCAATCTGCCAATCATTTGTGAATAAGGAGTAAAGGTATTAGTATGACTAATGAGCGAAAATTTAGGCAGATGTAAGATTTACTAAGCTCGCTTCGCTCGCTAATTAAATCTAACATGAAAGCAACAAAATACATCTGGTTCAACGGAAAACTGGTTCCTTGGGCGAGCGCGAAAATACATGTCCTCTCGCACTCGCTCCATTACGGCACGGGCGCCTTCGAAGGAATTCGAATGTACGAAACTGCGAAAGGTCCGGCGATATTCCACTTGAAGCGACACATGGAGCGCCTGATATTCTCCGCGAAAACACTGGGAATGAAGTTGCCATACTCGCTGGACGAATTAATGGAGGCGGCCGTGGACACGGTGCGAAAAAACAAGCTCAAGTCGTGCTACATCCGCCCAATCGCCTTCTACGGCTTCGGCGAGGTGCGCGTGCTTCCGACCAACTGCCCCGTGGAAGTTGCAATCGCCGCGTGGCCGTGGGGCGCGTACTTGGGCGACGAGCCGGCTCGCATCACTGTGGTAAAAACACTGCGAATTCATCCGCAAACTCTCGCGGTAAAAGCGAAAATTACCGGACACTACGTAAATTCCATGCTGGCGGGCAGAGAGGCCACCGACCGCGGATTCACCGAGGCGCTTCAATTGGACTACAAAGGAAACATCGCCGAAGGTCCCGGAGAAAATTTCTTCATCGTGCGTGGCAAGACTATTACCACGCCGGCGCTCGGTTCAATCCTCCCCGGCATCACGCGCGAATCCGTCATCACGCTCGCGCGCGACCTCGGCTACAAAGTAGAGGATCGCGCGATTTCCCTCAAAGAGGCATTTTCCGCCGACGAATGTTTCTTCACCGGCACCGCGGCAGAGGTCACGGCAATCGCTTCCATGGACAACAAGAAAATGAAAAAACCGAATGGTCCTACAACCAAAAGAATCCGCGAGGAATTCCTCAAAATAACGAGGGGCGAAAATCCGAAGTATAAGAAATGGCTGACATTCGTAAACGAGTACTAACGGCTCATACTGGTATTTGAGATGTTAGATTGCATCCGCGAGCTCCTAATCGCTCTCGGCATATTCCGTGTAGTTCATCGCGCGTTATTTCATTTAAGCAACGGGGCTAGGACGGGATATATCCGCTCCGCGATGACTTTATTTCCGGCATCGTTCGGGTGAATCGAGTCTTCCATCAACTTTGGATTTCTAAACAGGCCGTCTAAAACGTTCGAAACATACGCCGTCTTGTACTTGTCCCGCAGTTTCTCAAACTCCGGCTCGAATTTATCGCCGAAAAGATTTCCTTTCACGCCGAGCAGGAGGACAATCGCGCCCTTCGAGTGAATATTCTCAATAATTTTCCCAAGATTTGTAAAAGTCGTTTCTATCGGGACTTTTTTCAGGTGGTCATTGCCTCCCAAAAGAAGAAGGACGACTTTGGGCATGTATCGGTCAAGCTCATCGATTCGAGCAAGTCCGTCCGCGGTAGTGTTCCCCGGCACTCCTAAACTAACAATTTCCCTTCCGGTGGCTTGTGACAATAGAGAGACAAAATCGTTCCCATCAGTCGCTCCCGTTCCCGCCACCAAGCTGTCGCCGAAAGCAATGATGTCCGTTCCCGAAGAAGGAAAGTTCGTGATTTCCGTTGCTCCGGAACGGAAAAAGGAATACCAAACTGCCAGTATCAAAACAGCGCCGGCAACAATGCAATACATTATTTTCTTTGGCATTTCTAGATTGTAGCAGTAAATCCCTGTCGGAGAATTCCCCACAAATATCCCTTTTGCAATATCTTCCTTATTCCAGTGTTTTGCAAAACACTGGAATAAGGAAAGGCGTCTGTCGCATTGCTACACACCAACAAGCGCATGTCATTTTTCCATTCTCCACTCCTATGTATCTTTGTAATAACTTCCCGCATTGCTATTCCAGTGTTTTGCAAAACACTAGAATAGCTTCCGCTCTCGGTGTCAGTTTATGCCGGACGCTCGGACCCTCGTTCCGCTTAGCCACGAGACCCGCGATTGCAAGCCGACGAATGTGGTCGGAAGCGTTTTGATATCCAATCTTGAGCTTTTCCGAAATGTCCTCTACCGAAAGCTCTGGCTCCTTATGCAACAAATCAAGTATCTCCAGTCGCCGATGGTTGGCGTAACCTTTTACGATGCGTTCTATATTGCGGTAACTGCGAGTTGCCATACCCGCATTTTACTCTATTCCAGTGTTTTGCAAAACACTAGCATAGTGGAAAATACTAAAATTAAGAGTTGAGACAAACAAAACGTGTGCCGTCTCGGCTCGCCAATCTCAATTTCCTTATTCCAGTGTTTTGCAAAACACTGGAATAAGAAATGGGCGCGTACATCAGCCAGGAAGTTAGAAGCTAGCGACTAGAAGCTAGAAGCTAGAAGCTAGAAGCTTTTTTTCATCAGTACGTATATGTGATTTCCTTTATTTGTGGCAGGCGTTTTTTTATTTTCTCTTCCATCTCTACGCCAAAGTGTCCTCCCGCCATTCCGCACCCTTGGCAATTCCCGACAAGGCGCAGAATTATCGAGTCCGATTCCACGGCAACAAGCTCCGCCCCTCCTACATGCTCCGTAAACATGGGTTCGAATTCTTTCAAAACGGCCTCCACCGCCGCAATGATTTGTTTTGTGGTTTTCTTTTTCTTTATCATATTTTATATTATATCCCTACCTTCTTAGAAAACATCTTCTGGAGAGCGTAGAGCGAGATGCGCCTGCACGGAAGTCTCGCTAGGTCGGAGTAGGTTACTGGTTGAGAGCCGCGCGGGTGCTTGGGCCGACATAGCCGACCGGTTGAATGTTGCGCGCAGTTTGGAATTTCTTGACTGCGGCTTTTGTTACATTACCGAAGTAACCGGTTGCAGAGCCCGAGAAAAATCCGAGCGCGGAGAGACGTTTCTGCAGTGCAAGAACATCCTTCCCGCTATCGCCAAAACCGATGAAACTCTTGAGGGCGTACCCATCGTCCGCCGCTGTAGCGGCGTTCTCATTCGCGTTCGCCGCTCCGGAGGAACTCTGCGGTAGCGCATTGAGGGCCGCGCGGGTCGCTGGACCGACATTGCCGACCGGCGGCAACCCATGCGCTGTTTGGAATTTCTTGACGGCAGCGGCTGTGGCCGGCCCGTAGCGACCATTCGGAACTGCCCCTAGGAATCCAAGCCCCGCGAGCACGGTTTGCAATTGCAAGACGGCATCGCTTGTTTGTCCTTGACGCAGATTTTCGCTGAAGACGTAGCCAGCGGGAGACGCGGAAGTCGCGCCCGATGAACTTGATAGAGCCGCGATTTGCGCCTGAAGTTTTAGAAGCTGGTCCAGCAGAGCGGAAGATGCGGTACTGCTCGCCACGGCTGATGTGGAACTGGCGGAACCAGACGCGGAAACTGCCGGCGAGGGTGCCGCTCCGCCGGGACCCAGAACGACGAGGGTCTGCGTCGTAGAAGCGCTTTGTCCGTATGAGCCCACGGTTCCGATGACTTTGAGGACATGCGTTCCTACATCGCCCGCGAGCGGCGTCCAAGAAAAGAGCCCAGACGAGTTAATGTTGCTGTTCGTTATGGATGATGATGTACCGATGAATGCGTCGGAGACGGAAAAGGTAGTGGGCCAATAACCCTGAACGTTCGTCGTAAAGGTAAGGGCCTGACCGGGCGTGATGCTTCCCGATGGAGTGGGTGGCTGGATAGTGAGCGCCGGCTCCGCGCCCACGCGCAGCGTTTGACTGACTGTGGCACCGTGGCCCAAAGAATCAGTGCCGTAGACCGTTAGCACGTGTTCGCCTTGCTGACTCGCATCCGGGGTCCACGAGAAGTTCCCCGACGAATCGATGTTGGCATCTGTGATGCTCGTTCCGCTGATCCCGCCGAATGCATCGCCGAGAGAAAAACGCGGATTGGTGAATCCCAGTGCGGACACAGTAAAAGATAGTTTTGCGGCGGGCATAACGCTTCGTCCGGGGACTAGCGATTGGATCACAAGAGAGGGCGGCGGCGCCACGACGATTGTCGCAGTCGTACTCGCCGCATTACCCACATTATCAGAGGCAGTGATAGTGAGCGGATGAGCGCCTATATCGCTTACTGCCGGGGTCCAAGAGAATCCACCGCCTCCGCTGAAGTTGCTGTTTGATACAGTTGATGTGCCGAAGGCGTCCGATATTACGTATATACGCGAGGAGAAACCAGCGGACACGATATCGAACGTGACAGTCGTACCGGCAGGTACCGCACCCGTTGGAGAAAGCGACTGAACGGAAATCGACAATGTGTCTGCGAATGCAAGAGGCGCTGCGAAGAGTACGCCTACGAATAACAGTTCGGCGAGACGCTTAGCTACTTTCATTAGCTTTAATTATACGATAGAGGTGAAAACGCGCTAGTCCCTTGAGACGAACGATGCATCCGCGGAAAGAATCTTCTGAAGCACAACGTGCGACAGGAGCATACACGGCAATCTGGCAGGTCCAATTTGCGCTCGCATCAATTTTTGTATTTGCCCTGTCCCGACTGTTTTTAATTTTTTTACCGTTTTGCCGAGCATCCATTCCGTAAATATGGAACTGGACGCGGTTGAAATGGCGCATCCGGAGCCGCTGAAACGAACCTGCGTGACGACGCCCTTCGGATTCACTTTGAGCTGTAAAAGTATGCTGTCTCCACAGAGAGGATGAATCGCCTCCGCTTCGTACGTCGGATTTTTCATCGTGCCGAAATTTTGCGGATGCCGGTAATGTTCCAATATTTCCTCGCGGTATATGTCGTTTTCATTCATATTTGTGTACCAATCAACAAATGAATTCCAATCTACAAATAACTACGAATAAACAATCCTCAAATTTGTAGCCATTCGTAGCATTAGGATGATTCGTAGATTGGGACATATGGGTTTTATTTCATTGGAATTTTTTTACTATCGCCGACAACGCGCTCACCAAGCGGTCAATTTCCGAAACAGTATTGTAAAAACAGAGACTCACTCGCACCGAAGCATCAAGTGAGAAATTCTCGTGCAAAATCTGCGCGCAGTGGTGGCCGGCGCGGACGGCGATGCCCTCCCTATCAAGCAAGGTCGCGATGTCGTGCGGATGAATGCCCGCAATCGTAAAGCTGAATACCGGCGCTCTTCCTTTGGCGGTTGTAGGGCCGAGGAGAGAAATGTTTGGAACGTCTTTTAGCGCGCGTAGCGCGTATGCGGTCAGCTTTTCTTCGTGCTTCTGTATCGTTTTCAATCCGACACTTTGCAGAAATGAAATCGCGACGCCGAGGCCGATGACTTCGGCAACAGGAGGCGTGCCGCCCTCGAATTTGTCCGGTAGCGGCGCGTAGGTCGTTTTTTCGCGCGTAACTTGCTCTATCATGTGGCCGCCGTACATCAAGGGCGGCAATTTTTCAAGCAATTTTCTTTTGCCATACAAAATGCCGATGCCGTTGGGACCGTACATTTTATGCCCGGAAAAAGCCAAGAAGTCGCAATCTGGTTTTCGCACATCAATAGGCAAATGCGCCGCGCTTTGAGCGGCGTCAACCAAAACAATGGCGCCTATCTTGTGAGCGGCCGCTGCCATCTCTCTCACTGGATTCACCGTACCCAGAACATTTGAAACATGCGTAACGCCGACAAACTTCGGTTTGTGCTTCGCGAGCATTTTCTTGAAAACATCAAGGTCAATCCTTCCGTCTTTGGTAAGCGGAATGAAATTTAATTTTAATTTCTTGCGTTTGGCCGCGGCCTGCCACGGAACAATCATCGCGTGATGCTCCATGTCGGAAAGTAAAATATGGTCTCCCTCGCGCAGAAATGTTTCCGCCAATCCGGAAACAACCATGTTGATGCTCGCGGTCGCGCCGGAAGTGAAAATTATTTCCTCGCGATGCTTGGCGCGTATGAAATCTTTCACATGGTCGCGGACATTCTCGTATTTCTCGGTCGCGGATTCGGCGAGAGCATAAACTCCGCGATGAACCGGCGCGTTCCCCACGCGGTAGAATTTGTCCATCGCGTCAATAATGGCCTTTGGCTTCTGCGTCGTCGCGGCGTTGTCGAAATACGCGAGTGGCTTCGCGCCTCGCTTTTGGAAAATTGGGAATTCTTTTCGGACGGTATTGATATTCATATCCTTTCAAGAGCGGCATTTATTTTTTCCGCTTCTTCTTTTGGAAATTCGCTAACGAATGCACTAAGAAATCCGCGCACTATCAAGCGTTTTGCCTCCGCACGGGGCAGTCCGCGGGTCGCCAAGTAAAAAAGCTCGTTTTCGCCGACTTTACCAACTGTTGCGCCGTGGCCGGCTTTCACTTCATTTTCCAAAACCTCAAGCCGCGGAATGGCTCCCGCGCGCGCGTTTGGCGAAAGCAGAATCGCGTGCTCATTCAAGTCCGCGTCCGCATTCTTCGACCCTTTCCGTATGGTAACCAACCCTTCGTAGTTGGCCACCGCGTTGCCGTCTAATACTCCTTTGACCAGAGTCCGGGAGAATGTGTTGGGGGCGTCGTGAATGACCTCGGTTTCAAGTTTGAGCGTCCCCTGTTTGGCCAAGAAAAGGCAGAGCACCTTTGCCGACCCGCCCGGCGCATTCATTAGAACCCGCGCTTTTATGTGTCTGTCGCCCTCGCCCAACCACACGATTGGCACGACTCGCATTTCATCCGCACTCACTCGCACATCAATTATTTCCGGTTTTGCTGTCATGGCAAATCAACCCAGCGACCCCGCCATTTCCATAGTGATTAGGCGATTCAACTCGACCGCGTATTCAAGCGGAAGCGTTTTTATAACCGGCTCCATAAATCCCTGCACAACGAGATTTATCGCTTCTTCTTCCGTGAGCCCGCGGCTCATTAAATAGAACACCTGCTCTTCGGAAATCCGGCCGACCTTCGCCTCGTGCCCGATAGTTACATCCTCTTCATCTACCGTGATGTACGGCACCGTATTGGAAACTGAAATGTTGTCGGGCATTAGCGCATCACATTGCACATGTGAGGTCGCGCCTTTCGCTCCTTTCACAATCTTCAACTGTCCGCGATAAGTAGAAATTCCCCCGCCGAAACTGATGCTTTTTGAGATGACCGTGGACGATGTCTGCGGAGCGAGATGTATGACTTTGGCTCCAGTATCTTTGTGCTGTCCCGGCCCGGCAACGGCAATATTCAAGTGCTCGGCCCGCGCTCCGCGCCCTTTCAAAATTGAACACGGGTAAAGCATCGTTGTTTTGCTTCCGAGACTGCCTCCCACCCACTCTTGAATGCCATCTTCTTCCACAATCGAGCGTTTCGTATTCAGGTTGTAAACATCTTTGCTCCAGTTCTGTATCGTGGTGTACCGGCACCTCGCACCCTTTTTGACGAAAATTTCCACAACCGCTACGTGAAGCGAAGATGTGTTGTAAATCGGCGCGGTACACCCCTCAATGTATTGCACCGAGGCGCCTTCATCAACAATTATGAGCGTGTGTTCGAATTGGCCCGACGCGCGCGCGTTCATGCGGAAATAAGTTTGTAGAGGCATATCGACATGGACACCTTTCGGCACATAAAGGAAGCTCCCGCCCGACCACACCGCCCCATGCAGGGCGGCTAGCTTGTGCTCTGACGCCTTAATACACTTCGTCATAAAATATTCTTTCACCAGCTCGGGATACTTTTGGACCGCAGTGTCTGTGTCGCAGAAAATTACGCCCTTGTCTTCCCATTTCGGGCGCAACTTCTGATAGAAGCCCTCGGATTCGTATTGTCCTATAACGCCGGCAAGAAACGCCCTCTCGGCTTGCGGAACTCCGATTTTCTCGAATGTATTTTTGATGTCGGACGGCACCTCGTCCCAACTCTTGTATCTTCCTTCCTCGGTGCGCTGATAGTAAGTAATTTCGTCGAAATGCAATCCTCTCAAATCCGGTCCCCACTTTGGAACTGGCAGCCGCAAAAAGTCCTCGTACGATTTCAGGCGCAATTCCCGCATCCACGCCGGCTCGTTTTTTATGGCAGAAATTTCCTCGACGACCTCGCGCGTTATTCCCCTTTTGGCGCGATGTATAAAACGATCGGGCAAAGCATCAGACCCGCCTTTCTTCGTCCATCCCCCTATTGGCGCTGCGACTGTTTTCATAATTAGGCATCAATGTATTCGCTGTATCCGTTTTTCTCTATGTCTTTTGCGAGAGCTTCGGTTCCAGATTCTATAATTTTTCCTTTGTGCAATATGTGCACGCGGTCTGCTTTAATCCATCGCAAGATTCGGTTGTAGTGAGTGATGATAATGATGCTTACACCGCGCGCGCGAAGTTTGGTAATTTGTTTGGCGACAAGCTTTAAGGCATCAATGTCGAGCCCCGAATCTATCTCGTCGATAATGACGCATTTTGCGGGGAGGAGCGACAACTGTAGAATTTCCATTTTCTTTTTTTCCCCGCCCGAGAACCCATCGTTGAGCGAGCGCGAAAGAAATTCATCCGGCATGTGGAGGGCTTTCGCAGTGTCCTTTATGTCGTTCCGAAAGTGCGCCATTTTGAAATTCTTCGGCTTCTCCGAGAATTTTCGCACCGCGATTGTAAGCAGATTCGTGACAGAAACACCCGAGACTGCTTGCGGGTGCTGGAGAGCGAGCAAAACTCCCGCGCGCGCGATTTCGTCGGTCTTCATTGAAGACAGTTTGTTTTTGCCGAATGCTATGGTGCCCTTCACTATCTTGCAATTTGGATGTCGCAGTATGGTATTGCCGAGTGTCGATTTGCCCGAGCCGTTCGGGCCCATAATCACATGCGTCTTGCCCTTCGGCAGGGTCAAGTTGATGCCGTTCAAAATCGGCTTGCCTGCCCCGTAGCCAGCGCGAAGCGCTGTGGTACCGGGGCTTTCGAGCGTAACATGCAAGTTTTTGATTGTTAGTGTTGACATGTTAGTTTTTCTTAGAGAGCGTAAGCGAGTTTAGAAACAACTTACACCCGCCTAAATTTCTTGTAATACCTACACTGGGTTTGTAATCTTTCGATAGAATATTCTTCTTGATATTTGCAGAGCCCACATGGTTCGTTGGGAAATTTGGGCGGGTCAAGAATTTGTAATTCGCTTTGCTCATCGGCAAACGAGCCGAGAGAAATGAAAACAAGTTTTCATTTCCGAGCGAGAGCTGCCGATATAAAATATTCATATTTTCTATAACATCTTCTAGATTACTGAACCGGCTTTAAAAGCACACGGTCTGTAACTCTCTTCAACCATAGGATAAATCCAACGAAAGAGCCGTACGAAATAAGTTCAAGCAAGGTCGGCGTACTGGTGTATCCAAATAATGTTCGCAAAAAGCTTCCGACAATGCCTTTGTTATCAATTATGTGTGAGATGTTGAATATCGGATCGAAAGAAAAGACGGGCAAAATACCCAGCTCCTGAGATTCGTGAACACCATGGGCAACTAGACCTGCGGCAAACATTATTAAAAAAACGCTTGTAACATTGAAAACCACCGACAGATTCACCCGAAGCGCGTAGCGAAAAAGCGCGTATCCTAGTATCACCGCGGCAAGTATGCCGGATACTGCGCCATAAAACTGGCCCGATTGCCCCGCAAGGCCGCTGGATTTTAAATAAAGGACGATTTCAGTTCCCTCTCTGAATACTGATGCCGCGACAAGAAAAAAGATTCCTAATCCGTATCCTTTTCCCGCGTGATATGCGACTTTTTCTTTAATTCCTTTTGCGACATCTTTTTGCTGATGCACCCACATAATCATCCAGGAAATGAATCCTGCTGTAACAAGCATCAATATTCCCTCGAAAAGCTGTTCTGTCTTGCCTTTAAATCCACCAAAAAGCGCTTCAAGAAGAACAGCCAAGAGTACGGAAATGAAAACGCCCGCGCTAACGCCGTACCAAACATGTCTCTTGAAAAACAGTTGGTCAGTTTTGGTCAGAAATGTAAGAATGATGCCCACAACAATGGCCACCTCAAGTGTTTCTCTGGATGTTATTAAAAGAGAGGGGAACATAGACAAAATGTACCACGGCTAACTAACACCGGGCAAGTATTA